>NZ_CP009506.1:1881584-2195181 GCF_000970085.1 Methanosarcina siciliae T4/M | reverse complement strand
CTGTTTTCAATTTTAATGATTATTATATTGCTCACACCGAATGTATATTGTCTTGAAAACACAGAGGCAAGCCAGGACATAAGTCCTGAGAGTTCACAAGTTGACTCTGATTCCCACGAGGAAAATAATGAAAACACAATAGAATCTGAGGAAGAAACTAGTGAAACAATTTCCGATCCTGATAGTGAAAGCGTGGACGAGGATACGGAAACTGTTTCTGCAGATACTATATCAACTGCAACTAAAGCTTCCGGAGATGAGGCGCCTTTAAAGGATGCCAAAGCATATCTTAGTCCTAACCTGGAAAATGAGAACAATTACTTTGACACAAGCCTGTTTACAGGTTCTTTTGTCTATTCTTATCCGATTGAAACTTTAAAAGGAAGAGCCGGATTAGAACCGGAGGTTTCTCTAACCTATTCCAGTGCCACAGGCTCAAAAGGAACATACGGTTCACTTGGAATGGGCTGGTCATTGAATGAGAACTGCATTATCAGGGATACAAGGTACACTCCTGAAAACACAAATGACGATAGATTTATTCTCGTTTTGGACGGTTCAACTTACAAACTCGTTTATGTGGAAGAGGATGATTCATATCATACCGAAACTGAAAGCTTTATGAAAATTGAAAAAAGTACAACCAGCAGCAATTCTTTTGGAGACTACTGGATCCTCAACATACCGGACGGGACAAAATATCGTTTTGGTTATAACACTGATTCCGAACAAAGAAACTCCGTTGCCTCAAGAAATTATGTCAGTAAATGGTGGCTCGATCTTGTAGAGGATGTTAATGGCAACCAGATTAAATATACGTATCTTGAAAATCCGGTAAGTGGAGAAGTAGGAAGCACATATCTTGACAGCATAACCTACAACGACAATCATGCAGTTATTGATTTTGAGTTCACGGAAAAACCACGTGTTTTCACTATTTACGAATATAGCAACAAAATCATCGAAAAAAACTTGATCTCCAGTATTACTGTCCGTAACGATGAAACCGTTCTCTGGAAATATGATCTTGATTACGAAACCCAACAGTTAAAATTACACCTGAAATCCATTACAAAAACAGGATTAAACAATGAAGAATTCCAACCTACTGTTTTTGAATATGACTCCCTTACCGGAGGATGGCAAGAAAGTGATTCCTGGATATCACCTGCCTGTTTGTCAGGAAGAGACAAGGGGATACGATTTGTAGATGTCAATGGCGACGGATTGGAAGACCTCGTTCAAGGTTATAAAGATGATCTTAGTCGAATCAGGTGTTCAACCTGGATAAACACCGGAGACGGTTGGGAACTGAATAGTTCCTGGGAACCGCCAACATATTTCAGAGATTATACGCACGATACGGGTGCACGCCTTGCGGATGTCAATGGAGACGGATTGGTTGATATTATCCAGCATGGGACTGACATTTCTTCTGCCTGGTTGAATACCGGCGTCGGATGGGAACAAAATAACTCGTGGATACCTCCACTGCGTTTTGGCTGGTTAAAAGATTATGGTGTAAGAGTTTTAGATGTCAACGGAGACGGACTAGTTGACATAATTAAGGGTTACAAAAGTGGTAGTAGATTGTACTATGATGCTTATCTCAATACCGGTGCAGGCTGGATACAGGATAATTCATGGAACCCGCCTACTTACTTCACATACGAGAGTCTTGATAAAGGAGTACAACTCGCTGACCTTAATGGAGACGGACTTGTCGATATCGCTAAACTAGATTCTGCATGGTTAAACACCGGAAGTGGATGGGAACAGGATAATTCCTGGGCGTCTCCAGTATCTCTCAGATCCGATCGGGGTGTAGGTTTAGTGGATGTCAACGGAGACGGTTTGGCTGACATTCTTCAGAGTTATTATAATGATGTCGGGTACACTTACGATGCCTGGATAAACACTGGCAATGGCTGGGAAAGGGATAACTCATGGAATTCTCCTGTATTGTTCGCAAGCTACGGCAAAGGCCAGGGAGTGCGCTTTGCAGATTTGAACGGGGACGGGCTGACAGATATTGTCAAAGCAGGTTATGGTGATTACTATACCTGGATAAACACTAACACTGAGAGCACGGAAAATTACAAAACTCCAGGTCTGCTCAAAAAAATACAGCACCCAACCGGTGGAAGCACGGCCATAAAATATGAACCTTCTACGCTCTTCGATAACACCGGGGAAGACAGCGTTTCGGATTTGGCCATGAGTATGTGGGTCACAAGCAGTGTGACAAGGGATAATGGAATTACAGGCACGGGAAGCGTCGTTTCAACAACCGATTACACTTATAAAAACGGAATGCAGTACTTCGACCCACCGGAAGAAATCGAATTCAGAGGATTTGGCGAGGTCACCGTTGAAAACGAATATTCGATAGTAAAGCACTTTTTCCACCAGGACAACGTCCTCAAGGGCATCGAACATCATACTGAAGTCCGGGACAAAAACGGAAACCTTTACAGTTCCCTGAACATGGAATATACTGCTCAGGAAATATACCCTGATGTCAACCTGATTTTGCTGGACTCGGAGTCCAAAACACAGTTTGACGGGCTTGTACAGAACCCGTCCAGTTCAGCCGGCTGGTCCTCTTTCATTGAATATAACGAGTATGACGATTACGGGAACCCGCTTTCCATAACAGATTACGGGGACGTGGATACTACCGGAGATGGAAAATATTACCATTTTGGATATGCCAATGCAGTAAATCCGTGGATCCTCGGGAAAAAAACTCATGAATGGGTGGAAGACTCCGATCATGTAAAGAAGAGCGAATCATGGTACTATTATGACGAAACAAATGACAACAGTGCCATCAGCAAAGGGCAGCTCACTAAAACAGTATCATGGAACAATATGGGAGATAATCCCAATGTTCTGTACGATTATGATGCATATGGAAACATAATACGGATTACGAACCCGGAAGGGGTTTCAAAGGACATAGAGTATGATGCAAACCATTTATACCCCGTTTCCATTGAAAACGTCCTGGGTCAAAAAGAGTGTTACGAATTCAACGACCTTGGCAGGATCACAAAAATAACAGACAGCAATAGTGTCTCTACCGAATATACCTATGACAACCTGCACAGGATAACAAAGGTGATAAAACCTTACGATAGCTTGAGTTCGCCGTCTACAGAATACATATATTATCTGGATGGTGCAGCGCCCGAAATGATTTCAACCAGAACAAAGGATAGTAGTGGAGAGAATACTTATTCCACGTTCGACTCCACCGACTCATACGACGGCTTCGGTCAACTGATCCAGAAAAAGTATGAAGGGGAAGATGGCTGGATTATCCAGAACACCGCATATAACGAACTGGGCCTTGTAGAAAGTGCCGAAGTCCCGCATTATTCGGACCAAACCGGCTTATCCGTAACCTACGAGTACGATGCAACCGGACGGCCAACGGTTATCACCAATACTGACGGCACTACCCTGACATACGATTACAACCTTGACGACACCACGATTACCAACCAGAACGGCGTTGACAAAACACTAACAAGTGATGTTTTCGGAAATATTGTCAAGGTATATGAGTTTAACGAAGGCGAAACTTACGTTACATCCTACAGTTACGATGCCCTGAATAATCTCATCGAGATTACGCCGGGCTTCAATGACCCTCAGGCTCCGCCCAGTGTTTATTTCACCTACGATTCCCTCGGCAGGAAAGTGGCAATGGACGACTCTGACATGGGCAGCTGGACCTATGAATACGACCTGAACGGAAACCTGATAAACCAGACCGATTCACGGGGAGTTTCGACAATCCTCAGTTATGATGACCTGGACAGGGTTACTGCAATAGATTACCCTAACGATGAGGACATCAGTTTCACCTACGACCTTGAATTTAACGGTACGCTTTCCCGGGTAACAAAAGGACCCGCATCATCAAGTTACGACTACGACCTGCGCTACAGGGTAGAAAGCGAAACCTTAACCATTGACGGTACACCCTACACCACGTCCTATGATTATGACAGCATGGACAGGGTCACAGGAATCACCTACCCGAACAGCGAAGCCGTCAGCCTGACATACAATGCGCAGACCCTTCTTGAAAGCGTTGACGGCGTGATTGACGACCTTGACTACAACGCAAGGAACCAGATCACAAGAAAGGAATATTCCAACGGCGTAATCACAACCTACACCTACGACAGTCAAAAACTGCTGCTGGACAGAATCTATTCCGCAGGCCTCCAGGACCTCAACTACGATTTCGACAACGTAGGCAATGTCCTCGAGATCGCGGACAACACCCAAAATACCGTAAAAACCTACGGATACGACGACCTTGACAGGCTTGTCAGCGCATATATGTCATCCAATGGCACGCGGATCTACCAGAGAGACTTCGTCTATGACCGGTATGGACGTATCGAGTTTGTCGGAACTTCCTCCGGTGATGAAATCCCAGGTCTTGTCGGGACCTCCTATAATGAGATGCCCAGTCATGGGATGGCTCCTTATGAATACGCTCAGACACCGTTCCATGCTCCTGCTACTTATGTTGCAAACAATCTCGTTTACGACGCAAACGGAAACCTGGTAGACGATGAGGATTTCATCTACGTCTACAACGATGCCAACCAGTTAAGTGAGGTCCGTTACTCCGCTAACAATTCCCTCGTGGAAAAGTACTGGTACGATGCAAACGGCCAGAGAATCAAGAAACAGAATTCCGATGGAGAATTCACCTATTACATCAACAAGTTCTACGAAATCGATAATGGCATTGCCACCAGCTATTTCTTCCGCGATGACGAACGCGTAGCCAAAGAAACATCCGAAAGCATGGAGTGGTACCTCTCCGACCATATAGGTAGCACTTCCCTGATGGTTGATGAAACCGGGCTTGAGGTAGAACGCACCGATTACTTCCCATACGGACAGGTAAGGTCAGGCGGGCTGGAGAAATACGGGTTTACAGGGCAGGAAAATGATGCTGATACAGGGCTGATGTACTACGGTGCGAGGTATTATTCGCCTGGGTACAGGGTTTTCGTTCAGCCGGATACAATGCTTCCCGATCCTTATAATCCGCAGGCGTTGAACAGGTATTCTTATGCGCTGAATAATCCGGTGAAGTATACTGATCCAAGCGGACATTATGTTGAGACCGCCATTGATTTAGCTTTCCTTGCAATGGACATTAACGATATCCGCACCGGGAATGCTGATAAATGGACATACATAGGTCTCGCTACTGATGTTGTATGTGCTGCTCTGCCGGGTGTTACAGGCGGAAGGCTTGGGGTTCAGGCTCTGGAGGAAACAGTTACTCATGCGGACAACGTTGGGGACTTGTTCAAGCTGCTGGATAAGACAGCGGATTCTGTAGATACTGTTGTTAATGGTGAGAAGAAAGCAGAGAAGGGATTTAAAGTTGCCAATAATTTCATCAAACTATCAGATGATGTTTCCATAAAGCCAATGGAAGGGCTGGAGAAAAATCCTTTAGAAAACCTGGAATATACTAAGAAGGTTATGAAACAGATGGAAAAAGGAGATTATCATAATTTCCCAACTGAGGTAGACAAATATGGAAATTATGGGAAGGTAGGAAGATTAAAAGGCGGAGATGGGGTATTAAGAACTAAAGTGAGTATTGAAGGAACTTATGATGGAAAAAATGGTGTGTTCGAGTATATTATAGAACCTGATGGAACAACGTGTAATCACAGGCTTTTTAAGCCTTATAAAAACTAACAGGAGTAAAAAAATGAACAGAAAATACGGATTTCCATCTTATTTCCCAGAAATTCTTCTAGAAAAAGCTGTAGATTTAAAAGAAATTGGGATTTACAACTATGCATGGAAATCAGATGAATCAATCGCCACCGTTGAGTTTCTGGCAAACAATGGTTTCATTATTTTGGGAGGTGATGTTTTTTCATTAAACAATGAAGTTATTGAAAGCACGGGTGATAGTTGGTATTTTGAAAGCGAAAATATTAGAGAAAAAGCAACAATTGATGAAAGTAAAGAACAAGCTGTTTCCTACATAGAAAAATATGCAAAAAAAAATACTGATGAAGAGTATATATATTCCATTGTTTTCGAAGCTTCAAAATAAAGTGGAAAATAATGTAAAGTCAGGTACTCTGATCCTTATATAATCACGGATAAAAATTACACCTGCAGAATCTGAATGGTTATAATGTGCTATATTAAATCAATAAATTTTATGAAACCGACAATCATAGCCATCAGTTATTTCTTTCTCAGCAATAAGTGCATGTTTTCTACGATCAAAAATGGAGAAACTATTCGAGTAAAATGAATGGGTGAGAACTGTGGCACAAGCATTTAACAAGTTTGCAAAAAAGTACGTCGGAGATATAATGGAGGAAGAAGGTTTTGTTCCATACAAAACCACTGATTTTATTCGATTGACGGAGGATAATAAACTGCTCCAGTATATTGGTTTTCCAAGTGGAAAATAAGGTGGCTATCGAATTTTAGATATGGGATATCTTCCACTTTTTAAACCTCACATAAGGGAGGACATTGCATCTGAAATTGCAGGGGGAATGCACGATAAAGCTCCCTGTGGGTGGAGCCTTTTAAGTTGGAAATTCCCTAAAGGAGATAAAGAAACAACAGAGCAATCTATGCTGGGAATAAGGGATGTGATTCTTAAATACTCCATCCCTTATTTAAAGAAGTATTCTACTTTCAGCAGTGTTTTGCAAATGCTTGAAGAAGATAATCCTGATGTTGTGCCACCTCTTTATCGTGCTCTTTGCAAAGGGAAGGCGCATTATAAAGGATACTTTGCTCTTGGAGCAGGAGATTATTCTAAAGCTGAGAACTATTTCAAAGAATAATACTCTTTGTTTGGACCAGAAGATAGGAGCAATGAAATTTCAAGAGCAATCATGGAAGAACTAGAAGAAATTTGAGGTGCTGTTCATGATCCTGAAGAGATTGAGAGAGTAATGGAAAAGAATAGACAAAATACTATTAACATATTGAGTTTAAGGAAATATACTGATATTGATTGAATAACAATAATTCAGTCAATTTCATCTTCTTTTTTCAGCCGGATACGATGCTTCCTGATCCGTATAATCCGCAGGCTCTGAACAGGTATTCTTATGTGCTGAATAATCCGGTGAAGTATACTGATCCGAGCGGGCACTATGTTGAGACTGCCATTGATGTAGCGTTCCTTGCAATGGACATTAACGATATTCGTACCGGGAATGCTGATAAATGGACATACATAGGTCTTGCTACTGATGTTGTATGTGCTCTGGCGCCGGGTGTTACAGGCGGAAGGCTTGGAGTTCAGGCTCTAGAGGAAACGGTTACTCATGTGGATAACGTTGAGGATTTGTTTAAGCTACTGGATAAGACAGTGGATGCAGAGAAGAAAGTTGACGATGTGATAGATTCTGGAAAAGTTGCTAAAAATAGTAACCAAATTTACAACGTTATCAAAAGAACGGACTTACCTAATACAAAAATCACAAGTTCGAAATTACAACATGAATGGAAACATGCAAGTGATTTCGGAATAAAAGGTAATTGGAATAAAGCTAATGGAGATCTATATGAAAAAGCTATTCAGAATCATATAATAACTGCACCTGAAGTTTATAAATCGACTTATAGACAAAATCAAGATGTTTATGTTTATTTGAATAAGGAGACAGGAGTGGGAGTATATACAGATCTTTCTGGGAACTATATTGGAGGCTGGAAATTCAGTCGGGAACAGATTAAGTATCATACAACTAATGGACTTAAAATAGAGTGATTTCTATGGGTAGTTACATCTCAATTGGTCTTACTTATGGAATAGTACAAAGATTTGCAAATCTTGTGTATGATGATATTACTAATAATAAAATAGAGAAGGAATTAAAAAAATTAATTGAATATTTTTTGGATTTTGATGGGATCATCAAAAATATCAAATATAGTGAAGATTTGGAGGGAGAACACTGGAAAGAAGTAAACTCTCCATCTCCTTTTTTCCCACGTGATTGCTATAAAAGTTTTTCAAGAGGATTTTATGGAGAAGTTGCAGTTCATGCTGACATACTAAAAAGTGGAGGCGTTGATCTTATAATGAGGCTCGAAAAACAATTTGAGTTTTTTGGCTTTCTGTTGGATATAAAAGAAGAAGATCTGTTGGAAACTCACTCAAAGGAAGAAATAGGATACATGACGGAAGAGTTAATTGACACAATGATGAGCATATATAAGTATTCAAAGTATGACTACACATTTTGTGATCAGGAAGCGGAATTTAAGTATTCTTTATCAAGCCTAAAAAAATTGAAAGAAGATGTCTATTCAATAGTCATCATTCCAGACTCGGACAACAATTCATTTACTGTCATCAAGAGCGATTGGAATATTGATGGTCTAACTGGCAGGGAAAAATATGGAAAAGAGATAAGATTCCCTCAAAATGTCTGAAGTATTTATTTTTGGTATCTATTCAGCCGAGACAGAACAATACTCTCCTCTTATGGCTACTCTGCGACCCCGTCCCACGCACCTGTTACCTACAACGGAAACACCCTCGACTATGATGCAAACGGAAACCTGGTCGACGATGAGGATTTTATCTACGTCTACAACGATGCCAACCAGTTAAGCGAGGTCCGTTACTCTGGCAATAATTCCCTTGTGGAAAAGTACTGGTACGATGCAAGCGGCCAGAGAATCAAGAAACAGAATTCCGATGGAGAATTCACCTATTACATCAACAAGTTCTACGAAATCGATAACGGCATCTCTACCAGCTACTTCTTCCGCGATGATGAACGCGTAGCCAAAGAAACATCCGAAAGTATGGAGTGGTACCTCTCCGATCACATAGGCAGCACTTCCCTGATGGTTGACGAGAATGGGCTTGAGGTCGAACGCACCGATTACTTCCCATACGGACAGGTAAGGTCAGGCGAGCTGGAGAAATACGGGTTTACAGGTCAGGAAAATGATGCTGATACAGGGCTGATGTACTACGGTGCAAGATATTATTCGCCTGAGTACAGGGTTTTCGTTCAGCCGGATACGATGCTTCCTGATCCGTATAATCCGCAGGCGTTGAACAGGTATTCTTATGTGCTGAATAATCCGGTAAAGTATACTGATCCAAGCGGGCACTATGTTGAGACTGCCATTGATGTAGCATTCCTTGCAATGGACATCAATGATATTCGTACCGGGAATGCTGATAAATGGACATACATAGGTCTCGCTACTGATGTTGTATGTGCTGCTCTGCCTGTTGCTACAGGTGGAAGGCTTGGGGTTCAGGCTCTGGAGGAAACGGTTACTCACGCGGATAATGTTGGGGACTTGTTCAAGCTGCTGGATAAGACGGCGGATGCAGAGAAGAAAGTGGATAATGTAATTGATTCTGGAAAAATTGTGAACAAAATTGATAAACGAATGCTGAACAAGTGGTCAGCACAGAGCTCTAAAACAGTTGAAGATAGTTTATATTATCATTATGACAAACATGTATTGAGTAGAAATATCGATATGAGTATAGAAGAATATACGACTAATGCAGAAAATTTATTTAAACAATATGAGAAAAATAATTTGCCAGGAAATACAAAAATAACAAAGACTGGGTTAAGTGATGGGACTACAGGTATAAAAATAGTAGTTGGACCTAAGAGTAACAATGAAATGGGTATCTTTACAAAAGATGGTAAAATAGTCTCATATCATCCGAAAAATCCTAAGAGGTGAGGGTATGGAAAAGTTAGAGGAAATAATAGATGTGTTGGATCAAATGAAAAATATAATTCGATTTGTACATCTAGGAGACATTCCAGAAAACGATCTTGAGATTGATCTTTGGGCTGAGTTGGACCTAGCATCAGCTGATGTATATGGAATTCTTACAAGGTATAGTGATGTAGAGTCTTCAAGAAAAGTGAAAAGGGAGGAAATTGATTTTTTAGTTTCAGTGAGGCTAAAAAATCTCAACGACTTAAGCGCAAAAATAAACCTTGAAGACTATCCACATATGGAAATAAATTTTTTAATCATATCTTATACCATCAAAATATTAGAGAGATATTACAAGTTAATTAATGAAGGCAATATCAATTGAGAGAATAATTATCTGTAATATATAAAAAATTTAAGAGCAAATCAGGGAGTATTTTATTTTCCCTGATGATTCTTAATTTTTCAAATCGTACACTCTACATTTGACCTTGGCAAATCATATTGCATTTTAGCTTAGAAATACTACTTCTTCTTTTTTGATTATCTCTTATTTTCAGCCGGATACGATACTTCCCGACCCATATAATCCGCAGGCTTTGAACAGGTATTCTTATGCGCTGAATAATCCGGTGAAGTATACTGATCCGAGCGGACATTATGTTGAGACTGCCATTGATTTAGCTTTCCTTGCAATGGATATTAATGATATCCGTACCGGGAACGCTGATAAGTGGACATACATAGGTCTCGCTACTGATGTTGTATGCGCTCTGGCGCCGGGTGTTACAGGTGGAAGGCTTGCAGTTACAGCGGTGGAGGAAACGGTTACTCATGCGGATAACGTTGGAGATTTGTTCAAGCTGCTGGATAAGACGGCAGATGGAAAAAAGTATCTCAAGGATGGAACTCTTATTTAAAACGGACATCTTGCAGGAACAAAACATCCAAATACCGGTGTTCTTTTTGATAGTGAAGGTTTTCCAGTCTTTGATTCAGCATTTAATACAAAAATTGGTGGCCCATTTGTATTTTGTTGACATTATATAATATTAGAGATATACATAATTCCATGGGAAAACGAGGTTCAAAACCACAGTTCACTAAGATTACTTGTCCAAATGAACAGTGTGATCTCTATGGGCTTAAAGGTCAAGATAATGTTATTGGTAATGGAACATATGAAAGCAGAGGCGTGAAAACTCGGAAATACAAATGTAAGCATTGCGGCAGAGTTTTTAATGACCATACCGGTTCTTATTTTTCCAATCTTCGCAAGAATGAAAAAACAATCCTTTTAGCTCTAAAAATAGCTATGGAAGGAATGAGTATCGAAGCTATTGCCGAAGTTTTAGAGATACAATCTGCTACTGTCACTCGTTGGTTAGCTCTTGCAGCTGAACAATGCGATAAAGTAAATGATAATTTGATGAAGAACCTTGATGTAACAAAGATAGAAATGGACGAACTATGGGGTTATAGTCAAAAAAAATAGTTCTACGAATGGAAAATTATGAAGATTGAGAAGAAGGTTATCTTTGGGAATGACATTGAACAAAGACAGATATCAACAAGTTTACTTGAAAGACAGAACCTAACTTTCAGGCAAGACAACAACAGGGTTTCAAGGAAAACAATCGGTTTTTCAAAAGTAGCAAGATGGTTAGAGTACCAAATGAACCTTGTACGTATTTTAACTTCTGTAGAAAGCACGGGGGATTAACGTATGAAGATGAAAGAGGTGTTAAATAAAAGAGTAAAATGAGTATTTGAAATCCCGCCCGAGGGCGGAACTTGAATTTACTCTGCTGTCGGAGCTTCTTCTGCGGTTTCAAGGCCGAGAAGGGCTTTTATGGATTTGCTTCCGTATTCAACGATCTTGGCGTTGACCTGAACGATGTCAGGAGCAATTTCCTTGCCGCGCATCATCTTTCTCCTGCGCTGGCCGGGGAGTTTTGGAGTATATCCTACGCCTGTTGCGGTCAGGATCCTCTGTCTCCTGGGGCCCATGAGGTCCGGCTTCATAACGAAACCGCTGCTGTCACAGCCGCCAGTTATCTGGACTTTGTAGCCGGTGAGCCCGAAAATGGCACCATCAACAACGTCTCCGATTGATTTTCCGATCAATGCATTTGCTTCTGCGTCCTTGATGTCGATCTGGTAAGAACGCCCTTCTTTTGGGTCAGAAACTACAACTTTGAAATTTGCCATGTGAAATCCTCCAATCAGATTTATATGTAATATTTCCTTTGCCTTATCTGCCTTTTTTATCCGAAAGTTATCCGAATTTACCTGAGACTTTTTTCCGAATAATTATCTCTCGAAACCCTGCCGAATCCCTGATCTGCTGCCCTGCATCTCAGGCATTACTTTGCCCAGAAAGGATTACCTTTCCGTTTTAGGGTCAGGAAAATATCGAGAGTTTCCTTTTCATCGGTTGAAAGGGAGTCGTAGATTTCGTGCTCAAGAACCTTGGCATGCCTTTCAGGCACGTTAACATAGAGCACGTCTTCTTCTTTAATCTGCCTGCCTACGGTTGCACCTTCAATTGCCATTGCAACTTCTTTGCCTACCTTTGCAGAAGAAATATTTTCTCCTTCGGACTGCAGACCTTTGATCTTGCCCACAACGTTTCCGTTTTCAAGCATGACATCCGCATTTGTCCGCACGACTCCGCCGAGTACTCTTACCCCGACGACTGCGGGTTTGCTCTGCCGGAAAACGCATCCGGGAAGGATCTTGAACTTTCCGGGGCGAATTATCGTTTCGAAAATCTTCTTCTCAGCCAGTTCCTGCTGTTCCTTTACGTATTTCTGGTAATCTTCGACCAGGCGGTAGATCACGTCACTTGTGAACACCTTTACCGTGCTTTCCTGCAGGAAATCCCTGGCATCAGGGTGAACCTTAACATTGAAACCTATAAGCACCGAATAGAGGGGATCTTCAACTGTCGAAGCCTCAACCGCATCCCTGTGGGAAATGTCTCCCACCTCAGCTTTCCTGATAGGGACTTCATCTTTCTGGAACTCGTGGACAAGGGCTTCAAGGGAACCGAGAGTATCTGCTTTAATCATAACTCCGACTGACCCCGTATCAATCCTGACCTCATCAATCTCGGACTTTACCTGGGCTACAATCTCCTCAAGGTTTTCTTCCGTTGAAACCCTTATGGGAGAACCTGCAAGAGCACCTTCAAGGCCGGGAGCGGAGATCTTTACTCCGGCTGCGGCAGTAACTTTACTCACCTGCTTAAACTTGCTCTCGTAGCGGATTTCAGAAAGTTCCCTCGGTTTTAAAAGAGCCCTGACCTTTGTCCGGATCGGCTCTCCCAGGCTTCCGATAACAACAGTATCTCCTTTCTTTAATGTACCATCGTAGAGAATAACGTCAAGGGTTGCTCCAAGCCCTTTTTCTTCCTTTACCTCGAGGACTGTCCCGATACCCGGGTTTTTTGCACTGTACTGCAGGTTTGCCTCAAGGAACTTCTGAGCAAGGCCTAAAAGCACCATCAGGACATCAGGAATACCTTCTCCCGTAACAGCACTTGCAGGGACCACACCCAGAGTTTTCTGGAAGTTTGTGACCCGGTCATAACGTTCGGCTGCAAAGCCCTGGTTGTAGAGTTCGCCTATTACCTCGTAGAGCTTGGTTTCGAGCCGTCCCTGGACATCCGGAGACTGCTGTTTGAAAGTCGCTGCAAAAGGCATGTCCTTGTGTGAAGC
The DNA here is from genome assembly GCF_000970085.1 of Methanosarcina siciliae T4/M. Lineage (NCBI taxonomy): Archaea > Methanobacteriati > Methanobacteriota > Methanomicrobia > Methanosarcinales > Methanosarcinaceae > Methanosarcina > Methanosarcina siciliae. The sequence goes on along the minus strand of NZ_CP009506.1, from coordinate 2,181,712 downwards.
CCAGCCCCCAATCCTGTCGATCTTGTTAGCAACGACAACAAAAGGAGTCTTGAACCGCTTTAAGATCTGCAGGCTTTCGTAAGTCTGGGGTTTAAAGCCTTCATTTATGTCAACAACAACAATCGCAAGATCGGCAAGGGCGCCTCCCCTGCTCCTGAGGGTTGTAAAAGCGTGGTGTCCCGGTGTATCGATAAAAAGCAGTCCCGGAACCATGAAACGGTCCCTTAACCTTGGGTCTCCGAGCTTGTTGACAATCACATCTATAGGGACTTCGGTTGCTCCTATATGCTGGGTGATAGCCCCGGCTTCCCCACTGACAATTGCAGTACCCCTTATCTTGTCAAGCAGAGTGGTCTTCCCGTGGTCGACGTGCCCCATCACGCAGACTATAGGAGTCCTGAGATTTTTCTTGTCGGTCATATACAAAACCTCTCTCATTCCCGCGTCTTATTTACTGCAGGTCCAGAAGGGTCCGGGTTTCCCCGGAAGGACCCATTTTACAGGTGCCGGATAAACGGATTCGTGCCATGGCACGAAAAAAGGCTCTGGCGTACCTGTATTACTCGTACAGACAGACCTCATCGACTCTGGAATACTTCCCGATTTCTGAGTCCTTAAAGTGAATTGCAATTTCCCTTGCTGCAGCTTCGGGAGAGTCGGAGGCGTGAACCACATTCCTTCCCACATCCAGAGCAAAGTCTCCGCGAATGGTTCCGGGAGCGGCGTCCACAGGGTTTGTAGCTCCGTTTATTGCTCTCATAACCTTAATCGCATCCTTTCCGGCAACTACCATTGATACGGAGGGACCGGAGGTAATGAACTCGATAAGGGAGGGGAAAAAGGGCCTTGCTGCGTGCTCACCGTAGTGTTCTTTTGCAGTGGCTTCGGCAATAACATTCATTCTGAGGGCTACAATCTTTAACCCTCTCTTTTCGATTCTGGAGATGACTTCTCCGACAAGTCCGCGCTGGACTCCGTCAGGTTTCACCATAACGTATGTCTGTTCCATATGCACACCTTGCTATATTTGAACTAATTCCGGCAGTTATGCTTTTTTCAACTGGATTTTGCCTTTCTCAGTCCACTCGGTGCGGCGCGGAAGCCTGCCAAGGGCGAAGTTGCTCATGCACTTGGAAGAGCACATGAAATAGGTGGAGCCATCTTTTTTGATGTAGAGTTTACCGGTACCAGGCTCCAGCATCTGTCCGCAAAAATAGCATTTCCTCTGTTCCATTTATTTTCACCGCTTATCTTTTTACCTGGTAGTCAGTTTCTTTGCTTCTCTTGACGTTTCCAGAAGCATCAGAATGTCACCGATACGGACAGGGCCAACGCAGTTCCTTGTGATTACACGACCCTTGTCTCTGCCTTCCAGAACCCTGCACTGGATCTGGCTAGCTTCACCATGCATACCTGTGTTCCCGATAACGTCAATAACTTCGGCAGCAAAGCCGCCGGTTGTGCTTTCTTCAGCCATAATCAGCACCCCATGTTATCAGGATTATTTAAGAGCTTCAAGTTTCTGAGCGATGTCCTGGACCATTTCAGCTGCTTTGCCTGCATCCACAATTGCTACGGTTGCACAGGAGACTCCAAGTCCGCTTGCTGCACCAAGTTCTTTCTGGTTCTTGATGAAGATGTAGGGAGCTTTCTTCTCTTCGGAAAGAGGGCCGATGTGAGCGACGATCTCTGTGGGCTCAATGTCTTCGGCAATCAGGACAAGCTTTGCGTTGCCTCTTTCGATTGCTTTTGTGGCTTCGTTTGTGCCCTTTTTGATCTTTCCGGTATCTCTGGCAAGTTCCAGAGCTTCAAGTGCTTTGTTTGTGAGTTCTTCAGGAACATCGAATTTAGCTAATTGTGCCATTTAGGTTTCTCCTTCGAAATTGCGGGTCTCGCAATTTTTCATCAATCATAGGTTTTTAACACATATCTGTCAACATTGAATATTCAAATTCCTAAAAAAAGAATCTGAAAAGCCTTCAATGCGGAGAGTAAATGAGTTGAAATATAGATACTGCTAGCTAAATGCTGCAGATTGCACCTTACAAGTACATGATCACCTATAAACTTTCTGCTTGAAAAGTAGAGCAACAGGAGGCGAGCTTATATAAAACCATAAAAAACGGAGTCTCTAAGAGCATCAAGAAAAGTCCGCCTCCTGAATCGGATCTGAAGCCGAGGCATGGGGTAAAGGAAGGAGCCAAAAATCGGATAAATGCGTCATGGTTATAAGGAATGTGAGGATTTTGATTCGTATGAATATAATTTATTACGAGGCCCATAATAATCTTTATCTTAACCTTACAAACCGCTGCAGTGCGGACTGCGTCTTCTGCATCCGCAACTTTGCAGACGGCGTTTATGGGTACGACCTGAGGCTCTCAAAAGAACCAACAATGGAAGAGATTCTCGAAGCTCTTGAAGGGCTTGACCTTTCTAATTACAGGGAAGTTGTGTTCACAGGACTCGGAGAGCCAACCCTCAGGTTCGATGTGGTGCTGGCAGTCACCCGCTGGCTTAAAAGCCGGGACGTAAGGGTAAGGCTTGATACCAATGGGCATGCTGCACTGATTAATCCCGAACTGGACGTAGTTTCCGAATTAAAAAAAGCAGGTATAGACTCTATTTCAGTCAGCCTCAATGCAGAGTCCGAAGAAAAATACAATAAACTCTGCAGACCGGCCCGCAAAAATGCTTACAGAGCAATACTTGATTTTGTAAAAAAGGCAGGAGAAGCGGGAATCCCTACCAGGGTTACGGTTGTTAAAATCCCTGAAATAGATATGGAAAAGTGCAGAAAGGTTTCAGAGGAACTCGGTTCGGAATTCCACATCAGGACGCTGTCCGAGGCTGCAAGTAAAGAAATAGAAGGAAATAATTAAGCAAAAAAATATTTGGGGAAACTCCTTATCTCAGGAGCCGTCTCCGCTTTACATCTTTTCCTGCTTTATAGTTTTTCTCAGTTATTCTCTGAAATCTTCTTCTTTAAGATTTTCAAAATCCTCAAGGTTCTCATTCTTTTCGTGGTATTTGACAAGCCTGCGTTTCAGGAAGAAGACCGTGCCCGCCAGAGATCCGATGAGAAAGGCAGCAGGAAACTTTACCGAATCAAGCTTTTCCAGGACTTTTAAAGAACTCTTTTCGGTAGATAACTCCTCCGACCCCGAATCTTCTCCTGTTTTTGTATTCCCGCTCCCGCTGCTTGAGGTAGCAGGAGCGTCTTCGACCTTATTTTCAACGCCTCCGGTAACTGACGTTTCTTCTTTTGCTGGCTCGATGCTTTCTTTGGCAAGGACATCATCCGTTTCTTTTTCAGTTTCTTCAGGCAGGAAACTTTCGTCTCCCAGCAGCGGGGCAAAAGCAGTTTTGTTCCGTTCAAAAAGATATACTGTTCCTGCACCACTCCCTACCGCAATAGTTGTGCTGTCGCGTGAAACGTCCAGGCTGTTAATATTTCCTCCGCAGCTGTAGTTCCAGAGTTCTTCTCCGTCCATATTAAGGACATAGAGGGTATCATCCCAGCTCCCGGCTGCAATGAAGGAAGAGTCGGCAGAGATCTCAACGGCATAGACTTCATCTTTTGCCTTGTAGTCCCATAGTTTCTCTCCGGTGCGGTTAAACAGGTAAACCTTGTCGTCAAAACTGCCTGCCGCAAGATACGCGCCGTTGGTCGTTAAAGAGACGCTGCTGATCCAGTAGCCCGGATTATGCATCCAGGAAAATTCCCCTTTGCGGTCAAAAAGATAAACATTATAGTTAGACCCCCCGGCAGCCACATAGTAAGCGGACGGAGTCATACTCACGCAGTTAATCAGGCTTCCGGTTTTTCGGTTCCATATCATTTTTCCTTCGCTGTCAAAGAGATAGACATAATTGTTGGCATTTCCGACTGCCACATAAGTCCCTTCTCTGGATATCGCGATACTGCGTACAGCTGCCCCTGAATCAAAACTCCACAGCAGTTTGCCTGCACTATTTATGAAATAAACCTTTCCGTCCTCACCTCCTGCGGCTACATACAGGCCATTGGAAGATACTGCAACACTGTTCAGGTTGCCTCCGGTTTTGTATGACCAGAGAAGGTCGCCTTCCCGGTTAAAAAAGTACACTTTTTTGTCGTTACTTCCTGCCACAATCCGAGATCCATCTGAAGAAACAGATACTGTATAAACTATATTTCCAGTTTTATAATTCCAAAGTTGTGTCCCTCTTGAATCAAATAAGGAAACATTGTGGTCAAACCCCCCGACTACAAGATAGTGTCCAGTTGAAGAAAGTGATACGGTATTCACTATACATCCGGTTTCACATTTGCATGACAGGTCAAAAGCCTTGAGTTCCGAAAGGTTCACATCCTCGCTATCCAGAACAAAAGAATCTGAGGCTTCTGCTCCTGAAAAAAGGCAGAAACACAGACCCAGTACCAAAAATAACTTTGTTCCTGATGAGTGATTCATATAATTTATAATGAAATACTTTGTTATTCATGAATTTTTTGTTATAGTATATCCGGCAGGAAAAATTAATAAAATTTATTTATTCCTGCTCACACAGAAATAAGCAGTAATAATTAAATTATAGATATAATTAAATAAAGCAGAAAAAATTCGGAAATTCTGAAAAAAGAATTACTTTATCCTGCATTCGGAAAAGGGATAATTTAAGTTGGAACAAGAGTTTAAGGTTATATTTATGGCAGTAGCTGTAAGTATGCCCGTAGCTGCAAGTCTGCCTAATGAATAAGCTTTTTCCTTATTCATTTGCAGGTATCTTGCCTATTAATCTGTTTTAACTTTCCCTGACCCGGGTGTGGAATTAAAAAAAGTTTATAGGATGTGATTTTTGGTGGCGAGAGAAGTCTGGAACACCAGAGTTGGGTTTATTCTTGCAGCAATAGGTTCTGCAGTCGGCCTTGGAAACATCTGGAGGTTCAGCTACATGGCGTATGAAAACGGAGGAGGTGCTTTCCTGATCCCGTATTTTGTCGCCCTCCTGACTGCGGGTATCCCGCTTATGATACTTGAGTTCGGACTTGGAAGCAAGTTTCGCGGCTCAGCCCCGCTTTCACTTAAAAGGGCAAAAAAAAGTTTCGAGTGGATAGGCTGGTGGGGTGTAATTGCCAGTTTTATAATTACGACTTATTACTCCGTAATAGTGGGCTGGAGCCTTGTATACCTTTTAAAAGCGTTTACTCTCGGCTGGGGTACAGATACGGGAGCTTTTTTCAATAACGAACTATTACATGTCTCTGATTCTCCCTGGAACCTGGGAAGTTTTTCCTATCCGGTTCTTATAGGGCTGCTGGCTACATGGTTGATTATCTGGTTTGTCGAAAAAAGAGGTGTGCAGGCGGGAATCGAGAGGTCAAGTAAAATCTTTATTCCTCTTCTCTGGGTTCTTTTAATCGTGCTTGTGTTCAGAGCAATAACCCTTGAAGGCTCAATCAATGGAATAGAGTGGTACCTGAAGCCGGACTTCAGCAAACTAACAGACATAAAGGTCTGGCAGGCAGCCTACGGGCAGGCTTTTTACAGCCTGAGTATTGGTATGGCAATAATGATTACCTATTCAAGCTATCTTTCAAAAAAGAGCGATATCGTAAACAACGCTTTCATTGTCAGCCTGGCAGACGGAGCTTTCAGTTTCACAATGGGCTTTGCGATTTTCGGGACTCTCGGCTACATGGCTTACGCCAAAGGGCTCGGAATTGAAGAAGTGGTGGCCCAGAGCATAGGCCTTGCCTTTGTGGTGCTGCCAGAAGCCCTTAATATGCTCCCGGGATTAAAAGCCCTCACTGCAGTTGCTTTTTTCCTTTGCATCGTTATAGCAGCTCTTTCTTCCCTCATATCTCTCGTGGAAGCTTTTGCCTCTTCAATAATGGACAAGTTTGAGATGAAAAGGGGCAAGGCAGTTGACCTCACAATAGGCTTTGGGCTGCTCTTCAGCCTTATCTATGCAACCAGGGGAGGGATTTACTGGCTTGATATTATAGACCACTTTATCAATACCTATGGACTGATCATAGTGGGAATCCTCGAAACCATTGCAATCGGCTGGATCTATGGTGCAGATAAGATAAGAGAATGGGTCAATAATTATTCGGATATCATGGCAGGAATCTGGTGGGATGCCTGTGTAAAATTTGTAATCCCGGTTGCCTTGATGTATATCGTTTTTGTAGATACCCGGTCGAACCTGGCCGCACCCTATGAGGGTTACGATCTTGCAGCCATAATGATCGGAGCCGGAGTAATTGTCCTTGGAATTCTAATCTCTATCCTTACGCCTTTTATCAATAAGGAGGTGAAGTAAAATGTTGCTCTCAACAGGCAGCTTCTTGATGGCTGTTTTCGGGTTTGTGATCCTGTACGGAGGGCTGGGACTCTGCCTGAGCATAGCCCTGAGAAAAAGAATGCCCTGAAGAGAAAGGTGGAGAACAGGATCATCAGGGTGGGTTTTTAGATAAAATAAAAGCCCAGAAACCGTTTTTAAATTCAAATATTATTGGACGCCTCCGCCAGCCTGTCTGGCGGTCCTTCCAAAAAAGCAGACCGAAACAAAAGGAAAGAAAAAAACAAAAAGAAACAGTAAATTATCAATTTTCCTGGTCACATTTAAATCTTAGTTTCTTACAGGTGCCCTCAATCGTTTTTATTTACCGGCTTTTGTACTTCTTTTACTTTTTTCTTATTTGTTTGAAAGACCGCTCTTCTTCGTCTGGCGTGATCGTAGTTTTATTTTCCGTCACTTTTCCCCTCCCTCCTGCAGAAAGGAGTACAGGGGCAGATAGTCAAACTCGCTCACGTTAACCTCATAAGGGTAATCGCAGATCCCATCCTTATCAAGGTCCGTGCAGTTCTGGCCGAATCCCGTGCCATCGGGTTTTGCCCAGAAATTACCTCCTATGTTTGGCCCTCCGATGATGTTCTTTCCCGAAGTTTTTGTGTTGTTCCAGCTAATATTCTGGTTACCATAAGCTGGTTCCAGATTCTGAGTGTTGTTGAAGAGATTATTATAGAAAGTATTGTTTCTGCAAAAGGACATGTAGAGCCCGAAATCCCTGTTTGATTCTATCAGGTTATCCCGTAAAAGGTTATCGTTAGAATTCAAAAGGACAATTCCCTCTGCATTGAGAGTTATTATGTTGTTCCTCGCAGTGTTATTCTCGGAAAAAGAAGTGTAAATTCCATAATTATTTTTGGAAATAAGGTTGTCCGTGATCAGGTTTGAAGCTGCATGGCCGTGGTCACCGGAATAAATATAGAGCCCCTGATACCCGTTCCGATAAATGGTATTATTTTTAAGGGAATTGTTGCCTGAACTATCCAGAACAATGCCTTCAGTGTTGGTTGAAACCATATTGCTGGTCAGTAAATTAGTTTCCGAGTTTTGAAGGTACGCTCCCCGCTGGTTGTTTTCTACAGTGTTGTTTGTAATGTTGTTCCGGTCGGAAGAAACCAGATGCACCCCATAAAGGTATTCGGAGATTACATTGTTCTTAATCGTGTTTTCGGAGGTATTGAGCAGGTATATCCCGGATGCTTCTTTTCGTAAGGAGTGGGGCCCGGTTATGTAGAATCCTGAAACCGTAACGCCTTTTGAAGTCACTTTAATCACGGTATCGGTCGTATTGGAAGCCTTTATAATCGTGCTCCCCGGACCGACCGATTCCGAAACAAGGCTTATGTTTTCCACATCCAGAAGGATATTTTCTTCATAAGTGCCGGGATATACAAGGACAGTACTTCCCGGAGTTGCAGAGTCCACAGCAGCCTGAATCGAGGAAAAATCCGTAACAGGTGCCCCACCCTTTATGAGCAATACTGGTCCGGGAGCTCTTACAAGAGGAATAGCATCGATTTTGCCGGTATTTTCAATATTGTAAGCAGAATCGCTAAGTCCATCGATATCAGAATCTTCAGCAGTTTCCGAAAAGCCGCTGCCATCAGGTTTTGCCCAGAAATTCCCGCCCAGATAGGGGCCCCCCATAAAATTCGTCCCCCTGGTTCCTTCTATATTCCAGGTATTGTTCTCGCTCCCTTCAAACTTTACATTTATTGAATTGTTGAAATAGTTGTCATACAGCCTGTTGCCATTGGAATCAGCCAGCAGGATTCCACAGTCTGTATTTTCCCGGAGGCTGTTCCGGCTGATTGTATTGTTTTCCGAAGACTCTATCAGGATGCCGTAGTAACTGGCCAGCAGCTCATTATCACGGAGGATATTTGAGCCCGAATTCGACAGGTAAAGAGCAGGCCCGGAAGAAGAATTTGAATTGTATGCAGTATTGTTAAGCAGGAGGTTGTTATCCGAAGAGTTAAGGTATATTCCGGAATCTCCATTGATCTCCGCACTGTTATTGCTGAGGGTATTATTGCTCGAAGCCAGAAGCACAATCCCGAAGGCACTTTCTGTTACTTTGTTGTTGCATAACCTGCACCCGGAAACTGAGTCAACGTATATGCCTGATGTATCTGATTCCGTACCCGCACCTTTCACCGTAAACCCACAGATTGTGACATTGTTTGCAGTCACCTGGAAAGTATTCTCATCAGGATTAAGAGCCTGAACCGTGACCTCTTCAGGGTTGATCGATCTTGAATAGATTTTCAAACCTTCCACAGCTACAGCCACGTTTTCTACATAGGTCCCCGGATAAACAAGAATGGTTGAACCCGGGTCGGCAGCCGAAATAGCCTCCCGGATTGAGTCGTAATCGGCATCCGATTCGTCATCTCCTACGCTTATGGCCACCGATTCCGGAGGTCTTGAAAGGGGGAGGTAATCGGTATTTTCTGGACCGTCGATTTCATAAGCTGAATCGCAAATCCCGTCAAGGTCAAAATCCTCTGAGGTCTGAGAGAAACCCGTACCATTCGGATTTGCCCAGAAATTTCCTCCAAGAGACGGGCCTCCGACAATGTTAGTGCCGGAAGTAAGCGAACTATTCCAGATATTTCCTTCGCTAATTCCGAGCCTTATGTTCATAGTATTGTTAAAATAATTATTATAGATCCATTCATCGTCTTCCTGGTCTGGAATAGAGATCCCGCAGTCTACACTGGAGATTATTGTATTGTTGAGAATTTCGATTCCACGACAGGCATCTCCTAAACTAATGCCTATGCTGCAGTTTGAAATCTTATTGCCGTAAATGCCGGTTCCAAACGAAAATGAAAGTTCTATCCCGTGAGTGCAGTCCGTAATCGTATTATTCCGGATATATATACCACGATCATATGCATCGATTCCACTGGAGCAATTAAAAATCGTGTTACAGGATATAACGTCGCCTCCTCCGCAACAGGCAAAGCTTATCCCTGTGCCGTTTGAGATTTTATTTTCGGCTATTAAATTATTCGATGCCCAAGGTCCCAGTAAAATGTAACCCTTTTCAATGATATTTCCTGTCAGATTATTTGTCCCGCTTCCTTCACCCGCAGCAATCCCATCATTGACAAACAGGTTTTTCGAGACAGTATTGTAACTGGAATTATCAAGGCGGATTCCTCTATAATTTTCAAACAGCACGTTTTCGGTAATAACGCAATTGCTGGCGTTTTCAAGTGAGATCCCGCATGGAGGCCGGTAGTGTTCGAATCCCCTGGCCTTAAAAATCTCCTCTGCTATAAAAGCAGAAACGTTTTCAGCAGCCGATTCTCGATTTGTACTCGCAGGTTCAGTAAAGTTTCTGGCAACAAAGCCTCTGGGATAGTTGGGAGGTTCTCCAGCTCCTGTTATATTAAAACCAGTGATTGTCACATTGTCAGCTCTTATGAGAAAAGCGCTTTTGTTTTCGTCCAGAGGTTCAACCAGCACATCAGGCTTTCCTGACTCCGACCTGACCGTAAGCCGGTTTGTATTTACAATAACATTTTCCCTGTATGTTCCAGGTTTAACTATAATCGTGTCCCCTGAAACCGAATTGTTTACAGCCTCCTGAATTGACCTGAAATCCGCTCCAGAATCGTTATCTACGGTAATTTCCTTTGCGGATACAGGACTGTAAACTGCAATTGTGATAAGCGCAATAGCTACTACTATAATTACTCTGCTTGCTCCCATTAACGCCCACATCCTCTTCCTACTCCCGATGAACCTGTTTCAAAAATTCATTTAATTCTGTTTTGAGAGCAGCCAGAATTTTCCTATCTTAGCAGTATTCTATTCCCAGTAAAATCCCAGTAAAATACCGGCCGAAAGGAAAATACGGATATAACAGGTCCAATAAACCAATGCAAATGGGTGCTGTGAGACCCCCTTTCCCCGAACCTGTTGTTTTTATCAGCCACAATCAAGCACGAGGATTTTTGCAGTACCCCTATGGAAGATACTGGCATGCAAGCTGATATAATTATCTGACGGCAACTAAAAAAATACGGGAGATCGGAAGTTCGGGAAGAATATTCTATAGATGAAAGGTAAAGGTGAAATTAAAAAATATAAATTAGATATGTTTACAGAATTTAAATATTTAAAAAGTTTACAGAATTTTAAAGTTTTAAGCGGAGTAATGGGCTTTAAATAAGAAATAGAGAGAAAAAGGGTAAACTTCTCAAACCTTCTCAGCCCGGAAAACAATAGACCCTTTTTTCATGCCGTTTTCGGAATAGTTTGCCGGAATGTTAAGTACGACTTCAACATCTTTACCGGTGCCGTTTGAAATTACTTCTGAGAAATCAGGCCAGAAATGAGAGGAAAGATAGATACCTTCGGAAAAAACTGAATCCGAAGAGTTTACGATCTTAGCCGTGACTTTCACATCGCTTTTTCCTGTGTTTTTTATGTTCAAGACCTGCGGGTTACTTGCCTGCCCGGGGAGCAGGGCCCCGAAATCCAGGCTGCCCAGGGCAAGCTCTATGGAGACATCGGATTTTTTGTTTGCTTCAGGTGTCCCTATTATTACTGTAAGGTCCACTGAGGGCATTGAAGGGGGTTCGGCAAGCGGGAGATAGTCGAAGTCGCTCCCGTTGACGGTATAAGGCAGGTCACAGATCCCGTCCGAGTCCGAATCTTCAGCAGTCTGCGAAAACCCGGTTCCGTTAAGGTCAGCCCAGAAATTTCCTCCCAGATAGGGACCGCCCACAATATTTTCTCCCGAAGTTTTTGTAGTGTTCCAGGTGTTTCCTTCACTGTTTTCAGCTTTTACATTTACAGTGTTGTTAAAGTAGTTGTTGTAGATGCGGTTGTCAGTACTATAATCCAGCAGGATGCCTGATTCGTTACTGGAACTTATACTGTTGTTGAAAAGTTCGTTATTGTGGCAGTCTTCTCTCAAATAGATGCCTTTGCTACTGTTTGAAATTGTGTTATCATACACCCTGGAGTCAAAGACGAAAATCAAGTAGATCCCGTTCTCACAGTCCGTAATCCGGTTGTCACGAAGGACGGTCCTTGCCTGGGTGTCATACATATCAATTCCGTTACTGCAATTTCGGACCTCATTCTTTGAAACAAGATTGCCTCCTCCGCAGCAGGCAATGCTTATCCCTCCGCCGTTTGAGAGCCTGTTCTGGAACATTATATTGTCCCAGCAGTGCGCGCCAATGATGATGTACCCCCTGTTAATGGCATTGTTAATCACCATATTCTTGCTGCACCCTTCATCAAACCATATGCCGTTTCGGGAAAAGTTATTCTCCGAGATCGTAATGTTTTCGGAGCTTTGGAGGTACACTCCATAACGGTTTTCTAAAATATTGTTTCTTTCGACCGTACAGTTTTTAGCCTGATCAAGGCAGATCCCTGCCGAGGGACAACCAGCCCCGTTCCACCTGGTGACAAAGATCTCTCCTTCCCCGGAATCGTAAGCCTGTCTGGCTTCCATTCCCGAAGTCCCGTTAAGTCTTCCCGAACTTCTCGAGTTAAAAGAGTTTGTGATCCCGGCAGCCTCAAAGGAGCTGAAAACCTCACCTGACCCGGTTATGTTGAAACCGCTGATAGTTACATTATCTGCTTTGATCTGGAACACGCTGGAGTTTTCATCCTTTGACCTGATAAGTACGCCGTCAGAGTTCTCAGGTTCCGAAGTTACCGTTATCCCCGAAACATTGACAATTATATTTTCCTCATAGTCCCCGGCTTTCACAATAACAAGGTCCCCGGTTGTTGAGTTATTTACAGCTGCCTGGATTGAAGCTCCGGGTTCCACATAAATAACTTCCGCATTCCCTGCCCCTGCGGAAACAAGAAGCAAAGCAACAGCCAGCATAGCACTCATCAGCCTGGTAATACAATCTCCGATAAGTATAATCTTCAGACCTACCCCACCCCGGTATTTTTGCACAGCTCCGCAGGCTCAGGATTGTCTTAATTTTGAACCGACAGTTCCCGTGCATAAGACTATTATTTATTAATATACTATCAAATTCATTACTATATATATCAACTGTCTTTAAAAATGGGTTAAGGATCATGAAAGTTGTCAGCGCCAGGGTTCAAATATTTCGAGAATAGGGGACAGGAGTATGAAAAAATACGAAAATACCTGGCTTCCTATCATCTGCTCAATAATGTTTTTTGCGCTGGCAAACGGGACTCTGCTGGGGCCCGTGCTTCCCGAAATGCTAGGCCCGCTGAAAACTGCGGAACAGGATATCGGAATGGTAGTTGCGGTATTTACTCTTGCAACGGCACTTTTTACCCCGGTCTTCGGGATGTTCGCGGATCGTTTGAGTCGGAAAACCCTTCTCATCCCTTGCCTTATTCTCAACGGGTTTGCGGGGATTGCATGTTATTTTGCTCCGGATTTTGAAACTCTCCTTATCTTCAGGTTCGTGCAGGGGATCGGGGCTGCAGGGATGCTGCTCGTTGCTATGCTCCTTATCGGAGATCTTTATCCGGGGCATGAAAGGGTTCATGCTACAAGCAGGGTGGGTATGACTTCTGCGATCGGGCTCGTAGGCTTCCCGGTGCTGGGGGGTTTGATGGCTCTGAAAAGCTGGAACTTCCCTTTCCTTTTCTATGGGCTTGTCCTTCCCCTCGCTGTTTTTGCTGCAATACTCCTGCCAAATGGAAAAGGACATGAAGGCCCGGGTGTAAAAGGATACGGAAAGAAAATAGATGAAAAAGGAACCAGGTTAAGCGGAACAGAGCTAAACGGAACAGAGCTAAACGGAACAGAGCTAAACAGGAAAGAAAATAATGGGAATGAAAAGAAGCGGAAAAAAAGTTTACTCGAACCCCTTTCCACACTCATGGATTTCAAAGTCCTTTATGCAATATTCCTGGGGTTTGCGATTTTCTTTCTCCTCTTTGTCATAGTCATATATTTGCCTTTCAAACTCAAGACCGATTTTGGGTACACGTCAAAAGAAGCAGGGTTTGCCCAGGGAATAATCGGGATAACCGTTATTTTTGTTTCAAGCCGTGTAAAAGGGCTTTCCCTCAAATATTCCCTGCTCTCCCTTACAGGGGCAGGTTTTTTCCTGACGGCCCTGGCCTGTGGAATGATCGGGCTTGTGAATTCGAAAGTTGTTCTGGTCCTCCTTCTAATGCTTTTCGGAATTGGAGGCGGGCTTATCCAGATCATGGGGGATACCCTGATACTCCAGGTCGCCCCGATGGCTTCAATGGGGAGCACTGTTTCCCTGTATAATTCCATGAAGTATGCGGGTCAGACACTTTCTCCTGTTTTTTTCGGTTTTATGCTGGTCCGTTTCGGACTTAAGCCTGTTTTTCTTTCAGGGGCAGGATTCGGCTTTGTGGTCGCAGGGATGTGCTGGTTCCTGAAGGGAAGATTAAAGACGGAACATGAATATGCGCATGTGGAAGAGCATACAAAGGGAAAGGATTCTTCCCTGACTTTCAAAAATGATTGATCTGTGATATTCTTGATACTTCTTGATACCATTGAAAGTTGTGAGCGTTTTATTGAAGGAATGGATTTCGATGAGTTCGTCTCCGATGAAAAAAACACTTTTGTCTTAAGGCATCCCCTTAAAATCATTGTTGTGTGGAAAACAGCTAATGAGCGGTTGCCTGAACTGAAAAAAGATATTGAAAAGATACTGAAAGAAAAGAACCTTTATTAAAGTCATTTCACAAGAGCATACATACAGGAATCAAAGAGCCTGCCGTTTTTATAAACACTTTTCTTCATTGTGCCTTCTAAAACAAATCCGGCCTTTTCAAGGGCTTTTCTTGAGCCGATATTGTGTGCATAAGGCTCTGCAAATATCCGGACAGTATCATACTGTTCAAAAGCTGTCTTGCAAAGCTCTTTTATTGCTCTGCTCATTATTCCCCTGCCCCATAAAGGTTCTCCCAGCCAGTATGCAATCTCTGCACTCTTACAGTAAACATCGTTTTTAGAGAATATGGCAATGCACCCCACCGCTTCTCCATTCACAACGATCGCCCGACAGAATTGTTGTGTTTCTTCATTAGAGCTGAAGCTCTCTACTGTTTTTCTGCAATCCTCCAGGGTAGAAGGAAAAGCATCTCTCATATTTTCTACGACCTTTGGATTTTGGGAGTATTTGAAAAAATTTTCAGTATCGGATTTATTCCATTTTCTCAATTCGAAATCCATTTTAACGACATCCTTATGAGATAATGCTCTTTTAGAGATAAATGTTCTTTTAATATGCTTAGCACACCGGATTCAAGATAATCAAAGTTTTGACTGCACGGCTCTCAAACATATTCATGTTTTTCTCTACTGCCTTGGATGTCTTTTTTTAGTTATGTTATTTCTGCTCCTTCTTACAACATAACATATTTGAAAGAACAGGGCATAGAGAAAAATGCAATGGGTCTTCAAACAGATGTAGACCTTCTTGTGATGAATGATGCTGCACCCGTTATTAATTTTGAAGTCATAAGACCCAATGTCCGTTATTTGTCAGAAACGAGGACATGAAACAGGATGTGGAACAGAAAGTAATGTCCAGATACCTGGACCGGAAATATCATGAAGACTTTTTGAACAGAGAGCTGCTGAAACGAATCATCTCAAAAGGGGGGCTTGAAAGGCCTGAAGACTACAGGAGTGTGTTCCGAATCCCGGGAAGGTACGAAATAATTCCGAAAGAGTTCGCAGAGGAATTTGCTTTTGCCGCCGGTTTCAGGAACATTCTGGTTCATATTTATGAAGAATTGGATCTCGATATGTTAAGAAAACTACTTGCTGAAAACCTTAAAGACTTTGACACATTTGCCTTTTACACTGCAGAATATGTGGCAAAGCTTGGAGAGTAATGCGGAAGTACATTTAGAAGAAAGGACGGAGTATTTTATCCCGAAATTATTTCGCGCTAAATATTGGTTGTAATCCCTTATCTTTTGTGAAACTTAATGGTAAAAAGATACATTGGATCATTGCGCAAAAGTCGAAAGGTGAATCTACCTCGACGATAGCTGAGATCCAGGGGATCTCAGCCCGTCGAGTTCAGCAGATCCATAAAGAATATGTTGAGCATGTTACTTTGAGATTCTCATCGAAGGTAAATATAATCGTAAGATATCTCATAACAGAATCCATAACTATCTACTTAGCATGAACCTTGCCAAAGAAATAATGTATGGTTCTGCAAACTACTCTTCGTCAACAGGAAAACATCTTCTGGGGGGTAAAATGGCCAGGGGCATGATATATGTTTATACCGGGGAAGGGGAAGGAAAGACCACGAATGCTCTTGGGTTGGCCCTCAGAGCGGTAGGTCACGGGTACAGGGCCATAATTATCCAGTTCATGAAAGGTAGAAAATACATCGGAGAATACAGGATAAAGGATAGGCTTGCCCCGGAATATGAGATCCATCAGTTCGGAAGGGAAGAGTTTATAGACTTTAAGAATCCCATACCCCTGGATTATGAACTGGCGGCAAAAGGGCTCGAATTTGCAAAAAATGCCCTCAAGAGGAAGCCAAGACTTTTGATACTGGATGAGATAAATCTTGCAGCTCACTTCGGAATTGTGAAGGCCGAAGATATCCTGAAATTGCTGGAGGATATACCGGAAGAGACAACAGTCGTCCTGACAGGGAGGAGGGCTCCCCGAGAACTGATCGAAAGGGCAGATCTTGTTACTGAAATGAAGTTTGTGAAGCATCCCTTTGAAAAAAACGTCCCTGCAAGGAAAGGGATTGAATACTAATTTACGGATTAAATTTAATTTCCAGATTAATTTCTAACAAATTTCAAAATTCATTGCCTATGGTTTTCCGTTTGTGTATATTTTTCTGTATGTATATATTCAAAAATGAATGGCAAATACGTAGTATACCGCGAATATACCGGGGACATTAATAAAGAAGACGGCTCTTCGCTGTTTCGGGTAGGGTAGAGTAGAAATACTTGCTTTATTATGACATTTCCATACTTGATTTTTTCAGGCTGGTGTCTCATGTGACATGGTACAATGCTCTTTCAAAAAGGTAAATTCCGGAATATTTCTTTCTTCAATTTTTGTATTGATTTTTCCGAAGGAAAATCAAGGATTCTTTTCTCGTAAAAACTCACTGATTCATTTATCAGGCTTCTATGGTCCGAAATATATTTAGGGAACCTTGAGTCCAGGGTAAATGTGTAAGCCCAGTCTTCTTCCGATCTTATGGACCTTCCAATACTCTGGCAGACTGAAATAGCAGTTTTGTATTTATAAAAAAATTTGTCTTTGTCCTTTCTTGTCGAAATGTAAAGATCACTTATATCAGGAAAAGGGACTTTAATCAAAATTTGAAACCTGGAGGAGTCATCTGCAAGGTCTACGCCCTCTGTCATGGAAGGGGTGCAAAGCACGGTAGGTTCGGGGGATTCAAGATGGTGGTTCAGAACCTCTAATCTGTTTTGCTGGTTGTGTGTTAAAAGTCGGGAATGCCCTTCTTTACAGTATGATTTTAAGTATTTCGAGATGTCGGAATTCGATGTGTGAATGATTCCTTTATACTTCGGGAACATTGATAATATGACATCCACAGCCACTACCAGGTTACCCCACAAAATACGGTCGTTATTCAGAACCAGGTTTTCAAAATTCAGTTTGCCTATGGAAAGATGATATACTCCATGGTTTTCCGGGGGGAATGTCGGAGGAATCGGGATGAAAACCGTATCTTCGGGATTAAGTCCCATATTCCCGGCAAAGTAAGAACAATCAAGAATAGTGGCAGACAGTATTACACGGATTTTTCCAAACCTGAAAAATTTGCTTTCAGCGTATTCGTTAATGAAAATGGGTTTGAAATTAACGGACTCTATTTCCTTATCTTTTTCTTTTCCTTTTTCTTTGATTTCCATTATCCATTTGGACGGGTTTTTCCAGTATTCTAACAAAAATCTCGCAATTTTGCCATGCAAATTTACTAATTTATTGAGTCTCTCAACCCTGAGCCGGGCTTCATATTTCGGTTTTTCACTTCGGTCCTTTTGTGATCTGGCAACCAGGGATGAAATATTATCTTCATTGCTACGTTTTTCTTTTATCCTTTCTTTTAAAACGTCAATTAAATCTTCAATTCTGCTATCTACTTTGTTCCGGATAATTTTTACAATCCTGTGAAGCTCTTTTTCAGGATAATTTAATTTTTCCAGGTTGATAACTTCTTTTGCTATTTCTTCAGGAATTGTTTTTTTAATATTCTCCAGCCAGAAAGCATATACTTCCAGCTTTTCCTTCATTGTAAGCTCTATGTCCCCGAGGTCCGGAAAGTTAGAACCCGGCAGAAAGTTTAAATTCCTATTCGAAAACGTGAATTTTATGAAATTCGCGATCTGGAATTCTATGTTATGCCCTTCGTCAGCGATTAAAACCTCCCGTTCCCCAAAGTCGCCTACGTAATTGGATTCGATTAAAAAATAATTATAGTTAAAAATCGTGATTGGAGAGTTTAAACCTTTCATCTTCTGGACATAATACTCACACTTCTCATGTCCCTTAGTTTTCCAGCACAAACTCCCTCTGCTGGAAGAAAAGCCCGCAAAATGACTACTCTGATTATCTTTACCTTGTTCTTCATAACCCAGGTCGCATTTAACAGGTTTCCGGTCACATTCCGGTATTACTTCAAATTTTTCTATCATTTTATGCTTTTTATTTTCGCTTTCCTCGTCTTCCTCTTCATCTACCGAAAGCTTGCAAAGGCCCTCAGAACAAGGGTAACCGGACCCATCCTCCTTTTTTTCTCCCATTTCCTGTAATGCTTTACAGGTCCAGTTCCCTCTTCCAGTAACTTCATTTGCATACTGAGGATAATCTTCAATGTATTGTTTCTGGAGAGACTTCTGGTTGGTGCAGATGTAGGCACTTTTAAAATACCTGGCAATTGCAATAGACAGTGCAGTTTTTCCCGAACCCGTTGGAGCCTGAATTATAAAATTTATTTTTCCCCTGTCAAGTCCTTCCTGAATTTTATCTAAAACGTATTCCTGTTGTTCTCTGAACTCTTCATGAGGGAAAAAGTCTTTGACGACCATAGAAATTCCAGATTAAGTTTATACCTGCTGTGCTTATTTATATGGTAAATATGAAACGATATATATACATATGCATAAGCGGCTACCGGAATCACCTACCTTGCAGGGACGTCCGCAGCGCTAAAGTTACCATCAGGTAATTCGGGTAATTAGAGTAAATCGGGAATCTATTTTTCCATTATTACTTAACTCTAAATAGCCCGAGTTCCAATTTGTCTCCATGTCCAAGCAAACTGAGGATTTACTGGTTAGGACTTTAAATGATGTATCTTCTCTATTTGGAAAGGAGAGGTACAAAAAAGCTCTTGAAAAACTTGATAAAGCCGAAAAACTGGCGGAAAAAACAAAGAGGACGGACATCCTGTGCCGGGTTCTACTGCAAAAGGGAGCGATAATGACTGCCATGGGTAAGCCGGACGAGGGCCAGGACCTGTACGATAAAGCCCTGGATATTTTCAGGACTTCCGATTTAAATGAGCCAGAGAGTTCTGTTCTTAAATCTACCCTTTCTAATACCTTTAGTGAACTTGCAAGACACTTTAAAATGACTGATAATCTCGAGAATGCAGAAAAGTGCTACATGAATGAAATAAAAGTCTACGAGATCCTTCTGGAGAAGGACCCCGAATATGAGGACTCAAACCAGGAAATTGCCAGAATTTTCAAAGCTATTGGGGATCTATATGAGTACTTTAGGCCAGAAGAGATGGACCCCGAAACTGAAAGGCAGTATTACGAAAAAATTTTGGACATAAGGGAGAAAGCCTTTGAACTGCTTCCTGATAGTGAGACCTATATATATGGTCTGGCCCATGCCCTTGGAAATCTTGTTGATTATTATATAATTCGGCAGGACTACGAATCCGCGATCCAACTTCAAGAACGCGTTGTTGAGGTGATGGAGGAACTTATTGATCTTCTGGCAAACTGGAAGGACCTGAAAGCCAAGAGCAATACCTATGACAAATTGGGTTCCCTTTATGCGGAAATAGGACAAGAAGAGCTTGCACAGGAACAGTATTCAAAAGCCCTTGAATATTATGAGATGATTTTTGATGATGAGCTCTGGCCCCTTTCTGTTAAGGCGATGCTGGCTTCCGAACTCATGGAACGCGGAAAGACCCTCCTCCTTTCAAAGAAATACGAGAGTGCAAAAGAATCTATGGACATGGCCCTCGATTTCCTTGAAGGAGTAGACAAAGAAGAACTGGAAGACAGCACAAAAGGATCCATGGACCTAACATATGTTTTTCTTGGAGAAGGAGATGAGGAAGAGTCGGAAGACTCCGGTTATCTGTCAGAATTGGCTGGAATCTTCAGGGAGTATGCAAAAACTCTCTCAGACTTGAACCGGAATGAAGACGCAGAAGAGTTTACTGCAAAATCGGAAAAAATATTGGGGAAGCTGGCTGAAGAGGGGGACTGAAGCTTCATAAACTTTCTCTCACATCCCCTTCACATCTTGCAGAAAGCCGGGGATGGTTTATCGGATTTTTGAGTACCGGGACTCCCCATTCGATGAAGGTGGGCTGCTTTTATGATTAAGCCGCACATTCCCGTGCAGGACCATGTTCATGAGCGCGATCCTGACCATTGTAGAGTCAAAAATTAAAGCCTTCACCATATCAGGACTTGTGTACTTTTTAAGGATGTACCTGCAAGCCGTAAACAGGAAACCCGCTGTCCCGCACGCTGGGTCGCAGATCCTGTCATTGATATCAGGGTTCACAAGCTTGAATATCATTAGGGATTTTCGTAAAATTTGGACTATTAAGATTTTCTCAGCCTTATGTTACCATGAAAATGATAATATGTATTTCAAACTTACCGATAAAAATTATAGATATTTAACTAAACTTACCGATGTAAATTATAAATATTGAACTAAAATTACCGATTTAAGTGATAACTTTTTAAAGAACAGGCAAATCAACAGTGGTTCTCCAGTACATGGAAGAAAAAATTAAAAAAGGAACGGCAAAAGAAAACATACTCATAATAAACTTCGAAGACCCTCGTTTCAGGAAGCTTGACCTTATCTCAAAGCGCCAGATGATAAAAAGAAGTTTTAAAGAATATGTCGAAACAGGCGGATTTCCAAAAGTTGTGCTGGAGGAAGAGGAGAGAAATAAAAAAGAGCTCCTTTATACATATTTCCGTGACATCCTGATAAAAGATATAACAATGAGATATGGAATAAAAGACATCAAAAAATTAGAAGAACTTGCAAGATATTACCATACAAACATATCCTCCCCGAACTCGTATAACAGGATTAAAAATGTCCTTAAAACCAGCCTTGATACAGTCGAACGTTACTCTTCATACATTGAAAGCACATATATGCTTTTTTCATAAAAAAGTACTCTTACTCCTTAAAAGAACAGGTCCTTAACCCAAGAAAAGTCTACTGTATAGATACAGGCCTTAGAAACACAGTAGCATTTGCTTTCTCGGAAGATTACGGCAGGCTTGTTGAGAATATAGTTTTTATGCACCTCAGAAGAAAATACAGGGATATATATTACTGGAAAAACGAAAAACAAAAAGAAGTCGACTTCCTGGTCAATGAAAAAAATGTGCTCACGCAGGCAGTCCAGGTCTGCTGGGATATAGAAAGTGAAATGACAAGAAAAAGAGAGACTGAAGGGTTGCTCTTAGCAATGGACAGTTTTGAGCTGAATGAAGGTCTTATCCTTACCGAGGACGTAGAAGAAGAAATCATGGTAGAGAACAAGAAAATAATTTTTATGCCTGTCTGGAAATGGCTTCTTGTTGAAGGGGAAACATGAGGGAAGCATGAGGGGAAACATGAGGGGAAACATAAGGGGAAACATGAAGGACCAAACTGTTTAAATTTTAACCATGCCAGGTCCAGGTTTCACTTTTTTGTCTTTACAATGATGGTTATTTCCAGCTTTTAAGACTCGGCATACTCACCTGTCGTCTGCAACCGGCCTTTCCAAAAATTTGAATCTCATATTTAGAGTTTTAAGGGAAAGACCGCTTTCCTTCGTCGAGCAGGACAAGAACAGTTCGGTAAGCCCACTATGGTTGTGCGGATCAGAATTCACGATCTAATTTTTTACATGTTGACTTCAAGAATAACCTTCGACCTGTCACCAACGTCCCATCTATGCTCATTCAGTAAAAATATAAAAAGATTAGGAATTTATCCGGACCTTTGCTGATATGTATTCAGATATTTGATTCATTTTGTACCTTAACTCCCATTTTTTGTAGGGAATATGTTGAATTTGAGAGTTTTATCTAATTCTCTTACTTTCTTAGGAACTTCAGTAATGATACTTTTTTCACCAAAGTTTATACTTTTCACTTTTCTAAACTTCAATAGGATATCAATGGGTGAGACCTTGTCATTTATCTCTGCTTTTTTAATTGCCTTCAACAATTTACAGTACGCATATAATGAAAGAAATGCCACAAACACATGCCCATAAACGCTCTCATCATCATGAAGATACAATTTGTCAGCGTCTAATGTTGTTTTGTATGCATCAAACAACTTTTCAATCGAGTCTCTTTTTTTGTAGAGTTCATACATCTCCTTTTTTCCTATGTCGTAATTGGAGATAATCAAGAACTTCCCTGCTCTATTTTGTTTTAAAGAGTACTCTTCATCGCTGATCTTCCCTTCCTCTCTCTTTCTGAAGATCGTCTTCTGTTCTTCAAGTCTTAGATCCAGGTCTTCATATAAATATAGGAACCTATTTCCTAACTTTCTTTTACCACATTTGATGAGTCTATCATGATAGATGAATTCTTCATTAAGGTGTATTCTTGTGTCATAATAGTGGCTGTTCCTTTTTGTTGGTAACACAAATTTGATATGTTTTTCTTCTAAGCAGTTAAGGATGTTCTCTGAGAAAAAACCACGATCAAGAAGAAGTATCTTATCGCTGATATCCAACTCTTCTATTGTTTTGTATAATGTCTTTATGTCCTTCACACTGCCTGGAACTGATTTGATCATAGTAGGCATTTCACTATCAAGACCACAAAGAAGGGCAAAGTTGATTTGGGGAACTTGAATACAGTCTTTGTTGTAGCCTTTTTCAGCCTGTAGAATATTCATAGATCGAGAGAAACAGGAACTTAAGTCATAGACGAGTTGAGTGTCTGCATTTTTGAGATGATTGAATAGCTCATTCTGCCCAAACCTATCACAGCCTACTTCCCTTAACACTTTTGAAAGATTGGATGGATTAAGATTTGGTTTTATACCTTCAAGATTATAGAGATCTTCCCAAGTATCTTTAATTCGTTTGAGGGGGACATATCCATTTACACGAACAATTGACATTGCATAGAGTTCTTCCCAATATTCCGGAAAATTTTTCATGAGAAAAGGTTTGAGCTCTCCCATCATATTATGTAAAATCATTGAATTTCCATAGTCAGTGACAGAGTGAGGCACAGGTATCACATTAGTTTTAGGTTTCTCACCTTTAGGTATAAAGCCGTAATCTTTGTCGAGTCTACCAATGTAAACTGAAACTTTACGACCCTTCTTAATTTTTTTGTCATATTTACTCGTAGAGCGATAAACATAATGACAAGCGCCTCGAACTTTGATTTCAAGACATTTTTCTCCAGCTTTACGCTGATCTTCAAGCCAGCATCTTGCCCAGGGTTCCATAATCCCTATTATGTAGGGAATATAGGCATATATAAGTTTCGATTTGAAATCGTTCTAATGATATTAAAAATGAGAAAAAATAAGCAAATTAGATGATATAGTCCCTATAAATAGGCAGAGTTAAGGATTTAAGTAATAATGTGGCAAATTTTAATTTCAATGGATTCGATGTTCAAGAATCAACTAATACTGAACTGCATAACAACACTGCAAATTTTAACAAAGATAACGGTATAGCTTTAAGTTCTTCCATACAAAATGAAGTAACTGGAAATATTGCAAATTACAATGGCGATGGAATTAATTTATTCAATTGCAGTACCAGCTTGCTAAACAATAATATTGCAAATTCAAACAGGTATGCAGGAATTGACCCTGGGAGCTCAAAAGATAATATCCTAACCGATAACATTGCAAATTCAAACAGGAAACACGGCTTTGAGCTTGTCGGCTCAGATAACAACACTTTGAGAGGTAATATTGGGAATTCAGATGTGGATCATTTACCAGATGATTCTCCCAATCGTACTTCTAAGAATGAGACTAAAGATCAGGGTATAGAAAACAAATCTTTCATTGATTCCACAATTTCTGTAATTATATCCTGGGTACATCACAATAATTTTTCGGATAATGTTGACAATAATCCAATAAATAACCCTTCTGACAATTTCATCAATAATTCGAAAAGCAATTTTCTCGATAATATTAGCGATGATTCAATAAACGTCTACGTACACCCAGAAGACTCGATCCAGCAGGCAATAGACAATTCAAGTTCCGGCGATATTATTGCTGTTTATCCGGGATTATATAAGGAAAATTTGATTGTGAACAAATCTCTCATCATAATTTCAAAGCCTGGAGAATCAACTGAGACTATAATTCAGGCTGCAGATCCGGAAGATGATATATTCTATGTAGCTGCTGACAATGTAACAATTTGCGGGTTTAATGTGACAGGAACAGACAAGGCAGGCATACGTTATACCGGATCCTGTGGCATTATCGCTGGCAATAAACTGGTTTCTGACAAATACGGAATTTACCTGAAAAAAGCTGAAAACATTACAATTGAAAATAACAATGCATCTCAAAATGGGCGTGGAATTTACTTGAGAGACTCAAGTAGAAATATCGTAAAAAATAATGAAGTAAGTCATAATTGGTTTTATGGGAAGGAGTATAGAAACGGGATCCTTCTTAAAAATTCAAATAACAACAAGCTAACAGGTAATAATGTATCGAGAAATTGGGATGGTATACGCCTCGAAAATTCTTCAAACAACGAACTGAGCAAAAATGCAGTTATAGATGACTATTTCTGCATTGGTCTTGAAGATTCAAATAATAACAAACTTCTTGACAATACCGTCAAATCAATCGGATACTCATTTGATATCACACTGGGGAATTCTCATAATAATACATTACAAGGTAACAGTGCAGGCTTTATGACTGAAGTAAGAGTATCATCTGGGCCTGAGAGCACAAATAATACACTTGAGGGCAGGCAACATATTAGAAGAGATTAAAGTAGCCAGTTTTTTATCAAAGGTTGAACCCGGGGTCCCGGTAATTTAAGTTTAGATCACTTATAGACTCTGAAACCTTTTATGTCGATCTAATCTCTATAAATATGCTCCAGGATTAATTATCATGATACTTGCCTTTACAGATATTTCATAACCAACAGGATATCACACAAAACATTTCTATTTGCAATATTATTTTTAAGATATTTTGTCTAGTTTGATTATTTGAATTGTCACTTTTGAATCCAAAACTAGATTGTATTCTTGTCAGAGTCTTCCGCCACCTCCTCAAATTAGCCTACCCCAATGGTTTCTGGAAAGGCCTCTGTGAGACCTGCCTCGATCCCGCCCAGAAAACTTACCTGGAAGCAAACAAAAACCAGCCCTCGTGCAGAAAAGGCAAATTTGCCCTCTGCGGAGACAAAACAGGAGTTTTCCCGGTGGAACTGCAGGTGCCGGATTTCTCAAAAGGGATAGTCAAGAAAGATGTGGATCTCTGCTACAGGTGCCTGAAAGAAGTCGATGAAGCTTATATAAGGGCATAAAAGGGAACAGGTTGAGATGGAAAACGTACATCATTGAGTAAAATTGAAGCTGCTTTTTAAAAGGCGGCTTTATTTCTTTTTTTCTCTTTTTTGAGGTTCTTTTTTACGGAAGTGCCTGAAAATTGATTTTTGTTCTTTTTTAGTTTTTTGAGTGGTTAGCTATATCTCTGCAAATTATATTTTTTTTATAAATACTCTTTTGTAGTTATATACGCATATACAAGGCTCCATTTTTTCTTATTTAAGTCACATTTTTTATCTTGTTTATCATATTTTGTCATGTATTTGTAAAAAAAGGAAATGTTTATCTATATGTACATCTTCCAAACATTAAATAATATTTTACATATTATATACATATTTTTTATATGTATACTGTTGGTACAGTTCTTGAAAGTAATGAAGTGTGAAGGCGAGGGTAGAAGGAAAATTTGCTTTCAAAATATCCAGAAGAGAAAAACAGGTTTGATGTTTTGAGTAAATTTGGAATAATGAAGTTTCAGTGAGTTATAGATCCAATGTAATTGAGGAATAAGAAGCCGAAGACTTGAAAATTTGAGAGTTCAAAAATTTAAGTATTCTATAAATCGATGTCCTTAGACAAATCATCTCATTATATCATTTTTCACAATACTGACTGAGAAAACTTGGAAATTAGGAATAAAATTTAGAGTGTTTAAATAAAAAGTATAAAATAAAAGACAAAGAAGGAAGAACAAGTGAAATTTCAAGATAAATTATATCCAATATCTTTAGCTTTAACAATTCTATTTTTATTTTTAATTCTCTTTTCATCTGCCGCATCGGCAGATATCGAACAAAGTGCTGAGCCAATGGTGCCATATGCATATATTACGAATTCTAACAACAATACTGTTTCTGTAATTGACACAGCTTCAAACACCATTGCAGCAACGGTACAGGTAGGAAGTTCTCCTTATGGAGTTGCAGTGAGACCGGATGGAAAAAAGGTATACGTAGCTAACTACTACAGCCACAGTGTCTCTGTGATTGACACAGATACAAACACTGTTACAGCCACAGTGAATGTAGGAACCTATCCTTCAGGAGTTGCAGTGAAACCGGATAGAACAATGGCATATGTGACTAATTACGGTAGTAATACTGTCTCTTTCATTGATACAACCTCAGATACTCTTGCTGGTAGTGTGAATGTAGGAAGTGATCCATATGGAGTTGCAGTTAGTCCGAATGGAACAGTATATGTAGCGAACAGAGTCAGCGACACGATTTCAGTAATTGACGCCACCAAAAAAATAGTTACGGCCACTGTGAATGTAGGAGATAATCCTCGCGGAGTTGAAGTCACACCGGATGGAACGAAAGTATACGTGGCTAATTACAATAGTGGCAGTGTCTCTGTAATCGATACGGCAACAAACAATGTTACAGCTACGGTCTACGTAGGAAACAATCCTAATGGAATTGCAGCCAGTCCTGATGGGAAAAAGGTGTATGTATCGAATTATAATAGTTATGTCTCTGTAATTAACACTTCAACTAATGCTGTTACGTACGCAGTGGATGTAGGAAGCAGACCCTCAGGAATCGCAGTTACGCCAGATGGGACAAAAGCATATGTATCGAATCGGGTAGGGAACAGTGTTTCAGTAATTGATACTACAACCGACACTCTTGAAGACACTGTAACTGGATTTAACAGTCCTAATTCATTTGGGCATTTTATAGGTGCTCCTCCAACACAAACATTATATCCCGTTGCAAACTTCAGCAGCAACGTTACTCAGGGATATGCTCCTCTTTCTGTCCAATTTACTGACCAATCTGAAAACGCAACGTCATGGAACTGGAGTTTTGGAGATGGATTTTATTCAACCGAGCAAAACCCAACTCATGTTTATACCACAGTTGGGAACTATTCAGCAACGCTCACAGTGACAAATGCATATGGTCAGAACACGAAGAGCAGCAAGATAAATGTGCAAAATGTCTCTCCTATGGTGCCATATGCATATATTACGAATTCTAACAACAATACTGTTTCTGTAATTGACACAGCTTCAAACACCATTGCAGCAACGGTACAGGTAGGAAGTTCTCCTCATGGAGTTGCAGTGAGACCGGATGGAAAAAAGGTATACGTAGCTAACTACTACAGCCACAGTGTCTCTGTGATTGACACAGATACAAACACTGTTACAGCCACAGTGAATGTAGGAACCTATCCTTCAGGAGTTGCAGTGAAACCGGATAGAACAATGGCATATGTGACTAATTACGGTAGTAATACTGTCTCTTTCATTGATACAACCTCAGATACTCTTGCTGGTAGTGTGAATGTAGGAAGTGATCCATATGGAGTTGCAGTTAGTCCGAATGGAACAGTATATGTAGCGAACAGAGTCAGCGACACGATTTCAGTAATTGACGCCACCAAAAAATAGTTACGGCCACTGTGAATGTAGGAGATAATCCTCGCGGAGTTGAAGTCACACCGGATGGAACAAAAGTATACGTGGCTAATTACAATAGTGGCAGTGTCTCTGTAATCGATACGGCAACAAACAATGTTACAGCTACGGTCTACGTAGGAAACAATCCTAATGGAATTGCAGCCAGTCCTGATGGGAAAAAGGTGTATGTATCGAATTATAATAGTTATGTCTCTGTAATTAATACTTCAACTAATACTGTTGCATACTCCGTGGATGTAGGAAGTAGACCCTCAGGAATCGCAGTTACTCCAGATGGAACAAAAGCATATGTATCGAATCAAGTCGGGAACAGTGTTTCAGTAATTGACACTACAACCAACACTCTTGAAGACACTGTAACTGGATTAAACAGTCCTAATTCTTTTGGGCATTTTATAGGTGCTCCTCCAACACAAACACTATTCCCTGTTGCAAACTTCAGTAGCAACGTTATTCAGGGATATGCTCCTCTTTCTGTTCAATTTACTGACCAATCTGAAAACGCAACCTCATGGAACTGGAACTTTGGAGATGGATTTTATTCAACCGAGCAAAACCCAACTCATGTTTATACCACAGTTGGAAACTATTCAGTAACACTTACTGTGAAAAATTCATATGGTCAAAATACGAAGAGCAGCAAGATAAATGTGCAAAATGTCTCTCCTATGGTGCCGTATGCATACATAACGAATTACGGCAGCAATACTGTTTCTGTAATTGATACAGCCTCAAACACTGTTACAGCCACTGTTAATGTAGGATCAAGTCCTTTTGGAGTTGCAGCCAGTCCGGATGGAACAAAGATATATGTGGCAAACTCTGGAACCAGCAGTGTCTCCGTGATTGAGACATCCACGAACAATGTTGTAGCTACGGTGAATGTAGGAAGTTATCCTCGGGGAATTGCAATCAACCCGGATGGAACAAAGATATATGTGGGGATATCTGGCAGCGATAGAGTCTCTGTAATTGATACTGCCACAAACACTGTTACAGCCACGGTTTATTTAGGATTCTATACATACGGAATTGCGGTCAGTCCAGATGGAGCAAAGGCATATGTAGCTAACTCGAACAGCAACAGTGTCTCTGTGATTGACACTGCCACAAAAACAGTTATAGCCATGGTGAAAGTAGGAAGTTATCCTTATGGAGTTACATTCACACCGGATGGAAAGAAGGCATATGTAGCAAACTCGAACAGCTACAACGTTTCTGTGATTGACACTGCCACAAACAATGTTACAAACACTGTTGATGTAGGAGGTTCACCTATTGGAGTTGTAGCCAGTCCGGACGGAACGAAGGTATATGTGGCAAACTCTGGAACTAGCAGTGTCTCCATTATTGACACTGAAACAGATACTGTGATAAACACTGTTGATGTAGGCAGTCATCCGTGGGGAGTTTCAGTTACACCTGATGGAACAAAAGTATATGTGGCAAATAAAGACAGCAACAGCGTCTCTGTAATTGACACTGTAACCAACACTGTTACAGACACGGTGATTGTGGGAAGTAGTCCCAGGGCATTAGGACAGTTTATATGTACTCCTCCAGCACAAACGTTACTTCCTGTTGCAAACTTTAGTACTAATGTAACAAGTGGTTATGCTCCTCTTTCTGTACAATTCACCGACCTTTCAGAAGATACAACCTCATGGAACTGGAGTTTTGGAGACGGAGAGAATTCAACAGAACAAAATCCAACTCATATTTACCGCACAGTTGGAAATTATACAGTAACGCTTACGGTAACAAATGAATATGGCCAGAATACTAAGAAAAGCAAGATAAACGTACAAAGTGCTTCGCCAATGGTGCCGTATGCATACATAACGAATTACGGCAGCAATACTGTTTCTGTAATTGATACAGCCTCAAACACTGTTACAGCCACTGTTAATGTAGGATCAAGTCCTTTTGGAGTTGCAGCCAGTCCAGATGGAACAAAGATATATGTGGCAAACTCTGGAACCAGCAGTGTCTCCGTGATTGAGACATCCACGAACAATGTTGTAGCTACGGTGAATGTAGGAAGCAATACTCGGGGAATTGCAATCAACCCAGAGGGAACAAAGGTATATGTGGGAATCTCGGGCAGCAACAGTGTTTCGGTAATTGACACCGCAACAAACACGGTTACAGCCTCAGTAAATTTAGGATTCGATACATATGGGATTGCAGTCAGTCCTGATGGATCAAAGGCATATATAGCTAATTCTTACAGTAACAGTGTCTCTGTGATTGACACTGCAACAAAAGCAGTTATAGACACAGTAAAAGTAGGAAGCTCTCCTTATGGAGTTGCATTCACACCTGATGGAACAAAGGTATATGTGGCAAACTCAAACAGCTACAACGTTTCTGTGATTGACACTGCCACAGACAATGTTACAAACACAATCAAGGTAGGAAGTTCTCCTTACGGAGTTGCAGTCAGTCCGGACGGAAAGAAAGTATATGTGGCAAACTCTGGAATCAGCAGTGTCTCTGTTATTGACACTGCAACTGATACTGTGACATCCACTGTTGATGTAGGCAGTCATCCGTGGGGAGTTTCAGTTACACCTGATGGAACAAAAGTATATGTGGCAAATAAAGACAGCAACAGCGTCTCTGTTATTGACACCGTAACAAACACTGTTACAGACGCGGTGATTGTGGGAAGTAGTCCCAGGGCATTAGGACAGTTTATATGTACTCCTCCAGCACAAGTGTTACTTCCTGTTGCAAACTTTAGTACTAATGTAACCAGCGGTTATGCTCCGCTTTCTGTACAATTCACTGACCTTTCAGAAGATGCAACTACATGGAACTGGAGTTTTGGAGACGGAGAGAATTCAACAGAACAAAATCCAACTCATATTTACCGCACAGTTGGAAATTATACAGTAACGCTTACGGTAACAAATGAATATGGCCAGAATACTAAGAAAAGCAAGATAAACGTACAAAGTGCTTCGCCAATGGTGCCGTATGCATACATAACGAATTACGGCAGCAATACTGTTTCTGTAATTGATACAGCCTCAAACACTGTTACAGCCACTGTTAATGTAGGATCAAGTCCTTTTGGAGTTGCAGCCAGTCCAGATGGAACAAAGATATATGTGGCAAACTCTGGAACCAGCAGTGTCTCCGTGATTGAGACATCCACGAACAATGTTGTAGCTACGGTGAATGTAGGAAGCAATACTCGGGGAATTGCAATCAACCCAGAGGGAACAAAGGTATATGTGGGAATCTCGGGCAGCAACAGTGTTTCGGTAATTGACACCGCAACAAACACGGTTACAGCCTCAGTAAATTTAGGATTCGATACATATGGGATTGCAGTCAGTCCTGATGGATCAAAGGCATATATAGCTAATTCTTACAGTAACAGTGTCTCTGTGATTGACACTGCAACAAAAGCAGTTATAGACACAGTAAAAGTAGGAAGCTCTCCTTATGGAGTTGCATTCACACCTGATGGAACAAAGGTATATGTGGCAAACTCAAACAGCTACAACGTTTCTGTGATTGACACTGCCACAGACAATGTTACAAACACAATCAAGGTAGGAAGTTCTCCTTACGGAGTTGCAGTCAGTCCGGATGGAAAGAAAGTATATGTGGCAAACTCTGGAACCAGCAGTGTCTCTATTATTGACACTGCAACTGATACTGTGACATCCACTGTTGATGTAGGAAGTCATCCGTGGGGAGTTTCAGTTACACCTGATGGAACAAAAGTATATGTGGCAAATAAAGACAGCAACAGCGTCTCTATTATTGACACCGTAACAAACACTGTTACAGACACGGTGATTGTGGGAAGTAGCCCTAGGGCATTAGGACAGTTTATATGTACTCCTCCAGTATCTCAACCAATAACAAAAGGAAGTTCAGACCTCACCGTCGATGGCATAAACTGGAGCCCGACTAAGATAAATGAGGGCGAGACTGTAACATTCAATGCAAGCATCCGAAACATCGGGGAAGGGGACACGCTCTCTCCATTTTATGTGAGGTTCCTTGCAGATAATCAATACATTGGGCAGAAGAGGGTTGATCAACTAAATGCCAGTGAATCAACAGTTATTACCCAAGACTGGGCTGCTACAGCTTATGCAGAAAATGTCACTGTTGTTGTAGACTATTATGATCATGTCAAAGAGCTGGACGAGACAAACAACAGGCTTACTGTTTCTCTCTCTGAAGTTGAGCAGGCAGACCTGATCGTTTCAAACCTTACATGGACACCAGAAAACTTCCATGATGGGACACAGGTTGCTTTTGAAGCCGAAATCCTTAATACAGGGATTGGAAATGCTTCCAAGCCATTTGATGTTGGCTTCTATATTAATGAGAGTAAAATTGGTACAGTTACAGTGGATAACAGTCTTTTTGCCGGGGAGTCAAGAAAAGTCTCGGCAGAGTGGAATGCAGTTCCGGGTACGTATGTCCTGAATGTAAAAGCTGATGATACAAATACAATACTTGAGTCCAACGAATCAAACAACCTTGGGTCAGCTGTTCTCCCCTCGATTTACCAGCCGGAACTCATAATTTCGAATGTAACAATTCCATCATCGATTGATGACGGAGATACTGTTGATTTCAATGCTACCGTTGAGAACATAGGATCTAACAGTACAGAAAACTGGTTTGGAGTAAGGTTCTATATCGATGGGAATGATCTAGGCTATGTAGTTATTGAAGGGCTGGGGGCTGGTGGATACGAGACCGTTTCAAAAAGCTGGACTGCAGTGCCTGGGAATCATACGCTGACAGTTACGGCAGATGCAGGTGGCTGGTATGCTTCTCCGTATAGTGCAAATGGCCCTAGAGTAGAAGAGTTAAATGAAACAAACAATAATCTAACACAGGCCCTTCCGGAGATCAAAAAATCCGACATAACCGTTTCCAGTCTTACATGGAATCCTTCAAACTTCAGTGATGGAGAGACTGTAACATTCAATACCAGCATTCAAAATGAAGGACCTGGAAGTACCTCCGAAAAGTTCCATGTCCAGTTCCTGATAGATGGGGTTTCTATTGCCTATAGGCCTCTTGACGGCCTGGCTTCAGGGTCTCATGAACCCATTTCTCAGACCTGGACTGCAGAACCCGGAGAACATACGATAGAGGTAGTAGCAGATGCTTCAAATGAAATAACTGAATCGGATGAAACTGATAATTCCCTGAAATTGGTCCTCCCGGAGGTCGAGCAATCCGACCTGATAGTATCCGACTTTACATGGTCTCCTGAGAATTTCTCGACAGGAGATACTGTTACCTTCGATGCCTATATTGAAAACATCGGGAACGGAAGCACACTGAGGACTTTCAATACAGGCTTTACTATTGATGAAAATCTAGCCGGTACAAAATCAGTTGCCGGTATATCAAAAGGCGAATCGGTAAAGGTTTCTCAGGTATGGACTGCAACTTCCGGAGATCATAATGTTAGTATAAAAGTTGACTATCATGGACAGATTAATGAATCGAATGAGAGCAATAACCTGCTAGTTACAAATCTTTCTTACATTGAAGAAAAATACCTTTTACTTGTAAGCAGTGACAGCCAGAGTTATGCTGAAAACGGTACTGCTGTATTTACCGCAAAAGCATCCAGTCTGGCTTCTCCCAACGTTTACCTGACGGATAGCGACGTAAATTTGACTCTAAGCATTCTGGATGATAACAGCAGTGTTGTGTATAACACTCCGATGAGCTATACGACTGCAGGGTTCACCGCAAACGTGGACCTTTCAGGTTATCCGAAAGGGAACTATGTTGCCAGAGTAGCATTAAGAGATAATAATGGACTGACAGCCGAAAAAACAATTTCATTTAAGGTTACTGAAAACTTCAGTGTGTCTATTTCAACAGATAAATCAATTTATGGCAGGAATGAAATCGTGCATATCACCGGCAGAGCACAATATGACGATGCAAGTCCTGTTGTCAATACACCTGCCGTCCTGACTATAAAATTAAAAGGTTATACGCGAACTTACAGCCTTGTAACGGATGCTGACGGGTATTTCTCATATTATTTCCAGCCGGGAAGTAGTGAAGCTGGCAATTTCACGGCCAAAATAAGCGTTAATTCCAATAAACTCTGGATAAGTGCAGAGACTTCTTTTGAGATGTACGGACTTTACATGAGTCCTTCCGGCACCATAGACTATGAAATGTCTGAAAATTCATCCGAAAACATCACTTTCTCCGTCAGAAATTACGGAGAAGTAGATCTTCATGGTGTAACTGCCTCGCTTGAAGGAGACGCAGTAACCGGAGTGGAAACTCAGCTGGTACAGCTGCCACCTGAAACCCTTGCTGCCGGGGCTCAAGGAACATTCAAGGTAAAAATCAATGCTGCAAATGTGGATGTCTCCCAAGCAAATTATGTAGTTTCAGTTACTTCCGATGAAGGCAGTTCTGAAGAAGCTGAATTATTTGTTCATCTGGTAGAAGCCAGTCCTGCCGCCATCGTAAGTCCAACATCGATAACAGTCGGAATGAACCCGAATGATACTCTGGCCAAAATTGTCAGTATCTCCAATGTCGGATACGAATC
Organism: Methanosarcina siciliae T4/M; assembly: GCF_000970085.1. Lineage (NCBI taxonomy): Archaea > Methanobacteriati > Methanobacteriota > Methanomicrobia > Methanosarcinales > Methanosarcinaceae > Methanosarcina > Methanosarcina siciliae. The sequence continues at coordinate 2,147,525 of NZ_CP009506.1, read as the reverse complement.
AATGAATGACATTAACATTTCAACGCCGTCTCTTGATTGGGTTTCTGTAAGTTCTGCAGATCTAGGGAGCATTTCACCGGGCGCCAACAAAACATTCAATATTTTCCTTCATCCGGACAACGGAACCGCTGCAGGAGTTTACCAAGAAACGATCACCATCTCAAGCAGCAACCATCAGCCTGTAAACATATACCTGACAATCTCAATCACTTCTTCCGAACAAGGAGACCTGATGTTCCATGTCGTGAATGATATCGGAGAAAATGTCTCAGGAGCATCAATAGCAATCCAGAACCCGGACGTTCTTACCCAGGTATTCCAGGGCACCACAGATGAAAATGGCTATTATCTCTTTAAAAATATTTCAATCGGCACGTATAATTATTTCGTAAAAGCTTCCAACCATACCTCTGTAAGTGGTTCATCAACAGTTTCTCCTGAAATACAGACCCTAGTAGAACCTGTGCTTTCCAAAGACATCCTCGGAGTAGAACTCACTGTAACTCCGGTACAGATAGAAGATGAGTATGATATCCAGCTGGACCTTACTTTTGAAACCGATGTACCTCCACCTCTATTGATTCCTAACCCTCTGTATATCAGGTACGGAGTAAATTTCTCGGATCCGGTTTACGAAAACGACAGCTCGATAACAATTTCCAACCCCGGGCTTGTTTCTGTTTTCAACGTAACGGTGGACTCTTCATCTCTGCAGGGAGTGAACATAACTTTCCCAACCGGATATACCTTCTTTGTTGACGAGCTCAAAGCTCAGAGTTCTATCACAATCCCCTATCATTTAAATACCACTTATGTTGCCTGTGGTGGGGAATCATACCGAAACAGTATCAGAATCCGAGGAGATTATCTCACCTTTGAAGAAAACAGTGACGTAACCAGGAAAGTGTACCTTTCGTCAGAGCTTCCTTTTTTTGTCTATATGTATAACTGCCCGGTTAGTACAGGCCCGATAGTCGATGTAATAGAAGAATATTTCAGACATGATTACAATAGTCCCGGAGGAAGCTATTCCTCAGGCAACTATGATGATGGTGAATCCATTCCCCAGGTAGTGGAAACCGTTCGCGAAAGGGTCAAATTCTACATATCCCAGGAAGCCACTCTCGAAAGAGATGCATTTGCTGCCAGCCTTGAACTGACAAATAAATTAGCTGACCAGAACATCGAGAATGTAAATGTAAACCTCGAGATAAAAGATGCAGATGGAAACGATGCCTCGGATCTATTCTTCGTTAACCTGACGTCCCTGAGCAGCATCAGTTCTGTCGACGGCGATGGTCTGATAAGTCCTTCATCAGTTGCAAGCGCAGACTGGCTGTTAGTACCCGAGAAAAATGCAGGGGGCACTACACCCTCGGGCAAGGACTACACAGTTCAGGCATTCATAGACTATACCGTAGACGGCGTAACCTTCAGCGTAAACAGCACAGAAGAAAGTATCACTGTAATGCCGCAGCCACTACTGAATCTGACCTACACGATCCCCGCTGAAGTCAAAGCAAATACACCTTTCAATATTACCCTGGATGTTACTAACGTAGGATACGGTACAGCAAAGAACCTTAAACTTGACAGCGCCCAGCCCGTAATCTACGAAAATAAAGCAGGATTGCTTGTCTCCTTCGAACTCATCGGCAGTGGACTTGTGGATGGGCCTGAAACCGATTCATTGCTGATAGACTTCGGAGACGTGGCACCCGGAGAAAGTAAGGAAGCTTACTGGATAATGACATCAAGCCTTGATGGAGAATTTACAGAGTTTAAAGGATCCTTCAGTCACAGTAATGCGTTGGGTGGGGCTGAGACTTCGCTGATTAATAGCATTACGTATATTATCCCAGGTTCAGTCCATAACATAAACAAGGGCAGTAGCTTTGCTTCGATCCAGGCAGCTATAGATGATGCCGATTCCGGGAATGAATTGCATGTAGATAGTGGGGTTTATTATGAGGATGTAATTATTAACAAACAAATAATTTTAAGAGGCATCGACATTGGCACTGGTAAACCCGTAATAAATGCTTGTTGGCAGAGTAATGCGGTTACACTTTATGCTGATGGGGTCGTCCTTGATGGTTTTGTTGTTACTGGAGCTGGAAAAAAAGCTGTAGAGGTATTATCGGATGGTAATACTATTGTCAACAATAATATTAGCTCCAATATGCAATGGGGGATTTACCTCAGTTCTAAAAACAACGAAATCACAAATAATGTCATTAATAACAATTATTATGGAATTTACCTATTGTCTTCCAGCAGTAATAGAATTTATAACAATAGATTAATTGAAAACGATATAAGTGCTTTTGATGATAGTTTAAACCAATGGGACAACGGGATTATAGGAAATTACTACTCAGAAACTACTGAAATGGATAATGATCTCAACGGTATTATGGATACTGATTATAACGGTATTTGCGATGATCCTTACCCGATAGCAGGAGGTGACAGTGTAGATAATTATCCTCTATATCTCCCCCAGCCTAATGAACCACCGATTGTATCTTTTAGTTATACTCCCGAAGGTCTAATTCTCATCGATCAGGAAGTAACTTTTGATGCTACCGCATCTTATGATCCATATGGTCCTTATGATGGCGGTGAAATTGTTTCATACAATTGGGACTTTGGAGACGGCTCTACTGGTACAGGACCTATAGTTAGTCATACCTACCCAGCGTTAGGAGATTATGAAGTTAATCTTACATTAACTGACGACGATGGAGCTACTAGTTACTATACTAAAGCGGTTCCGATTTCATCAGTACTTGGAGAAGACATTAAAACTACAGTTTTGGATACACAGAACAAACTAAATGAAATTAAGTCTGAAACTAAATGGTCTGCAGAGGATGGAGATTATTTTAGTAGAAAATTAGAAGCTGATGAAAGAAACGAAGGTATAATTCTTATTGGTCATGTACTTGAAAACGCGGCAATTTTCAAAGGTGAAACTGCTGAAAATATTCTAAAATGGATGAAATATACAATAGGGGAAAATATACAGGGAGAAATTTTGGTTGAAGGTTACGATAGTATGTTCTCTCTTTTAGGCGCAATCGTAAAAGAATATGATCCTTTACAAAATTATATGGTGCCACCTTTGAATAAAATGGTAGATGATTATAAAATAAAACTAAATAATAATAAAGATGAAGTTCTAGATTCTGTTAATAGTTTAACTGAAGACGAAATTAAAAACTACCAAGCTGATTTATCAAAGAGAAGGTTAGCAAACAAAATTATCGTTCTAAATTTACAAAGAAATGCTCTAATGTTACACAATTCTCAAGATTATAGTGAAGATTCAGGCTTAAACGAATACACAAAATTATTTCTACTGAAAACAGGGGCTAAAACGCTAGGAGCTCTAGCTTTCGGTACAGCTGGCTGGCATGCAGTTGGAGCAGTGACCACTGTTCCAGAACTAATCATTAATGATTTTAATATTGAACAAGATAATTTTATGTTTGATCTTGCTACTGTGATAGATCTCAATTCATACATGGAAGCATATCGTGTATACGACAATACAAACCAAGGATTAAAAAATATAGAAAATCGAGTACCTCCTCAGATTGCTGAGGGTAAAATAACAGACATTGAAAATGTGGCTTTAGGTGACTATAAACTCTGGGGCGAAAATAATTATTTATTCACACATACTGCATATTCTGATGTTAAAATTCAGAACAGTGGTAAATTTGATACTAATTATCAATTGATAGCAGATTATCAGTCATGGTTTTTCGGAATTAAAAGTAATGATGTTCAAGTATTTGATGGAGTCAGCTGGACACCTGTAACTATTTCTGAATCATTACAAATTAAAGGTGGCGTAGATAGAAGCAATACAATTAGGATATACTATTTGCAAGATGAAGTTGGTGAGAGACCATATACTCAAATCAATTTTAATTTATTTGGAGAAACTGAAACTGGAACTTATTTTGTTGGTAGTGATAATACTATTTTTGGAACTACAAAAATAGCAACATCAAGTGATTCCATAGTATCTCAAGAAGAGATTGATAAAGCAGAAATGCTTGAGTATCCAATTAAGACTTGTGTAGTTAATCAAATCAACAATAAAGAGAATACGCTCGTAATCTGGATCGAAAACCCATTCAAAACTCCAATCTCTTGCAATTTTAGCCAGGAAATCACTCCTGAAATAGAAATAATAGATGCAGCTAATGGAACGATAGAAGGAAATGTCATCAACTGGAATTTGTATCTTGAACCATATGAATATCGTCAGATAGTTGTGACGTTTATATCAAATGGTGAACCTGGAGTCATGGTCGAACTACCTCAAACAGAGCTGAATATCTACGATCCTGTTAATGATAAAACAATTAACTTCCTATCTAATTCAAACAACTTTACAACAGAATTCCCTATAGATATTAGTGCATACCCACCAACCAATGCTTCAGTTGGAGAAAATATAAACGTACCCTTCAAGATCACTAATCTCTTGAATGACTCGCCATATGCAGGAAGTATTTTTTTAGAAATGGAAAATCTCGACGGTGATCAAGTATATAACTCAACAACAATAGTTACTTTGGAATCAAATGAAACGCAAGAAATAAACATTGTGGCTTCACCTGAAATTAACCCTGGGATTTCCATCATGAAGGGAATTTGGCAAGGAACCAGTGCCAATATGAGCATTTTTACAAGTTATATCTATATTGATGCTGGTGATGTTTCAGGCACTATACTTTTACAAAACCAATATAATAACAATGGAACTGAAGTGAAGTTGGGCAACTACAGTACAACTACAATACCTGATGGAAGCTACACATTTGTTGGTATACCCATAGGAAACTATTCCTTAACAGCATCCCACCTAGGTTATTCAGATTATAATGGGGAAGTAACTATTGGTGAGGGGCTTAATACAATACCTCAAATCGTTTTAGAACAAAATATGACTCTACCCTCGAGTATCACTAATCTACAATCCACAACAGGCAATACCTGGATCAACTGGACATGGCAGAATCCCTCAGATCCCAACTTCAACCACACTGAAATCTACCTGAACGGCACCTTCCAGACCAACATCTCTGTAGAATACTTCAACGCTACTGGCCTTCAACCGGATACAAATTATACTATCGGTACACGCACAGTGGACAGCAATGGAAATGTAAACGAGATATGGGTTAATGCAACTGCAAAGACTCTTTCTCTGCCAGACATTATTCCACCTGCAATTGAATCAGTAGTAATATTCCCGATCAGTACCACAACCGATTCTACAATTAATGTTACAGTCAATGTTACGGATAATGTTGGAGTCAGTGGTGTAAAAGTAAATGATATTCCACTGCTCAATCAGGGTGGAAGTATCTGGAACGGGAGCATTACAGCACTTGAAGGTACTCATTCTGTAAATGTATCTGCTGTAGATGAATCAGGTAATGTTGCCTGGGATAATTCTACTTCATATGCCGCTCTAACGCCCGATTATTTACCGCCTGCCAACATTACTAACCTCCAATCCACCACCGACACAACTTGGATCAACTTCACCTGGACTAATCCCCACAACCCCGATTTCAACCACACTGAAATTTACCTTAACAACATCTTCCAGACCAACACCTCTGCCGAATTCTTCAACGCCACCGGCCTCGAACCCGAAACAGAATACACCATAAGTACGCGCACGGTAGACGTTTCCGGAAACAAAAATGAGACATGGGTCAATTCAACCGCAACAACATCAGCAGAATTGGCATCTGATACTGAAAAACCTGTTATTCAATCGGTAGTTCTGTTCCCGGCCAATACAACCGCTGGTTCTACGATAAATATCACTGTGGATGCAACAGACAACGTTGGAGTTACCGAAGTAACTGCAGGAGAAATCCAGCTTACAAAAACAGACAACATCTGGCAGGGAAGCATAACTGCTCCTCCTTCAATCGGCGATTATTCCATGCTGATAACAGCAAAAGACGCTGCCGGCAACGCAGCTGAAATTACTGAAAACTACAAAGTTGTAGCTCCAACAGGCAGCCTTGGTGTAGGTATTTCTCCAAAGGTTACAACCGCATCAACATCGGGAACAACGATTGATTACACTGTGAATATCAAGAGCATACAGAATTTTGATGACATAGTTAGTATTGACGTAATCATGGACGGCCTGCCTGCCAGTTATCAGATATCATCAGATTGGTTTGAGTGGAATAATCAGACAGTAAATGTCCCGGCAAATAGTACGGTAAGTTTGCCCCTAAAACTGACGATTCCACCCGGACAGGCGGCATCCAGGAAAGCTTTCAAAGTAAGAGCAAATTCAACGCTCTGGATCACAAGTGCGTATGATACTGGAGTGATAGCGATTTCATAAAGGTGGTAAAAATGCGGTCAAACAAAATGAAAATTGGTTTAGTGTTGCTCCTGAGCTTGCTGACAATTAATACTGCGAGTGCAAATCCGGGTTTTAATGTAGACGTTGAAACGACCTCCAGTACAGTTGGACCGGGAGGAACTGTCACATATGCAGTAACTCTAACTGCAATGGATTCTCTTACTGTAGATGAATTCGCTGATCTCTCAGTTATTGATTCAGCTGGAAATCCTGTAAGCTGGACTACAGAATTTGGTGATAACCTATTTCTGATAGGGCCGGGTTCACCGGAAAAAACTGTCACTCTGGAAGTAACCGTGCCAGAAGGAACTCCTGCAGGAGAGTATCAGATGAAAGTACTTGGAGAAGGGTATCTACCTGATTTATATGACCCTACAATACCAGATGAATTTTTGGGGTCAATTGAGTCAAGTGATTTTCCAATTACAGTGACTGTAACACAGATACCAGAATTTCCAACAATAGCAGTGCCTGTGATTTCAGCACTTGGAATAGTATTTTTGGCGTCGAGGAGAAAGGAAGGAAATTCGTAAAACAGTAAATATTGAGTAACAGAACACTGAGCAAAGCTGTTTTTTAAAGCGACTTTTTTTATTTTTTATTTTTTTTGAGAGTGCTTTTTTATAGAAGTACCTGAAAATTAATTATTGCGCCTTTTTTAATGATTTTATCTAGTTAGATATATCTCCGTAGTTTATGTTTTTTATAAGCTTTTTTTCATATTTGTACATTCATATAATGCTTTATTTTCACATACTATGTTTACATATATTACTGTGTTTATCATATTTTATCATACTTTTGCAAAAAAAGAGAAGATTTATTAATATCGGTGTCTACTAAACATTTATCAATATTTTACAGAATATATACATATTTTTTATATGTATACTGTTGGAATCGTTCATGAAAAGTATTGGATGTAAAGGAGGTCGGAAAGGAAATTTGACTCTGTGGAAAGTTTTGGTTCAGTTTGATACCAAAAGTGAGGACAAAACTCATTTTATTGGATTTAACCTACAAATAATCTAACAAGTACAGCAGTTATGCTATTATTTTTCATTGGCCTTTTTTTAATTTTCACTTGTCTTGGGTCAAGAGAGAAAATCAGTTTTTCTCTCACATATGAGGTCAAGCAATGAAGAATAAGCGGATTCTTATGCAAAATTACTCTCATGAAGATACGAAAGTTTCAGTGATTAAGGGTTTAATTTAGGAATGATGAAAATATAACTTCTAAATTTCAGCTTGAGAATTGATCTATAGTTACATTTTCCCCAATAACCATTCTTGGCAACAAAACTCCTTGATCTTAGATTTGAATCATTCCTTTAGCTTTAAAATTAAAGGGTAAAGAACGGGGTGTAGTTCGATGGAAATAAATAGACAACTGATTTATTCACTTATATTTGTTGCTTTTCTGGTAACGATTACAGGGACAGCACTCGCTCCTGAAGTCGATATGGAGCAAGTTGGACATCTTGCCGGGAACGTTTGCGGCGTTGCAGTTTCAGGCAATTACGTCTATGTAGCCGATTATAATAATGGTCTTGTGATCGTTGATATCAGCAACCCCTATTCTCCAAGTATTAAAGGGAGTTACAGTACTGCCGGAAACTCTGAGGGTGTTTCAGTTTCAGGCAATTATGCTTGCGTAGCCGATGGTTATAATGGTCTTGTGATTGTTGACATCGGCAACCCATCTTCTCCAGTTATTACTGGGAGTTATGATACTGCTGGATATGCTTACGGTGTTTCGGTTTCCGGCAATTATGCCTATGTAGCCGATTATAATAATGGTCTTGTGATCGTTGACGTCAGCAATCCCTCTTCTCCATTTCTAAAAGGAAGCTGCAATTCTGTCGGATTGGCTAGAGGTGTTTCGGTTTCCGGCAATTACGCTTATGTAGCCGCTAATAATAATCGTTTTGCGATTGTTGATATAAGCAATCCCTCTTCTCCAACTCTCAACGGGAGTTATGATACTGCCGGAAATGCTGATGGTGTTTCAGTTTCAGGCAATTATGCTTATGTAGCCAATGGCTATAATGGTCTTTTAATTTTTGATGTAGGCAATCCATCTTCTTTAATTATCGAGGGAAATTATGATACTGCAGGATATGCTCGCGGCATTTCAGTTTCCGGTAATTATGCCTATGTGACTGATTGGAGTAACGGTCTTTTAATTTTTGATATAAGTAATCCCTCTTCTCCAATTCTCGAGAAAAGTTACGATACTGCCGGAGGTGCTCAAGATGTTGCAGTTTCCGGTAATTACGCCTACGTAGCCGATTGGAATAATGGTTTAGTTATTTTGAAAACGAACCTAGAAAAACCAGTACTTCCTATTGCAAACTTCAGTACTAACGTGACATCGGGTTATGCTCCCCTTTGTGTGCAATTTTTAGGCAGTTCCCTAAATACAACCGGGTGGAACTGGGACTTTGGAGATGGGAACACTTCAAATGAGCAGAGTCCAATACATACTTACTCTGTAGCAGGGCCATATACCGTTAACCTTACTACAAGCAATGCAAATGGTACTAACTCAAAACTTGCTACGATAAGTTTGTTAACTACTACTCCGGTTTACTATTCTGGAAATGGTCATTACTATGATGTGATCTCTGCGACAGGTGGCATTACTTGGGGAGATGCAAATACTACAGCTCAATCTTTATCTTACTCAGTTATGAATGGACATCTGGTTACAATCACTTCTCAGGATGAAAATGACTTTATTGTTGACAAATTTGGCTTATCAGACTATTGGTTAGGTGGCATCCAACCAGCTGGCAGCTCAGAACCTGCTGGCGGCTGGCAATGGGTAACTGGTGAACCGTGGGTTTATACCAATTGGGATTATGGTGGGCCCAGCAACTCATATTGGGGAGGCTACTCGATAAATCTCCCGAATGGTTATCCCGAAGATGCGCTTCAGTTTCATGGCAACAGTAGGTGGAATGATGTTCCACAAGAGTGTCCAGTACATGGCTATATTGTCGAATACGAGGCAGTAACTAATTCTATCCCTGAACTTCCTTTAGCGAATTTTAGTACTAATCTCAGTAAGGGTTATGCACCTCTTACAGTTCAGTTTAATGACAGTTCGTTAAATGTAGCTTTGTGGAACTGGGACTTTGGAGATGGAAATACTTCATTCGAGCAGAGTCCGATGCATACTTACTCTGCAGCAGGAACTTATACTGCCAATCTGACAGTAAGCAATACAAATGGAACTTCTTCAAAAACAGCTATTATAAATGTTTCTGCACTAGTACAGCCAATATTTCCTGTTGCAAATTTTACAGCCAATGTCACTAAAGGTTATGCTCCACTTTCTGTGCAGTTTAACGACAGTTCTCTAAATGCAACCGCATGGAACTGGGACTTTGGAGACGGAGTTAATTCAACGCAACAGAGCCCAATTCATACTTACTTTGCAGTAGGAAAATATACAGTTAAACTGACAGTAAGCAACACAAACGGTACAGATTCGAAATCAGCTACGATAACTGTTTTCCCTAAGCATACCGAAAATTATACTTTTGTTTCAAAATGGGGTTATTATGGCGGGGGCGACGGACAATTCAATCTTCCATATAGTGTTGCTGTAGATTCTTCTGGCGGTGTTTATGTTGATGATTATATCAATCGTCGAATTCAAAAATTTGACAGCGAAGGCACATTTCTAACAAAATGGGGCTCTTATGGCAGCGGTGACGGACAATTTGATCTTCCATATGGTGTTGCTGTAGATTCTTCAGATAACGTTTACGTTGGTGATATGTGGAATCACCGCATTCAGAAGTTTGACAGCGAAGGCACATTCCTAACTAAATGGGGCTCTTATGGCAGCGATGACGGACAACTTCATAATGTGTGTGGTGTTGCCGTAGATTCCTCAGGCAATGTTTATGCTGCAGATACGGAAAATAATCGCATTCAGAAATTTGACAGCGAAGGCACATTCCTTTCTGAATGGGGTTATTTGGGCAGCGGTAATGGGCAATTTGATCACCCACATAGTGTTGCTGCAGATCCTTCGGGTTATGTTTATGTTGCCGATACGTACAATCATCGCATCCAGAAGTTTGACAACAGCGGCAACTTCATTACCAGATGGGGTTATTATGGCAGTAGCGACGGACAATTTTCTCGTCCATATGGTATCGCTGTAGATTCTTTGGGTAATGTTTATGTTGCTGATACAAACAATCATCGCATCCAGAAGTTTGACAGCAACGGAACATTCCTTGCTGGATGGGGTTCTTATGGCAGCAATGACGGACAGTTAATTCAACCATTTGGTGTTACAGCAGATTCTTCGGGTAATGTATATGTTGCCGATACATACAATCATCGCATCCAGAAGTTTACTAATATCCCAAAACAACCTCCATCTGCAAACTTTAGCAGCAACGTTACATACGGTTATGTTCCCCTCTCTGTGCAGTTTTCGGACAGTTCTCTAAATGCAACCGCATGGAACTGGGACTTTGGAGACGGAGTTAATTCAACTCAGCAGGGCCCGATGCATACTTATGTTGCGGTAGGAAACTACACGGTTAACCTGACAGTAAGCAATGCAATCGGTAATGATTCGAAACTTGCTACAATAACTGTTCTGAAAAAACCTGTGCCGGTACTCCCTGAAGCGAACTTCAGTGCCAATGTCAGTGAAGGTTATGCTCCTCTTTCCGTGCAGTTTACATACCTATCGAAGAATGTAACACAATGGAACTGGAACTTCGGAGACGGCAGCAGCAATGTATCTGATGCAAACCCAGAGCACATATTTACATCCCCAGGACTGTTCAATGTTGTATTGACTGCAAGCAACGGTAATGGTTCAGACTCAAAGTCCATGACCATAAATGTGACTTCAAAGCCTGTACTTCCTGTAGCAAACTTCAGCAACAATGTCACTGAAGGTTATGCTCCACTGGATGTGCAGTTCACAGATCTGTCACAGAATGCAACCGAATGGAGCTGGGACTTTGGAGACGGAGATAATTCGACGCAGCAGAGCCCAATGCATACTTATGTTACAGCAGGAAACTACACGGTTAACCTGACAGTAAGCAATGCAAACGGTACTGATTCGAAACTTGCTACAATAACTGCGGTCATGTATAGCGTACCTCCTCTTCAATCAATCAGTAATCTTCAGTCATCGACCGGGTCCACCTGGATCAATTGGACATGGACTAACCCCACAGACCCGGATTTCAATCACACCGAAATTTACCTGAACGGTACCTTCCAGACCAACACCTCTGCTGAATACTTCAACGCTACAGGCCTCCAGCCTGAAACAGGTTATAGGCTCAGTACGAGAACGGCGGATATCAATGGTAACTTAAATGAAACGTGGGTTAATGCGACTGCGACAACCGGTGCAGAATCCGTTACTGAAAACTTCAACGTATCTATCTCAACTGACAAACCTATTTATGACAGAGAGGAGACTGTACATATCACAGGCAAGGCTCAATATATTGATGGAAGCCCTGTTGTAAACGCACCGGCGCTCCTGAATCTAAAGTTAAAAGGTTATACGCAAACTTACAGTCTGGTAACAGATTCCGATGGATATATCTCATATTATTTCAACCCTGGGCATAGTGAAGCCGGAAATTTCACTGCCAAACTTAGCGTAAAACCCAATAAACTCTGGATAAGCGCAGAGACTTCTTTTGACATGTATGGGCTTTACATGATCCCTTCAGGCATCATAGAGTATGAGATGTCTAAAAATTCATCCGAAAATATCACGTTTTCACTAAGAAATTATGGAGAAACAGATCTGCATGGTGTAACTGTACAGCTTGACGAGGACACAATATCTGGCGTGGAAACTCGAATATTACAGATGCCTCCTGAAACCCTTGTTGCTGGTGCTGAAGGGTCATTCAAGATTAAAATCAGTTCTGAAAATGTGGATGTCTCTCAGGCAAATTATACAGTCAGAATTACTACCGATGAAGGCAGTTCTGAAGAAGCTAAACTATTTGTTTATCTTGTAGATGCCAGCCCTGCTGCCATTGTCAGTCCAACATCGATAGTAGTCGGATTGAATCCGAATAATATTCTGGTAAAAACAGTCGACATCACCAACGCCGGATACAAATCAATGAATGATATTAACATTTCGAAACCAGCTCTTGATTGGGTTTCTGTAAGCTCTGCAAACCTTGGGAATATTTCTCCAGGCATGAATAAATCTTTCAACGTTTTCTTCAATCCAGGCAACGACACTTCTGTAGGAGTATATCAGGAAACAATTACCATCTCAAGCAGTAACCATCCGCCTGTAAGCATAAACCTGGTAATCTCAGTCACTTCTTCCGAAAAGGGTGACCTGATGTTCCATGTTGTAAATGATATTGGACAGAATATCCCCGGAGCTTCGGTTGTAATCCAGAATCCGGCTGTCCTTACGGAGATATTCCAGGGGACTGCAGACGAAAACGGATATTACCTTTTCGAAAATATTTCCGTCGGCACGTATAATTATTTTATAAAGGCGTCTGACCATGCACCCGTAAGTGGCTCCTCAACTGTTTCCCCTGGAATACAGACCCTTGCGGAACCTGTGCTCTCCAAGAATATTCTTGGTGTAAAGCTTACCGTAACTCCAATACAGATAGAAGACGATTATGATATCAAACTAAATCTTACTTTCGAAACCGATGTACCGCCACCTCTGTTGATTCCTGACCCGATGTACATTAAATACGGAGTCAATTTCTCAGATCCGGTATATGAAACCGACAGCTATATAACGATTTCAAATCCGGGGCTTATTTCGATCTTCAATGTAACGGTGGATTCGTCCTCTCTACAGGGGGTAAACATAACTTTCCCAACCGGGAACACATTCTTTGTCGACGAACTCAAGCCCCAGAGTTCTATCACAATCCCCTATCATCTAAAAGCTACCAATGTTGCATGCGGCGGTGACGAATATCGGAACAGCATCAGAATTGGTGGCAACTATCTGACCTTTGAGCCAAACAGTGACATAACACATGAAGTTTACCTCTCGTCGGAGATTCCTGTTTTTATCTATATGTATAACTGTCCGGTTGGCTCTTCGGTCAGCAGTACAATAGTAGATTATTTCAAATACAGCTATAGTACCCCCAGAGGAAGCTATTCACCTATTACTATAGAATATATTCCTAAAGTGGTAGAAACAGTTCATGAGAGGGTCAAGTTATATATTCCGCAGAAAGCCACTCTCGAAAGAGATGCGTTTGCCGCCAGCCTTGAACTAACAAATAAATTAACTGACCAGAACATCGAAAGTGTAAGTGTAAACCTCAAGATAAAGGACAAAAATGGAAAAAATGCCTCCGGTCTATTCTTTGTTAGCCTGACGGCTTTAGACGGCATCAATTCTATCGACGGCAACGGAGTTATGAGTCCTTCAGCAGTTGTAAGTGCAGACTGGCTGTTAGTACCCGAGAAAAATGCAGGGGGCACTACTCCCTTAGGCGAGGATTACACAGTTCAGGCATTCATAAACTATACCGTAAATGGTGTGCCTTTCAGCACAAACAGTACGGAAGAAAACATCACTGTGATGCCTCAACCGTTACTGAACCTGACCTACACAATCCCTGATACAGTAAAAGCAGACAAGCCTTTCAACCTAACTTTGACTGTCAACAATGTGGGTTATGGCACTGCAAAGAACCTTAAACTTGATAGCGGTCAGCCCATGATATATGAAAATAAAGCAGGGTTGTTAGTATCCTTTGAACTCATTGGCAGTGGACTTGTGGACGGACCTGAAACCGATTCATTGCTGATAGACTTTGGAGACGTGGCACCCAGAGAAAGCAAAGAAGCTTACTGGATAATGACATCAAGCCTTGATGGAGAATTTACTGAGTTTAAAGGGTCTTTCAGTCACAGTAATGCTCTTGGAGGAGCTGAGACCTCTTTAATTAATGATATAAAATATATCATTATCAAGGAATTGGATACCAATCCTCCATCTTCAATTACCAATCTCCAATCCACTTCCGAATCCACCTGGATCAACTGGACCTGGAATAACCCCTCCGACCCCGACTTCTCCCACACCGAAATCTACCTCAACGGTGCCTTCCAGACCAGCACCTCCGCCAAATTCTTCAACGCCACCGGCCTCGAACCCGAAACAGAATACACCATAAGTACGCGCACGGTGGATGTTTCTGGAAACATAAATGAAACATGGGTAAATTCAACCGCGACGACTTTGGCAGAGTTGGTATCTGATACTGAAAAACCTGTAATCGAGTCGGTAGTTCTGTTCCCGGCCACCACAACCGCTGGTTCTACGATAAACGTTACTGTGGATGCCACTGATAACATTGAAGTTACCGAAGTAACCGCAGGCGATGTCCAGCTTGCAAAAACAGACAACATCTGGCAGGGCAGCATAACCGCTCCTTCTTCAATCGGCGATTATTCCATGCTGATAACAGCAAAAGACGCTGCCGGCAACGCAGTTGAAATTACTGAAAACTACAAAGTTGTAGCTCCAACAGGCAGCCTTGGTGTGGGTATTTCTCCAAAGGTTACAACCGCATCAACATCGGGAACAACGATTGATTACACTGTGAATATCAAGAGCATACAGAATTTTGATGACATAGTTAGTATTGACGTAATCATGGGCGGCCTGCCTGCCAGTTATCAGATATCATCAGATTGGTTTGAGTGGAATAATCAGACAGTAAATGTCCCGGCAAATAGTACGGTAAGTTTGCCCCTAAAACTGACGATTCCACCCGGACAGGCGGCATCCAGGAAAGCTTTCAAAGTAAGAGCAAATTCAACGCTCTGGATCACAAGTGCGTATGATACTGGAGTGATAGCGATTTCATAAAGGTGGTAAAAATGCGGTCAAACAAAATGAAAATTGGTTTAGTGTTGCTCCTGAGCTTGCTGACAATTAATACTGCGAGTGCAAATCCGGGTTTTAATGTAGACGTTGAAACGACCTCCAGTACAGTTGGACCGGGAGGAACTGTCACATATGCAGTAACTCTAACTGCAATGACTGCTCTTGATGTGGAGGAATTCGCGGACCTCTCAGTTACAGTTACTGATCCAGATGGAAATCCGGTAAGCTGGACTACTACATTCAGTGATAACTTATTTCTAATTGGACCCTATCCATCGGAGAAAACCGTCACTCTGGAAGTAACTGTACCAGAAGGAACTCCTGCAGGGGAGTATCAGATAAAAATACTCGGAGAAGGGTATCTACCTGATTTCATCGATCCTACAATACCAGATGAATTTTTGGGATCGATTGAATCAAGTGAATTTCCAATAACAGTGACTGTAACACAGATACCAGAATTTCCAACAATAGCATTGCCTGCGATTTCAGCACTTGGAATAGTATTTTTGGCATCGAGGAAAAGGGAAGGAAATTCGTAAAACAGTGAATATTGAGTAAACGTTGAGTTAAGCTGTATTTTGCAGCTTTCTTTTTTCTTTTTTCTCTTCTTAAAGTCTCACTTTTATTCTTCAAGTTTCTCTGCGTATTCTGCAGCATAAAAGGCAAATGTATCAAAGTCTTTCAGATTCTCAGCAAGCAGTTTTCTTAACATATCGAGATCTACTTCTTCGTAAATACGAACCAGAATGTTCCTGAAACCGGCGGCAAAAGCAAATTCCTCTGCAAACTCTTTCGGAATTATTTCGTGCCTGCCCAGGATCCGGAACACACTCCTGTAATCTTCAGGTCTTTCAAGCCCCTCTTTTGAGATGATGATTTCCCCTATGTCAATGGCACATTCAATTGCAAGTTGGAAATTTCTCTCGACTGCGGAACGCTTCTCATAGTTGCTTTCAAGATCCGGGCTTTCGGGATCTATTGATTTCAGGTAGTCTACGCAGCGCTGCATAAAGTTTAATTTCCGAAATATCTTATCTGCCACCGACATCCTGAACGCCCCTCTTCTCCCTGATTCGTTTCAGCAACTCCCTGTTCAAAAAGTCTTCATGATATTTCCGGTCCAGGTATCTTGACATGACTTGCTGCTCCACATCCAGTTTCAGGTCCTCGTTTCTGACAAATAACGGCACATTGGGTCTTATGACTTCAAAATTAATAACGGGTGCAGCATCATTCATCACAAGTAGGTCTACATGATCGGTTTTAAGGAGGGTTGAAAGCTCTCCCATCAGTTTCAGGCGCTTTTCTATCCTTTCTCCTTTTGTAAGTCTATCGGAAAGGTACACAGCTATATCAATGTCGCTCAGCGGTCCTTCTGTGCCTTCGGCTGTCGAACCGAAGAGGTATGCAAGTTCGATATATTCCCGTGACTTAAAAAATTCCGGAAGCATTGTACACAGAAGCTCTTTCTTTACCTTTTTCGTTTGAAGACCCATTGTATTTTCTCTATGTCCTGTTCTTTCAAATATGTTATGTTGTAAGAAGGAACCTGATCATGATTGGGATCTGATGCGGCTATACCTGCACAACCTCTTCACGAATTCTTTCTCCAATCCCGGGTTTCAGTGCATTTTTCATAACAAGATCGACCTTTATCCCAAGCATATCCGAAAGATCCTGTTTGAGCCCGATGAATTCAAAGAGGTCAGGTGTTTTGGAAAGGGCCGGTGTTTCAGAAAATTCCACCAGAACATCGAGGTCACTATCTTCTTTCTGTTCCCCACGGACATAAGATCCGAAAATCCCCAGATAGCTGATTCCATATTGTTTTGAAAGTGCCGGGAGGTGTTGCCTTAGAATTTTTGTGAAATACGCTGTATCTTTCGTTTGTTCGCCCGTTGGTACTGAAGTGGTTTTGCCTGTCATGTGACATCTCAAGTCCTGGCGTTTAATTGTTATTAGCAAAAATACTCCTAAAATACTTTCACGTTCTCTATTTATAAGTAAGTCTTGACCTTATCCGGAATCACTCTTTTTTCAAGAATATTCGACCTGCAGTCAACTAGTGTAGGAAAAGGGTTATACTCGAAAGGAAGATAAATGGTTATAAAGCAGATCCAAGGGAATTTCTGAAAAAGGTGATTATGTGACCGTTGAGAATGAACAATACGTGGTTAATGAAAATGGGGAAAAAGTGGCGATTATTCTTCCTATAGAGGAATATGAAAAAATGAAAGAGGATCTCCACGATCTGGCTATCGTTGCAGAAAGACGTAACGAGAAAACTATTAATTTTGAAGAGATGAAAAGAATATTGTGAAGTCGGAGCAATGGCAACTTATACCGTCGATTTCAAGTCCATCGGAGAAAAAAATTTAAGGAAAGTGCCAAAAGAAAGGCTCCACAACACCATAAAAAATTTATGTACTTGCAGATGTACCTCTTCCTGTGGATTCAAAAAAATTTTCCGGGGCTGAACATCTATATCGTGTTAGAGTTGGAGATTACAGGATAATATATGAAGTAGTGCACAAAACGAAGACTGTAACAATTTTTTAAGTAAGGAATAGGCGTTCTGCTTGTCGTGGATTATAACTCATATTCACTCTGTACTTCACTCTGCCCTTTCTTTTCCTGAACATCCAAGGGGAGCTTTGAGTCTGAACTAATTTCCTTTCCTTTTTTCCGGGAATCCGGGATAATTATTTACCTTTCCCGCCCTATTTTTTCATATGATTTTTGATCCGATCACAGTCTGTAACCTGGAACTCCAGAATCGCTTTGTGAGGTCCGCAACTCATGAATTTATGGCAGAAAATGACGGGACCCCCACTTCCAGGCTTGGAGACCTCTATGAAGAGCTTGCAATAAATGAAGTCGGGCTTATTATAACCGGCTATTCTTATGTCCTCCCCGGCGGGCAGAGTGATAATTTGCAGCAGGGCATCTATGATGACCGTTTCATCGAGCCTTACCGGAAGATAACCGAGAGGGTCCACAAATACAGAAGCAAGATCGTACTCCAAATAGTACATGGAGGACGGCAGGCAGACATCTCGGACGAGTATCCTGTTCCGGTTGCACCGTCAGTGGTCAAAGACGGGCATTCTTCAGTGGTCCCCAGAGAAATGACCGAACAGGAGATCCTGGAAATGGTAGAAGCTTTTACCAGGGCGGCTGTGAGGGCAAAGGCGGCAGGTTTTGACGGGGTTCAGCTCCACTGTGCCCATGGATTCCTTTTGAGCAACTTCATCTCCCCTTACACAAACCGGCGTACTGACAGGTGGGGTGGGTCCATCGAAAACCGGGCGAGGATAGTCATGGAGATTATAAAGCGTATAAAAGAGGAAGCAGGGGACGAGTTTCCGATTCTTGTTAAAATGAATGCAACGGATGGTTTTCTGCCCGGTTCTTCAAAGGCAGGGTTGGGCCTCGATGCCCCCGAGTGCGTGGAAATTGCAAAAATTTTTGAAAGAACCGGCGTCTGTGCAATAGAGGTCAGCGGAGGAATAGGCGAAGCAGGTGGAGTGACCATAAAGACTGCAATTAACTCTCCTGCAAAGGAGGCATATTTCAAGAACTACTCAAAAATGATAAAGTCTGCCGTAAACGTTCCGGTAATCCTTGTAGGCGGTATCCGCTCCCTTTCCATCATGCAGTGCCTGCTTGAAAACGGTTGTGCGGATCTGATCTCAATGAGCAGGACATTTATCAGCGAACCTGACTTTATTCCCAAACTCCGGTCAGAGACGGTGAAAAAAGCAAGATGTGTGTCCTGCAACCTTTGCTTTGACCCGGCAGGGATCAGGTGCAATTTCGAGTTTGATTGAAAACCTGATCTTGTCTTTTTCCGATTTCTTTTTTCTTAAACTTTCACGTCCCGGTTTTATTACATTTTTTGCGTTCTATTTTTCCAATATAACTTTTTTCTTTTTCACTTTTTCTTGACTCTTCTTATAATTTTTCTAACTGTTTTTTACTTTTTGTTTACAATTATTTTGGAATCACTATCTGGAAACGCGGATTTTAACGTATATTTTTTATAATAGATGGATACAAAAGAGATAAGCTTTAACGGCTGTTTGCAGTGACTCCGGTTTGCATTTTTCTGCCGGGTCCGCTACCTGAAAAAAATTGTGAGGAAACAGAAGAATGTCAGAAGAAAACCGTGTCGGCAGTAAGATACGCCATCTTAGAGAAGCCCGGGATATGACTGTTGAAGAACTGGCTGAAGCCAGTCAGAGCAGCGTGGAGTTAATCCAGCAGTTAGAAAACGGAGCCCTTGTTCCGTCCTTGACCCCTCTCTTAAAAATTGCCCGAGCTTTAGGTGTCCGTCTCGGTACTTTTCTGGACGATATGCCTCAGAGGGGACCTGTAGTGGTAAGGGCAGGACTGTCTGAAAACGTAGTTCGTTTTTCCGGGAAAACCGAGCAGCCAAAAAAGAGCGCTCTTGATTTTTATTCCCTTGCTTCGGATAAAGCAGACCGCCATATGGAGCCTTTCATCATAGATATTCACCCTTCTCCCGAGGAAAGCCACAAACTCTCATCTCACGAAGGAGAGGAGTTCATCTATGTCCTATCCGGAGAAATCGAGATCTTCTACGGCAAGGATGTTCACAGGCTGAGTGTCGGAGACAGCATCTATTACGATTCCATCGTCCCCCATGATGTCCATACAGAAGGAAAAAAGGATGCACGAATAATGGCTGTAATCTATGCTCCTCTCTGAGAGTCCCTGTGGAACTGGCAAGAAGTAAGAATGTGATTAAATAGCAAGTTTAGATAAAAAATCGGATAATTGAGTACAGATATTAAGAGTTAGGGAATCCAAAATGTTCAGTATAAACGTTAGTCCGCGCTTTGGAGATATTGATGGTCTCGGGCATGTAAATAACACAGTCCTTCCGGTGTGGTTCGAAACAGGAAGAAACGCTATTTTCAGGCTTTTCTCCCCGGACCTTGACCTCAGCCCTGATGTGTGGCACCTGATCCTTGTCAGAACAGAATTTGATTTTCTGAGCCAGATGTATTTCAGGTCCGATGTGGAGATCAGGACCTTCGTTGCAAAGATAGGAAACAGTTCCTTTACCGTCGGGCACGAGGCCTGGCAGGAAGGGGAACTCAAGGTAAGAGGCCAGGCAGTGCTGGTATATTATGACTTCAAACTCCAGAAAGCCCTCCCCCTTCCGGACTCTATCCGCGAGGTCCTTAAAAGGCACATGTTCCCTTCAATGGAATCTTCGCCGGCGGATGCAGAGACTGACACGGACTCTCCCTGCTCGATTTGAATATATTTCAGGAACGTCTTTGATTGGCTTATATATAAAACCCCGTCTATTAGCCGGAGTTCCTGAAAGTAGTCCAGAAGAAGAGGCTGAAACCATGCATCTTATAGAAGATTCTCTGGGAGAATACTTTGAAAAACAGGTAGTTATCGACCCTGACCACGAATTTATTATTTATCCGGACCGCAACCTGCGCTTTACCTACGGACAGTTCAATGAAAGGGTCAACAACCTTGCAAAAGGGCTGCTTGCGATCGGCATAAAAAAGGGAGACCATGTAGGGATCTGGGCAAAGAACGTCCCTGACTGGCTTACTTTCATGTTTGCAACCTCAAAGATAGGAGCAGTGCTCGTCACGGTAAATACCGCTTATAAGAGCCATGAAGTTGAGTATGTACTCAAGCAGTCGGATATGAAGGCCCTGGCTCTTATCGATAGTTTCAGGGAAGTGGATTACCTCGAAATTATCAATGAACTTGTCCCGGAGTTGAAAAGTTCGGAAAGAGGACGCCTGAAAAGTAAAAAATTCCCGTACCTGAAGAGCGTAATCTATGTCGGGCAGGAAAAACACAGGGGAATGTACAACACCAGCGAGCTGATGCTCCTTGGCAGCCATTATCCGGACGACGAGCTTAAAGAAATTCTGGCAAGTGTTAGCGGAGATGATGTGGTCAACATGCAGTATACCTCAGGGACAACAGGCTTCCCGAAAGGAGTTATGCTGACAAGTAAAAATATCCTGAACAACGGCCTCTCCATCGGCGACCGACAGAAATTCACTCATGAAGACCGCCTCTGCCTGCCTGTTCCTCTCTTCCACTGTTTTGGAATCGTGCTCGGAGTCATGGCTATCCTGACCCACAGGGCAACACTTGTTATGCTTGAGGTTTTCGACCCTCTCCTGGTGCTTGCCGCTGTCCAGAAAGAGAAGTGTACAGCTCTTTACGGCGTTCCTACTATGTTCATTGCCGAATACACTCACCCCATGTTTGACATGTTCGACCTTTCCTCCCTGAGGACAGGGATCATGGCCGGTTCCACTTGCCCTGTGGAGGCCATGAAAAAGGTCGTAAAGGATATGCACTGCCACCAGATAACCAGCGTTTACGGGCTTACGGAAGCTTCCCCCGGCATGACCCAGACAACGGTCGATGACCCTGTAGAACTCCGGGTTGAAACTGTGGGCAAGTGCTTCCCCAGCGTTGAAGTCCGGGTAGTTGACCCGGGCACAAATGAGCCGGTACCCCCGAATACTGTTGGGGAGCTCTGCTGCCGCGGATACAATATCATGAAAGGCTACTACAATATGCCGGAAGAAACGAAAAAAGTGATTGATGAAGGCGGCTGGCTACACAGCGGGGACCTCGGGACTTGTGACGAACTTGGTTACTACAGGATTACAGGTCGCATAAAGGACATGATTATCCGGGGCGGAGAAAATATCTACCCAAGAGAAATTGAGGAGTTCTTGCATGCAATACCCGGAGTCAGAGATGCCCAGGTCGTCGGCATACCTGATGAGAAATACGGGGAAATCGTAGGAGCCTTTGTTATTCTCGAAAAAGGTGCAGACCTTACGGAAGCCGATATCAGGGACTATGCTGTAAGCAAAATCGCCAGATATAAGGTACCGAAGCACGTTTTCATCGTAAATGAGTACCCGTTGACCGCAAGCGGCAAAATCCAGAAATACAAGCTCAGAGAACTGGCTGTGGAGCTTCTGAAAAAGAGAAAGGAAAACGAAGAGTAATTCAATACTATCGACCTTCGAGTCGATGGTTTTTTAGTTTTCAGTTTTATTTAAGAGAGTTATTTTATCCACTAGCTGCTTGAGCATAATTTTTCTTTTTTAGCTATCCCATATTTTTGCTTTGATTGAAAATTTTAATGCTATTGAAAAACTAGGAACTATCTATATTTTAAAGATGGACTATAATTTCCAGCAGTTAATAAAATAATGCTTCGGTCAAATAATACTAAGCAAACAAAATTAATTAATCATTGAATATTTAACGGAATTTATTATATATAGAATTTAAGCATTGAAAAGACTGTAATTGTAGGAGAAGCACTTTGGTGCATGTTTGCAAATAGAATACTTGGGGAGTATTCATTTATAGGGGTTTCATCTGATTGAGAGCCCGGGGATCATAATAAAGAGTTCTCAATTAATCACCAAAACCAACGCAAATTTATATTGCCTTCTCTTACAATTGGGTAAAGAATATGTGGGAGTATTCTTTAAAGGGGGTTTCATCCGATTGAGAGCCCAGAGGACCAGAATATAGGGCTCTCAATCAATCACTACCACTGATATTTCAGCCGCTTTTTAAACAAATGACAAATCATATGGAATAGAAAACCTGCTATTTACATAATTTTCATTTATGGAATTCCCCAGAACTTTAATTGACCCCCACTAAATCTTTCTAATAGTTAGTTTTACTATTCTATGATATATAAATTCTTTGATATTTTGACCAGTTAGAAATTTACCACTGTTAGAAATTTAACACTGTTAGAAATTTAACACTAAATTAACACAGAAACTTCACATTATGCTTCTTTTTTAATCACTTTTAGACTGTTTCAATAGCTTGTAAACTTGTACTTAAATTACCAATAAAATGTTTATATGATTTTGCCAGCGGCTTTATTTAATATCAATCTAATTTTTCTATGGGGAATATTATGGTCTCAGGTAATAAGTGTAGAAAAGCATTCTGTTTTCATGAACATGCTCAAAAAAGAGCACACAAGCAACAAGGCACATCACATAAACAAAAGATGCAGCTTAAATCAGGATCTTTGATGGCTGTTCAAATCAGCGAGACCGAAGAAATCCGGCAGATAGTAGCTGACACTCCTGAAAACCTCCGCATCTGTATGGAACACTGCGGCACATGCCCGAGCCTGCCCTTTCCACCTGAACCATTTCTTTTCTGTGCGAGAGGGTGTTCTCCTGAAAAGATCTCAAAAAAAAGCTGCAATTGCCCGACATGTCCCATCTATAACAAATACAAGCTTCAAAACCTGTACTTCTGCGAGACCGGAAAAGCTGTAAAAAGAAGAGAAGAAGAAAGAGAAGGATAGGAAGGATGGTGTAGAAGGATTTAACGGACCCAATTGAACTTAATAAAGTTCTGATTAGCAGCAGTTCTAATTGTCAGTCATTCAATTATCAGTCAGTATAATTACCAGCTATTCTAATTATCAGTCAGTATAATTACAAGCCATTCTAATTAGCAGTTATTCATTTCCTATATCGTTTTTTATAATTTATTTAGCTAGATGACTTTAGTTTCATAATTTTTATTAGAAATTACATTTCCATTAAATTATATGGTTGTTTGAATATTAGTTACTAGTGAAACATTGAGAATCTTCTTAATACTGGATCTTTTGGTTATGTATTTGGGGGGAAGAAGTTATGAGAACAAATCTAATAATATCGTGTTTCTTGCTGGTGTTTTTCTTATTGTTGACACCATTTAATGCCGCAGCATTTGAAACAAATTCAGATGCCGTACCTGCCGACGCAAATGTAAACGTTTCAAACCTTTCCGGGACAGATGCTGCAGATAATCTGGTTTCCGTAACCATAGGCGCATCTATCTACGCGAAAGGAGAAATTTGCAATAATGAATACGCTACGATCTCCGTAACAACAGAAAACATGGGGGATAAATCAAGTGAAGGCCATATTATCGTCGCGTTTCCGAATAATGAGGAAATCTTGAGTAGGGAAGGAAGCGGGGACAGAGTAGACATCTATCCAAGCGGCAGTTCAATTGAGACCAAAGACGGGACAAAAATTGATTCATCGGAGTATCTTTTTGTCGATCTGGTAAAGTACGACTGGGAAACAGGGAAAAACGAAACTCTTAACCTGGAGGTCAAGCCGAATAAAGGCTCCGAGGAAATTGTGTACCTGGTCAGGGCAGAATTAATGAATGACGCAACCGGGGATTATGAGAGGTATCCCGGAACTTTGAGTGGATTGAGTGACGTGGACCAGCAGGGCTGGTACGTTTACAATAATTCGCTTGGAGTATCCGGCGATCCCGATTTGATGATCGAGGACATATCCTGGGAACCGGAAAATCCCCATGAAAACGAAAACGTGACATTCAAAGTTACACTGAAGAATGTGGGGCTTGAATCATCCGGAAATTGCAGTGTGAAATGTTATCTGGATGGAAATGAGATCTCTTTTTCCACGGTTTCCGGACTTGAAGCCGATTCGACGACTTCCTTTACATTCAACTGGGTCCCGACCAGTTCCGGAAGTATGGACTTGAAGGTAGTTGTGGATTCGGAGGGCCAGTTTGTTGAGTTTACCGAAGAGAATAACGAAAAAGCAGAAATACTTAAAGTGATAAGCTACACGAACTCGTCGTCTCCTTCTTCGTCGTCTCCGGGTTCGGGTTCGTCAAGTTCTTCATCCAGTTCCGGTGGAGGAGCTGGTGGCTCTCCAGAACCTGCCAGCAATGTTGAAATAAAAGAACTTGCCCAGCAGTTTGTCAGTAACGGCAACCATGCTAAATTCGTATTTGCAAAAAATGTAACCTCAATCGCTTACATTGAATTCGATCCGAAAAAGACTGTCGGGAAAACCACAACCATTGTCGAGACGCTTAAAGGAAAATCCACCCTTGTGAAGGAACTTCCCTCAGGGAAAGTTTACGAAAACACGAATATCTGGGTCGGAAACGAAGGGACTGCAAGCTCGGAGAACATTGAAAACGCAATTGTTGGTTTCAAAGTTGAAAAAACCTGGATTAATTCAAACGGAGTGGATTCGTCTTCTATCAAACTCTGGAAGTTTGAAGACGAAAAGTGGGTTGAACTTCCGACCAGCCAGACCGATGAAGACGAGGACTATGTCTATTATGAGGCAGATACTCCAGGTTTCGAGTCTTTCTCAATAATGTCCCTTTATCCGGAAGAAGCCACGGAAGAGACGTCTCTGCCTCTTGGGAGTTATGTCGAGGATAAAGATATAAAGGCAGTTTCCGAAACTTCAGAAGAAAAATCAGATGTTGCCGATTCGGAAGCCGGAGAGAATAATTCAGGAAGCATGAAAAAAGGATTGCTAGCAATCGGCATACTTGCTGCAGTAATTCTGGCTGGCTATGTGATTTCAAGGAAGCGAAATTAAGGTTTCACTTCCTGTTTTTCTCTTTTTTGAATTATCTAGAGTTGTAAATTCTTCTTTTTTGCAATTTCGTTCATATTTTGCAGAGTTTTCTATAGTTCCCGATGCTCACAGGAAGAAGCTTGGAGGGTTTACATCAATCCGCCCAGCACTACCCCAAGCCCCATAATAGCCACACAACCTATAGCTGCCACATCGGTCTTATTCCAGGTAATTTTGTTTTTCTTAACGTTCTGGCGGCTCCTGTAACCCCGCAGATCCATGGTCAGGCCGAGAACCTGGGTCTTTCCGAGGGAGTTTGCGACCAGGGGCACAAGGATTGGTTTTACACTCATGATTTTTCCGCGGAGGCCTGTGCCGGGGTTGTACCCCCTTGCGAGCTGGGCTTCGTGGATGCGCTGACCTTCTACCTGGAGGCTCGGGATAAAGCGGAGGGCGATTACGAACATGAGCACATAGTCCACAGGGACGCGGATTGCAAGGAGGGCTTTCATGAGGTCGCTTGGCTTTGTGGTGACTACCAGGAGCTGGAAGGCAAAAAGCATTGCAAAAAAACGGAGGGAAAGAACGGTTCCGAAGTCCAATGCTCCGGTTGTGATCGGGACAAGCCCTCCGGCTGTAAGAGTGCCGGCAGGGATCAGGTAGCCGACGGTTTCCCCGCTTTTCAGGGTAAAGATGGTGAGCAGTATAAGACTGATACTCAGAAAGAACAGGAGTTTTACCTGCTTGAGAAGTTCCTGCTGAAGCCCGGCTCCAAGGGATGCAAGAAAAATCGCAAACACCATAAAGGCCAGAAAAACCGGGTTTGTTGTTAACACGCCCAGGGCTATTATGCCCGTTACTGCAGCGATTTTCGACAGCGGGTTCATGCGGTGTAAATAACTGTCCCTGTTTATGTACTGCATAATCTCTTTCATGCGCATGTGCCTCCTCTTACACTTTTTTTACTGATACTTTCTTTACTGACATGCTCTTTGCAATCACTTTCTTCCTTGACAGATTCTTTGCCGGAAAATTTCCTGGTTACTGAATCTTCCACGATTTTTCCGGACCCCATCCGAATAACTCTTTCTACATGATCCCTTACGATCTGCAGGTTATGAGTTACCATGACTATTGTATGGCCTTCTTGCTGGAGCTTGCGCATGAGCTGCATCATCCGATCGGACTCTTCGGCATCCAGGCCTGTAGTGGGTTCGTCAAGCACGATCAGCTCAGGCTTCATTGCAATTACGCAGGCAACAGCCAGCCTCTGCCTTTCTCCCCGGCTGAGGTGGCGGGGGAAAACTTTTTGCTTATCACTCAGATTTACAAGCTCCAGGGCACGGAGGATTGCCTCTGCTGCCTCAGACCCTTTTCTGCCGATATTATTTAGCCCGAAATTGATTTCGGCTTCAACTGTATCTTCAAAGAGCATGTTGTCCGGGTTCTGGAAGACCAGCCCGGTATGTTTCACAAGCTCGTTTATGAGGGCTGTAGAGGTCTCAAGTCCCTTTACTGTCACTTTTCCGGAGTAAGGGCGCAGGAGGCCGTTGAAGTGTTTTACGAGGGTAGTTTTGCCCGATCCGTTTTCTCCCAGAATAGCAACAAGCTCCCCCGGATAGATATCAAGATCAATGCCTTCAAGCGCCGGGACTTCTCCATAGCGCTGGGTGAGGTTCTTTACGGAAATAATCGGTTGCTCGGCTTTTCTTGAAAGGGGACTGCCGGTTGGAAGAGCTGAAGTAGAAGTAAGATTTGTAGAAGTTAAATCCGAAGACTTTGTGGTAAAGTCCGAAGGACTTTTTATTGTCTTTATCTCCCCTTTCTCAAGGAGCACGACCCTGTCCCCAATTTCAAGGAAGTCCTCGATGTTGTGGTCTATGATTACAATCGTTTTTCCGGCTTCTTTCAGCCTCTTCAGGACAGAAAATACCTTTCGGACTGCCTGGGAGTCGAGTTCAGCAGTGGCTTCGTCAAGGATCAGGACTTCCGTATCCAGGGCAAGGGTTGCTGCAAGGGCAACTTTTTGCTTTTGCCCTCCGGAAAGCATATGAGGAGCCCGGTTTTTCAGATGGCTGATTTCGCAGAAATCCATTGCCTCTTTTGACCTGCGTACCATCTCTTTTTCCGGATGGCCGCGGTTTTCAAGTCCTGAAAGGATTTCTTCTTCAACGGTCGTAAAGATCAGCTGAGATTCCGCATCGTCAAAAACCACCCCGATATGCCGGCTCAGTTCCTTTATGCCGTCAAATTCTTTTACATCCCTGTTCTGAAAGCTGATATTCCCTTCAATTTTGCCCCCGATCTCGTGGTGGAGAATGCCTGCCATTGCAAAGGCTAAGGTGGTTTTTCCGGCTGCACTGTGCCCGGTAACAAGTAGCAGTTCTCCTTTCCGGACTTCCAGATCTATGTTTTTTAACGCAGGGATTGTTGCTGTTCCGTAGGTATACGAGAAGTTCCTGAGTTCGATCATGCTTTATGCTTTCCCCCGGGCAAGTACCTTTGAGGCGGGTACGTAAAGGATCTGGGCAATGAAAGAGTTGGCAATTGCAGTTAACCCTACTATAGGGATAATAGCTGCTACAAAAGCTCCCATGGTCGCGTACTTTGTCAGAATGGAGGAAGTAACGAGAAGCATTGCAACAACCACAAAAGTTATTCCGCTGGCGAGAGTCCCGAGCAGAGTTGCAACTGCAGGGGAAAGAGACAGCCTGTTCATAAGGGATTTGTACGTGACCAGGCAGACTACAGCCCCGACAGGTTCACTGATAAGGTTTGCCGGCGGGAAAATAGAATGGCTGAGAAGAGCACAGATTATTCCTGCTACAACCCCTATCCCTATTACCTCGGTAAAGGTTGGTACGACAAGGATAATGGCAAGACAGTAAAAGGCTATAACGAGATTTGAGACAATCGGACCCGGAATTACCAGGGATAAGTAACGAACGATTGCACCGACGGCTAGTAAAATTCCAACAATAGCAATATCCTGAGATTTCATTAAAATCATCTTCCTGCATCATTTTTCAGGAGAACTTTCCTGAGTTCATAAATACCACAAATCAGATCAGTAACACAATGATCAATTGAACAGAGTAAATTGATAAAACATAACAAACAAATTCTACACTATAGTACACTAAAGCATAATAATGTACATTAGTATATGTACTTTACGCTTTATGGACATATGTCTACAATTATTTTCCCGAAAATACCCAAATCCAACCCTAAACAGTTCCGATTTTCTATTTTCTCCTGAGAAATTTCTTACAGCCTTGAAGAACTGTCCATAGGAAAAATAGCTCTGATAGGAAAACTGATCAGGATACAGGACATAAGATTAAACGAGATAAGATTAGCAGGGACTATCCTGGGAATGATTATGGATAAGGATTATTTTGGGGTTTTGTATGTCTTCGATGGACGAACGTGAGCTGGCTGAAATCAGGATGATCGAAGATGGATTAAGAAAAGCCTACGATGGGGATGCAAAAGGGGTGGTAGATGTTTTCAGCGGTCTGAGAGATTTTGCAGTACAGCTAATCCATCTTGACCTTACCGCAGAAAATGAGATCGATGCAAAAGCTCTGATAATTGCTATGGGGGATATAGGCAGAATGGCTGCCGAAAAAAGAATGGAAATCGCATCCATAGCTTCAGTCCGCTCTCTTGGAGAAGTGGCAGTTGAAGCCGCAAACTGTAAGCGAGAGTCCCTTGCCTTAAAAGCTCTTTCCGGGCTTGGAGAGCTTGCCCTGGAATTTGCAGGAAAGGGTATGGATGCCGTGGCAAGAAATGCAGCCGAAACCCTGGAAAACCTGGGGAAAAATTCCTCAGAGGCAAAAATGGAGGTTCTGGCAAGCCTTTCAGAAACCTATCTTATGCAATTAGCCAGGAAAGCAATGGACGAAAACCTTCCCGAGACCTGGGCTGCCGCCGTAAACCACCTTGCGGGAATTGGGGCCTCCTCAACTGGGAAGGAAATGGAGAATAGCTCGGTCGGGGCTGCAATCCTCCTTGAGGAACTGGGTACTGCTGCTGCAAGGAAAGGAAATGAGCCGCAGGTAAAGGTTGTAATCGAGGCCCTTGAAAAACTTGGGAGGGAACTTTCCCGAAAGGACTCTAAAAATGCGCTTATCCAGACGGTATGGGCCCTGGAAACCCTCCGGGTACTTGCGATGGAATATGGTATTGAAACTGCCGTTAATGCAGCAAAGCTGGCATTGGAAGCTCTGAATACGACAGGAATCCCTGATGAAGAACAGAACCTGGAAAGATTCCAGGAAATAAAGGAGTTCCACAGACGTATACTTAGAAAAAGTTAACTGAGATGGGGTTTATTGGCGTAATGAGGGCGATGAAAATATCCAAAAATATATTTTTCACGTTACAAAAAACATATAGAAAAGGAATCAAAAATTTCGATGAAAAACCTGAAAAAAAATTTGGTGCTCCGGCCGGGATTCGAACCCGAGTCTTCGGCTCGAAAGGCCGGAATGATTGGCCGGACTACACTACCGGAGCACATCGCATCTCACAGCGAGACCAACAATATACCTTGTAATATATAAATCTGTCCCTTCTTGGGGGTTCTGGTACAGTTTGCCGCTCAAATACGGTTCATATACCTTTATATTCAGGACAGTCCCCTCAATTTTTTCCATGTATTGTGTGACTGGCTGAAAAATATTTAGTAAGAAACTCCTCTTCAGGGCTCAGAAACTTAGGAAAGCGCGGGAACAGAAAGGGAGCATTAAAGCAACTCGATTAACAAAGATAGAAAACGCCAGGTAACACATAAGTAAATATAAGTTTTCAGAGCAATTGGAACACTTACAATTGGAACACTTAAAATTAGAACACTTAAAATTAGAACACTTAAAATATATGGTGCTCCGGCCGGGATTCGAACCCGAGTCTTCGGCTCGAAAGGCCGGAATGATTGGCCGGACTACACTACCGGAGCATTTTGAATGTACTTGATTGGACTTTATTCCCCTTATTGAAGGAGTCTTCAATAAAGGGGTTCTCTTATAAATAGCTATCTATTGCAGAGAGTTTCTGAGAAAGTATTAATTCAAGACCTTTTCAGATATTTTTATCCCTTCCAGGCCTCTTAAGCTTTTGCAAATAATTCAGATACTACATATTTGACAATTTGCTTTAACTTTATTTAAGACACTTTCAGATATTAACTTTATTTAAGATACTTTCAGATATCTTCTTCGAATTCGTCCTTGTCTTCAGTTTCAAGATCCGGGTTTTCTTCAGCTGTCTCAGCTTCTTCCACCATAAGGTTTCCAATCCATTCGCTGAGTCTTCCGCAGTACTCGGGTTCACAGTCTCCGGTACAGCCGGTACAGGCTGAGAACAGATCTCTGGAGAGCAGAAGATCGTATTTCTCCTTAACTTCCTCCTTTGCTTTAAGGAGGTATGTTCTTGCTCCGTTTGAGACTCCCACCTCACGGATAATCAGGTCCTTGTCCAGAAGCTTTTTTATGATTCTGGAACATTTCCTGCTGTCGATATTCAACTCTTTCCAGATAACGTTCTGGAAAACGCCTTCTTTGTGTCTTCTAATTATATTGTATGCTTCTTCTTCAAGATCCATGCCTGCTTCCACACTAATGAGGTTCCTTCTTAAGACGTTTCAGTCTTCGACAGGAGTAATCAGTATGATGTTATTGCCCCGAAGCACTACAGAACCAAGAGAGCGGACTTTTTCCCCTCTTACTATCTCCATCGTGTCAACGAGATGAAGATTCATATAGTCGTCCACACTCTTCAGAGTGCCTTCAAGCAAATTAAGGTCGCCTTTCATTTCTACCTGGATCCTCGATCCAACGATTTTCTGAACTTTTTTATTTGGGAACAAAATTAAACCCTCGCTGATTTATTCTGGATTTTCGGTTCCCCGTACTCTCGGGTGCCTGTTTTTTAAATTACAAAGCCGGCGCAGAGCAAATTGTGTCGGGGCAATATGCGCATTTACAATAAGTCTGCTGCCTTTATCAGATGCTTCCTACCAGCAACTGAAAAAC
Organism: Methanosarcina siciliae T4/M; assembly: GCF_000970085.1. Taxonomy (NCBI): domain Archaea; kingdom Methanobacteriati; phylum Methanobacteriota; class Methanomicrobia; order Methanosarcinales; family Methanosarcinaceae; genus Methanosarcina; species Methanosarcina siciliae. The sequence continues at coordinate 2,115,728 of NZ_CP009506.1, read as the reverse complement.
CATTCCGAATCGTCACTCCACCGGCTTTTAAGAAAACTGAGATTACATACCCTTTTCAAAGATATATAACCATCGATGTCCGGGAGTGTAAAGGGAGCCTTATGAGCCTCTCAAACCGAAATGAATCTTCAGACGTTTCAGTAACCGTGATCCCGGATTTCAACAAAAACCCGAACTCAGATATACCCCTGAATATCCGTACTTTCGTTACTGGACTTTGCGGGCTCCTTTCGAAGAGGTCGCGGCATCGCTCTTGCAATAGGCCCGAAAACTGATTCATACTCATTGATATGCTGGGTCAGCCAGCGGTTCAATTCAAGAGCTGCAACCGGAGAGAGGATCACTTCGGCTTCAACGCGCCTCTCGATAACCCTGGACTCTGAGGCATCCCCGAACATCTTGGGGGTGTCATTGTAGAAACCTATCCTGAAATCATAAGGGCTGTGTCCGCCTGCAGCTCCTATTGCATATATCTGCCGGAAGTCTTCAGGCTTTACAAATTCAATCGTAATACTCTTTTTACCTTTTTTGGAAACTGAGCTTTCAACATTTTCCCTGGATTCAATATTCTCAGCCATAAAATTACCTCTGTACTTTGATTTCACGGAAATCCCGGTATCCGGTATTTGCCAGTTGTTCATAAATACTGACAGCTTTCTTTCTTACAAACGATTCTCGGTATAACAGGAATAGTTTACCTCTTCATCACTTATAAATCACTGGTTTTCAAAAAGCTGTGAGTTGCTCAGCCCTGGACTTTCTTCCTGAGCCTCTTTGATTCTTCTGCTGCTTCCTTTTTCGAATGGACCCTTGCAATCAGTTCCACAGCATCGAGGTTACGTACCGCATTATCCAGGTATCCGAAAACATCCCCCTGGTATGCGGAAATGCCGTATTTGTCCTCAAGCTTTCGGATAATCCGGGTAGGATCCAACCCTTCCATCCTCAGCCGGATAATCTTCTCCGAAAATTTCTGCTCTGCACATCCGCAGTAAGGAGAATCCCGGCAGCCACAGGTTAAAAAATCCGAGGCAAAGTTCAGCATAAGTTCCCTTATTTTGATGTCCAGATGGGAGAGAGATTCCCCGTCAAAGATTATATCGAGAGCTGCACCCTGAAAAACTCTCGAAGGCATGTTCACATGCAGAGAGCTTCCGATCTGATTTGCATACTTGAAGTAGGCAGCATCGAAAAACTCCAGGTTGGTTACAATTTTCAGTGGACTGTTTCCCGCAAGCACGGCGTCTCGAATCAGGAAAGCTTTGGAGACCGGCAGGAAATGAGCTGCAATAATCTTTCCGAAACGGGTAAGTGATACTTTTTTTCCCTTTTTCTCAAGGAACCGGTAGCTCTGAAGCCGGGAAACCAGTTTATCGAGATCAAAGACTCCGAACATTAGGGAATGGATATTCCTTAAATCCTGAATGGAAGAGGTAACTGCAACCGAGGCCAGGACCTCTTCCAGCTGTTCAGCTTCCCCGTACTCAACGCCTACAGAGAGCATTTCCCCCTGCAGTAACTTGATTGCAACCTCTTCTTCGGTATCGGACTGGGCACTTGAATAGGACTTCCCCGGAACGGGCATGAGCACGACAACGCCCCGGTCATGATAATCGGGTCTCCCTGCCCTTCCGCTCATCTGCAGGAAGTCCTGGACCGAAATCCAGTCTATTCCCATTGCAAGGGATTCGAATATAACCTGGGAAGCCGGAAAGTCCACCCCGGCTGCAAGAGCAGCAGTTGTCACGATCACCGGAAGCTCTCCTTTTGCAAAAAGGGTTTCCACTTTTTTTCTTTCATACTGCGAAAGCCCTGCATGGTAAGGGGAAGCCCGGATTGAAAGGGTTCCCGCAAGCTTATGGCAGTTTCTCCTTGAATTCGTAAAGACTATTGTCTGTCCCCTATGCTTTTTTGAAGAGCACATCGAATATTCTTCTTTTGCAAGCTGGGAAATCAGTTTTGCCTTTTCATTTTCCTGGCAGAAAAGGAGATGCCTGTCTATGGGGACCGGCCTGTGTTCATACTGGACAAGTCGGGCTCCGAGTTTCTTTGCATAGGCCTCAGGGTTTGCAACGGTTGCGGAAAGGTAGATAAACTGGGCTTCAGGCGCCACATAACGAAGCCTTCCTATAAGCCCGTCCAGCCTGTGCCCTCTTTCCTGGTCTTCGAGCATATGGACCTCGTCTATAACAACAGTCCCTATTTTGCCAAGAAAATCGGCATTTCCCGAGCGGAGCATGTGGTCTACTCCTTCATAAGTACCTACAATTATATCCGCATTAGGACTTGTATTCATTTTCACGCGCTGAGAGGTCTTTATAAGAATTGCACCAATTTTAATGGAGCTTGTAAGCCCTAGCTTTGAATAGCGTTCCGTAAACTGGTCATATTTCTGGTTTGCAAGAGCAACAAGGGGGACCAGGTAAAGCATTTTTCCTTTTTTATCCAGCAGGTTCTGAACCCCTGCCATCTCACCTATAAGAGTTTTTCCGGTTGCGGTTGCGGAAACCACAAACTGGTTTTTTCCTTCCAGAAGACCGGCTTCCACAGATAGAGCCTGTACAGGGAGCAGGGTTTCGGATTTCTGGAGCAGCATTTCCTTAAACTTCTTTTTAAGGGGGAGGTTCTTTATCCTAAAAGTGGCTTCGGTGGGGCTTGTCCGGATAGTGTCATAACGCGTGAATTCAGGGTCCAGCCTCTCAGGGCTCAGCATCCGGATTGTACGGTCAAGGTCTCTTGTTTTGTGGAGGACTCGTTCAAGAAAATCAACCGATTTTTCTCCATACTGAGAGTCTGCCGAACGAACTGCCCGGAGCAATTCTTCTTTTGCACACTCGGCACAGATGAGCTCGTCATGGTACTTGATAGACTTGCTGTTCACAAAATTAAAACGTCGGTTGAACCAGCAGTACTTGCAGATCTTAACCCTATCCGCACTGAGCTGAAAGCCCCTGAGCATTTCAAGAAAAGCCTCTTCATTTGCGGGGTCCCCTCCTTCTGCGAGCATAATCCTGTTTGCACTGCGCAAAAGCTCTATGAACTGCTGGGGAGGGATGAATTCCTCATTTTTTTTACCGGTAAGAACCCTGATTTTATGAGGACGTGGACCTTTATAACTGTCCTTTATGTGAAGCTCAGCCATATAAAGCGGCTGTTTCATCCGGTCCTTTATGGTCATCACTACAACTTTTGATTTTTCGGCATAGCCTAGGACCCATAGCGTCATTGTGTATCCTGATATGTGAATAATATAAGTAAGCTTCCTTTGAGATTCAAAATACAGTATCTGGAATATTCTTAAAAAATTAAAGGCAAGCTCCTTCCTTTGCAAATCTGCACATACAATTCCGGGTCTCAGGAATTTTTCCGATCGCATCCGAGAGAATTTCGAAGATTGAGTCCTGAGCCTTTCCGACAACTTCCGTGACTTCTTCAGCAGTTAATTTCTGTGTGGTCATCCCACATGCCTGGTTTGTAACGGTGGCGAGGGAAGCATAACAGAGGCTGAGTTCCTTTGCAAGAACTACTTCCGGTACACCTGTCATGCCAACAACGTCTGCAAACTGGCTCATCATGCGGATTTCAGCCCTTGTCTCAAAACGGGGACCTTCAGTGCAGGCATAAACGCCTTCTGTGTAGGCAATTCCTTTTTTTTCCAGGGAATATCTGAGAGCTGCCCTTATTTCCGGGCAGTAGGGTTCGGAAACGTCTACATGCACGGTTTTATCGTCATAAAAAGTCGAAAACCTGCTACAGGTAAAATCTATGAAATCGTCAAGCACGACAAAACTGCCAACGGGATGCCCGCGCATTGACCCGACCGAGTTTGTGGAGATTACGCGCTTTACTCCAAGGGAATGGACAGCCCAGATATTTGCCCTGTAATTAACTCTGTGTGGAGGGATATGGATTTCTTCGACATGCCTGGGAATTATTGCAATATTTCTTCCTTTTATACTGGTTAAATATGCAGTAATTCTTCCAAAAGGAGTCTTTATCGGTATGTTTTCACAATCTCTGTGGGAGTTAAAACCCACCCCACCGAGTATTGCAATTTCCGCTATTTCAGCTTCCGTATCCATTTTTAAATCTCTTCCCGTGTTTAAATATTAAATCCGTTAATTTTCAATTGATTGGTTACCCCAAAGTTCATGAAGTTTTTTTACTTTGTATTCCTTTCACTCTTTTCTCGTTTTCCGAAGTCTGGATTGACAGGGAATACTTTATCCCTGCAAGGGCAATGAGCACGGCAATTATGATCGAATATACGAAGTACTGCAGCGCAACGGAGGGATCACTTAACAACCCATCGGAAATGTAGGCTACAGCCAGGATGTATGTGCTTGCTCCCCAGAAGAGCAATCCGGCTGCGATTACGAAGAGGGAGATAGAGATACTTCTGTATACGGGCTTGCCGTCCATTCTGAGATCGAAAATCTTTCCCAGGTCTGCAAGCAGGAGAGCTGCCACGTACCCCCATACGGAGGTATTGATGAAGACCGAGATCAAAGTCAGGGTCCCATGGTACCAGACTCCTTCTTCGGAGTAAAGTAGCCAGACCTGCAGAGTTCCGTACACAGTAGCTACAAGCCCGGCAAGCAGGGCAGCAGTGTAGCTGATGAAGACCATTTTCTGCTCAAGGAAAGCGTCCCAGAGTCTTTCTTTTTCGATGGCAACAATATCATCGAGCCCGAAGCCCCTGTAAAGCATGTAGAGTCCGACAGCTGCAAGAATTCCCACAACCGCCCCTTCGGAGTAGCCGGCGAGCAGGAAAATGGCATAAATAAGAAAAGCAAGGCCTATAGGCACAAAAAAAGTCTGAGAGATCTTGGGGTCACTGAAGACGTGCTTGAGTATATAATACGTGCTTTCCAGGTTTTCGCTCTGCATAACGACAATACGTTTTACGGAATCAATTTTCATTCTGGACTGCACTATAGGGACAAGGGTTTCGTCCTCCGCCCCGTCCGAGACAAAGACTGCTCCCTTCACTTCGTTCTTCTGAATATAGAGTTCGAGCTGTTCGGCGATTTTCTGGTCGGAAATCACCCCGACATTCTTATCCCCTGCAAAAGAAACGATCTCAGCGTCAACTCCTTTTTCCAGAAGCTCGTCAAGGATCCGGATCCCTCCGAAAATCGTATTCGTGTCCGAGTCCTCAGGGTCAGCAATCCCCAATGCAACTGCTGCCCGAACATTTGCCTCCCTCCCTACTATGGGAGTTTCCATTTTTGCTTTTTCGCCCAGGTCGTTATCCCTGTCTATGCATATAACTAAAGTCTGCATGTCTCCTCTATCATTTTTATGGAGGTATTCTGTCCCGGAGATCCAGTATTCTACTGAAAATGTATCTTATCAGGTTTCTTCTTTCTCAGTTTGCAGGGGATAAATTACAGGAGCCGTGTTATTATAGTTACCGGATCCTTTCCTCTCCGGGAATCTCTGCCTGACAGGATACACTCTTTACACTCTGTGAATTTATTGAATTTCCCTACTCTTTACAAGCATACTATTTTAATTTATAGTTAATAAGGTATGGGTTTTTTAAGTTTATACCAAATTAAATGTGCAGTGGATTAAATATACTGCATTAGTGATTGATTTTGGCGAAACAAAAATCAATTACCAACATAAAATACTTTTTTAATATGAAAGGAATTTCTTCCATTAATCAAAAAACAGTTTTAAAGTATTTAGACTATATGGTTGCCAGGAGATTGGAGCCAACAACGCTCGACTATAGTGTAAGAATAATGAAGTTTTCTCTCACATTTACGAAGACCGATATTGATAAACCGACAGAGGATGATTTGTCGCCTGAAGAAGAGGACAAAGATCAGAAGTAACGATTGCTATTTGACACAACTATTAATGTAATGTCTACGACAAGTATAACCTATGGCACAACCTATGACATGTTCCAACCTCACTCCACATAAGCTCCAGACGGGTCAGTCCATTTACTAATTCTGCGCCGATCTGATTCTGTCGAATTCTGACTTTATGGGAGTATAGAAGAAACATTTTGAAGCAACAAGCAATTTTTTCTAAATTCCCTTCTGCTGGCTACCTACCCGAAAATTATCCGAAAATTATTTTTTCTAAATTCTAAAGAGCCTTAACTTTCAAGGATAATGTTATAATTCTGGATGCTAATATATAAGTGCCTGAAAAACAGGCTCTTTATAAAAAAATCTATCATTATTATTATATAAAAATCAAAGGGGTTTCTATGGTAAAAGAAACTGAAACTGAAAAAAAAGAAACCGGTAAAAAAGGGTTCAATATACAGGAAAAAGTTAAAAAATTAGGAGATGATATCGACATCCTTGCAAAAAAGACCGGAGATGAAGCCTCAAAACTTGGAAAGAACATAAATGGAGAAATAAAATCACTATCCGGGGAAATAAAGTCCATTGATGTAAAAGACGAGGTAAAGGGCATTACCGGTAAGGTTGAAAAGCTGGTTGACACAACCGGAGAGAGTGCGAGAAAGCTTGCCTCGGATATCAAGGCAGATATCAAAAAGCTAATGGATAAAATTTGAACAAAGTAACGAAAATAAGAAGGCAGAAATGTTTTCTCAATCCCTCTTCTTTTCCGTTACTCGTTTTATCCGTTATTCTTCCTATCTGTTTTAACATTAAGGACATTTTTTACTCAGCAGACTTAAAAGCTGGAAACTTAGATCCGCAGCAGTTCATTTCACCACGGCCGAAGCTTCCCGGTCAAAGGGATTTGTCCGCATGGATAGGGAGAAAAGGTAGGGATAGTTGGTCTTGAGGTACTCCATATAGGCGACCCATTCATAAACAAGCAGGATGTAGACCCTTTTTATATCCCCCTCGAGGTGTTCCAGGTCGCTTATAGGAAGCCCGTGGAGTTCTTCCCGGCTAATCAACTCTTCTTTGAGGTGAAAAACCGCCATAAGGAGGTCGGAAAAGGACTCGTGTTCGAGCATAACAGGGTTTTCGAGCAGGCGCAGGAGTGAGTCGTTTCTCTGCTCCAGGAAATCCCTCAGTTTCAGCAGGTCAAGGGAATCGGCCTTAACGGCATAATCGTATTTCTTCAGCCGCCGGCTCACGTCGGCAAAATCATTTTTACTCCAGCCCTTTTTTACGATCAGGTACTTCCGGACCTCTTCAATCCCGGGGTCTGCCTCTGAAAAGAATACCAGCAGCCTTGTCCCGTCTGGCTGAAAAAAGTCCCTATTACCATATTCAGTTTTTCAATCCTGTTTTTCTTCTCCATATCATTGAGCAGCTGGTGGATAATCATTGAAACCAGAAGAACGTTTATGGGAAGAAAAGCCAGGCTGCTCAGGAAAGTTTTGAAGATGCTGCCCGAATCCCCGATAATCAGGTATTCTGCAGAATACAGGAAGAACGATGAGAAGACCAGAGTGAGAATAAAGACCCGATAAAGTTTGTGGTTTTTCATACTGGTGTTTCCAGGGTTTGATCTGATTCGATTCATGTATAAGGAGGAGAGGGACCTAAAAAAGCTTACGCAATTCTGGGCACAGCGGAGCCCGGAAATTCAAAACCCTTACATTTCAATTTCGGAAAGCTTAATTCAGAAGGTCGTCAGCTCCCATGGAGCCTGTTGGGGTCCCGGGGATGTGACTGCTGCCCTGTGCATAGACAGCATCAACCACTTCGCCTTCGGTCACCGTAACCGTAACGGTTGCGGTATCGGTCACATCCGGGTCCTTTTCGGAAATCAGGTCGAATTCGTAGACAAATTTCCAGCAGTAGGGACAGCGAAGGGTCACGGTCTCTACGAGGATAGGTTCGGTTAAGTTATATTCCCTGTAGGAATCAAGGTTTCTGACATAGGTTTCGGCAATCTGCCGGCTTTCCTCTTCCGAAGTTGCGTTGAATTCATCGGAACCGGTTTCATTACTGGTTCCATTACTTTCAGTGCAGCCGGAAATGGCAGTAACAATACAGATAATAATCAAAAGTAGAGGAAAAATTCGATGGTTTTTCACTGGCTCTCATCCTTTACATTTCGTTTACTGTGGATAGGAATATAAAAGGAGTATTATTTGAAAGTTACTTACCGGGTTCGTGTGATTTAGGTTCATGTGACCTATGAGCTTCATGCAGGTTTAAATGTTTTCAGGAAAGCCTGATGCTTATTTTTGGCCAGGATGAAATTAATTTCAAAGCTTCAGGAGCAGGTTTGTCGAAAAGATATAAAATGCATTGAGTACGGATTCTCCCACAAAAACACCAAGCAGACATTTGAGCAGGGGTATTTTCAGGCTTGAGCCGACATAAACTATCAAATCCGTGGGTACAAGCGGAAAAAAACTCCAGCCGACAATTACCGGGAGTTCTTTGTCGGTGAGGCTTCTCCTTATTCTTCGGAAATATTTTCCGTGCTTTGTTTCAAAATAGGAGTCAAAGCCCAGGAATTTTGAAAGATAGTAGACTATGGTAGAAGAACTCAGTATTCCTGCCATGTTTACGATGAAGAGTTCCAGAGGGTCGAAGATCAGTACTCCTGCCAGCAGGAGGGGAGTTGAAGGGATCATTGTAAGACCCCTGGCGGACAGGAGCAGGAAATAGATAATCAAAGCCATGTAATAGTCTTTTTCGGACAGGTCTTCCAGAAAAAGGATATTGATCTCATCAGGATAGAGGAAGTATGCCGTTATTCCTCCTGCAACCAGGAGAAGCCAGAGGTAAAAAGCGGGCTTTTTAGGGGTCATTTTTAGCTCATCCCCTTTCCGGCTTTTCCGGCGGTCTTACATCTTCATGAAAAGCTCCGCCTCTTCTTCCATCGTCCCAGTGTGCTTTTCTGGTACTTACGTAGACAAGATCGGTATACTTGTTTATCCCGTAAAGCGTGTAAGTGGAATTATTTCCAGGGTCAGGGATATCATAAGTGATCATCAAGAATTCATCTTTTTTATTGGCAGTGCCGTAATGGCTCTCGAAAAGCTCTATAAAGTCATCTTCCGGGCTTAATGAGATATTTAAATATTCCAGCGCAAATTCGTCTTTTGTGTAAGTTTCAAACTTGAATTCATGAGGATCGGTCCCGCTGTGCTTAACAAGCAAATTTACGTGTGTATTCATGAAAAAAGGGTTGGAAAAAACCAGAATATATGATATAAAAATAAGTATGAATAGGGTTAGAAAGGTATAAATGGTAATTTTCAGGTATTTTTTCATTTTTCCTTCCATCAATCTGAATTAGCTTTGTAACAGTTATAAATATTCCTTTCAATGAGGCAGCTCCCTTTAAAGAAATAGTCCTTTTAAAGAAACTCTAAACGATATCCGGAAGAAAAACTGAAAAAAATCTAAAACAAAATCTAAAACAAAACCTAAAACAAAATCTAAAACAAAAAATAAAACAAAATCTAAAACAAAACCTAAAACAAAATCTAAAACAAAATCTAAAACAAAATCTGAAGCATAAATGTTCCCTGAAAGTTATATTCTCTGAATGATTACTTTTCTTTTTACTTTCCTTTTTTCGTTTTTCTATCCATGACTACATTTAATATTATTTTATTATTATTATTATTATTATTGGAGTTTTTTGTACTATTGCCATTTTATGAACCATTCAGTTAATTATATTATTTATTAAGAGTAAATATATTTAACATCCTTCCTATAATAACTAGGAAACTATTTTCCGCCAGATAAGATAAGGAACGGTTGTCATGTCCAATTATAATGATCAGCGCAGGTTTACAAGGAAAAGTTCCGTAAGGGATAACTCAACTCCTGTTGATAATGGTCAGAGTAATCCAGTCCGGAGTAGCCCGGCCCAAAATGTTTTTTTTCAGGGTTATCCTGTTCAGGGCAGTCCGGTTCGGGGCAACTCCCTTAGTTTTCATTCTATACTTCCGGATAATTCTCCTTACACCCCCTTTTCCGTACAGGATTCAGGGTTGAAGGTTTTTCTGGATATGGACGGAGTTCTCACGGATTTTACAGGTGCATGCGAGCTATTGGGCGAACACATGATGTTCTGGTACACTACCGACAAAGAACGTTTCTGGAGACACATTACAGCTGCAGGAGCCGATTTCTGGTCAGAAATGCCCTGGATGGAAGGAGGCAGGGAACTTCATTGTTTTTTAAAAAGGACCGGCTTACATCCTACAATCCTTTCTGCCCTTCCCAATCCTGACCGAAAGCTTGCTCTCATTAATGCCAGAAAAGGAAAAATAGAGTGGCTGAAAAAGGAACTCGGAACCCCTTACGCAAACAATGCAATCCTCTGCTTCCGCCCGGAAAAGGCCCTCCAGTCCGGAACCTCCAGGGTCCTGATCGATGACAACTCCGAGAACATTCACGAATGGGAAGAAGCAGGCGGTACAGGCATCCTGCATAAAAACACAAATCGAACAATCAGGTGCCTTGGCAGAATAGTCGAAAAAGAACAGATGACCTGAATATTTCTTTCCCCCGAAAGCTAATAAACGTTAGTCTGATCATCCAAATTAAATAATTAAACTGCATTGTCCATATTGTTTTTACTCCCACCGGCCTCTGACGCCTCGATCGCATAAAGTTATTTTTCATCCGGTGGGAGCCCTTAATCTTCACCTTTTTTTACTTTTTTCTTTTCACCTTTCTCTTTTCGCCTTTCTCTTTTCGCCTTTTTCTTACATTTTTGTTTCACTTTTATCGGTTCTCCAGTTCTTTTTTTTCAGGAAACTAAATTTGATTCCGAAACCGGTAGAAAAAAATCGAAACCAGGGCAGAATTCGCGCCCCTCATGTTCTGGCGGATTGCGTAAGGGGAAACAACGACCTGGGTGTTTTCTCCCTCGGTCAAAAAGACTATGATCGGAACCCTTTCGTTCTCCGGATTGAACATCCTGAAAGCTGTCAGAAGGGCTTCATAAAAATAATTAACAATTTGAGTATTTGATATCAGTTTTCGAGTCTTTAAACAAAGTATTATTTTTAAATCAAGCTATTTATAGAATAAAAAAGAATTATTGTATAAAATACAACATATATTACAGCTGTAGAATCCAGAAAGTCAATAAAAAATTATCTGGACAGGGGATCTTTGGGTTTTAGTATGGAATTTATTACTGTTAAAGCTGGACAATTGATTAAATGTCTCAGGCTTTTAAGGCCTGAATTTCTGAATATTTAAGAGTTCAGGGTCAAGGGTTCAGGGTCCCTCAAGATTCCCTGCAGCTTTAAAGTGATTTTGGGGAATGAATATGACAGCAGAGTTTAAAGTTGATGTTCAGGAAATGTACAATAAAATGGCAGATGAGGCCGTTGGGGCCCAGAAAGCCGTTGTGGGAGTAATAAATAAAAAGCGGGGAACCGAGTTCAAAGTAACGGATGCAAAACCCTACGTCGACGCGGTAAATAAAATGAAGCCTGTCGGAGAGCAGTCCAAAGAGGTTTTCGACCTGCACATCGATTCCGTAAACACCCATTACGAAACCCTTACAGGCCTCACGGACACGGTCAGGCCTGAAGATGATCCATTTGTAGAGCATTACCAGACCCCTCCGATCCTCGAAATTCTCTATGAAGAGGACCCGGCTTTCCATGAATCGGTCATGAAGTTCGTAGAGGAAATAGGAAAGTCCGAAGCCCTGATCGGAAAAGAGTCAATCCGCAGGTACGGGGGCTTTTACGGGCCGACCTGTGTCGTGGACTTTGCCTTTGTGCCCGGAAGCACAAGCAATGTTGTAAACAGGATTCTCAAGCAGATGGACATCCCTGTAGAACACAAGCGTGCGATCCTGTCTTCAAAGTCCTGGGGGATGAACACATCCTATGGGATAGGGGCGAAGTTCCAGACAGCGATCGAAGACGGAAAAACTCCATCCGAAGCCATAAAAGAAGAAATTGATATGCTCAAGATGGTCTACGAGTCCCCGATTGATGCCCAGGTCAAACTCATGGAAGAAGCCGGACATACTTCCTTTGATACCAGGAAGTATATGGAGACATATAAACAGAGGATCCGAAAAACCGTAAAGAACGCCATGGACGCCGATGTTTTCTACGGGAACATTGTGACTGTACCTGCTTACGGCGTGGGAGACGTAGCCCACCACATATCCCAGTCCATGTACAACATGACAAAGGACGATGTCGTGCTGGCAGTCATCAACGCTGTCACGGACGTTCTGGAGGGTACCATGAACCGGGCAAAAGGAAAGTTCAGGGACGAATATTCCCCTCTGACGATCGGCACGGATGCGACGGCTGCTGCAGTCACCAAGATTCTCTGGATGGACGGGTTTACCACCATGATGGTGCTTGACCTGCTGGTCAAGCGCTTCCACAACCTTGTACTTACAAACCCGAGGCGTGGGGCGGCAGCTGAGCTGCACAACGTGGACTTCATTGACATGATCGAAAAGGGAGAAAGGATTATCGACCATATCCCGAGAGGTGCCGGATCCATTGTACAGGGTGTGCCTATCGACCTGAGTCCCATCGATAAAAACGAGGTCCTGCAGAATCCCCAGCGTTACACATATCCGGCCTGTGCGATCACTGTCCGGTTCTCAGCGCTCATGCGCCTGGCGGACTTCCCATGTCTCCTGACAAGCGAGCCCGTAACTGCAACGCTTATGACAAACATCATTTCACTGCACAAAAAGCAGGCACATTCTCCTGCCAGGGTCTGCAAGTTCTGTTCGGCGAACTACTTTGACTACAAGTGCAACGACTGTAACTGGTCAGATGCAGTGTAAAGGGTAGTGATTGAGGATAAAGGGTATGTGAGGGGTAGGTAAGGAAAAGAGGAATCGGAGTATAGGCAGCTGATGAAAAAAGCCGCAGTAGGAGAGGAAAAGTTGCAATGAAAAATCAGTAAAAAATGAAATGACAACGTAGTTAAAAGTAAATTCAAAAATAAATTCAAAAATAATTCCGAATTAAGGTTAAGGGTACTAAAATTACAGGAATTATTTCCTGCAGCAATTTTTCTCTCTTTTTTCTTTCCTCTTTCAGGTTGTGCCCTTTTCAGGGTACGGTTTCCTCCTGCAGTTCTCTTTACCTCTTTATCTCAGTCTCTTTGTCTCAAACTTTTCAGTGAGGAGTTGATATGACAGACACAAACCTCATGAAACGTGCTCTTGCGGAGTTGGTGGGTACTTATGTCCTGGTCTTTCTGGGAACAGGCTCGGTGGTAACGACCGTGCTCCTGATGGAGGGCTGGGTGCCCCTTCCCGGAAACCAGTTTAATATCGGGATTGACATCGAAGCCTGGTTTGCCATAGGAATGGCTTTTGCAATTGCAATAATCGCCATGGTCTATGCCTTCGGGCATATCTCCGGCGCCCACATCAACCCTGCGGTGAGCCTTGCCCTCTGGGCCACAGGCCGCTTTCCCGCAAAAGAACTCTCTGCCTATATTGTCGCCCAACTCATAGGTGCAGGCCTGGCTTCCTTTTCCCTCGTAGCGATCCTGGGAATGAGGGCTGTTGATACGGGCCTGGGGGCTACTTCGATGTTCTATGGGGTCAGTTACGGGCAGGCAATCTTCTGCGAAGCTGTATGTACCTTTTTCCTCATGCTTACCATTATGGGTACAGCTGTTGACCGACGGGCTCCCTCCGGCTTTGCAGGGCTTGCAATCGGGCTTGTGGTAGCGGCAGATGTGATCGTTGTAGGCAACATTACAGGTTCTTCCCTGAACCCGGCCCGCACCTTCGGCCCTTACCTTGCCGAGTCTTTGCTGGGTGGAGCTAACCTCTGGGCCCAGTTCCCGATTTATATCATAGGTCCCATAGCAGGAGCACTTGTTGCAGCATTCCTGTATGATTTTATTGCCGAACCGAAAAAGGTAGCTTGAAAAGCAGATTGCTGCATGGACATAGTAAACGGGTGCGAAGACCTGTGTAAAAAGGATAAAAATCAAGAAAGCCAAAAGTGCTCTGTTTTTCTTCCGGCACCAGTAAAAATACAATAAGAGCTGCTTCCGCCTGTAAAAGAAGAGATAATGGGAGACATCCATTTGTGGAAATTTTGTTAGGCGGAAGCGACATAAATAAAAACACATTTTTTTTAATTATATTTGTTTATCCAGATAACAGACCTTAGCTTTGCGCTAATACCCGGATTTTATTTCGGGAAAATGCCCTGCCGGACTTCCGGAGAATACCTGTAATTCAATTTTCGGGGCTTGCCCCAACCTTCATATCAGAAACAATGTGAGAAAACCGTTTTCTGCTACAAGGGCAACCTCCGAGGAAGTAGCTTTTCCCCTTTCGGTCTGGCATTCATAAGAAGCCGCGATTCCGGTCCAGTTTTCATAAAACTCTCATTTTGTAAAAATGGAATTATTCTCAGTAAATACTTACTCCTTTTACCGAGGACAGGTTAAGGATATCGTCAACAAGGTCGCCAGGGACTTTGTGGTCGGTAATGATTGTAAGCCTGGGATTGTCCGTAAGGTACGGGTCATCCGAAACAGCCTGGCGAATGCTTACATTGTGTTTGGAAATAAGGCCTGCAACTTCTGCAAGGATGCCAATATGAGCGGCATCTTCAGGAATGATGATAATTACCCCGAGTCCGAGAGCAGGGGCCACGTCTCTGAGAAAAGGGATTGAATGGACATTTTTGAATATGGTGCTCAGGAGTTCGTCGGAGATTATGGTCTTTGTGGTCGCGTCAACAACCCGTCGGTCAACCCCCACCTCCTTTGCAAGCTGGGTGTGTGCAATCTCGATGCTTCCGGAAGTTACTTTTCCTTCCTCGTTCACCTGAAACCCGCGCTCAAAAAGTAACTTAAGTACCTTTGCCTGTGCCGGGTATTTTTCAAACTTACTAAGTAGTGTCTGCCACATACAAACTAACTTTTAATTGAGTCTCCGAATATAAAGCTTGCTGATTGAATCCGGGGCTGGAGGGCTTCAAGGTTTGAGTGGATATCGGCTACCAGCAGGATTTTAATTTTATTCTTCACATTTCCTGAAGGACTCGAACCTGAAGTTTCGGAATATGCTCACCGAATGAGATCTGGAAGTTTGGCTGCTTTAAGCTCCCGATATATTAATTTGCATCTCATATGAAAGGTCAAATATTTTCATTTGAAGCTACGGTTGTGAGCCTGGAGAATTTTACCCCTTTGAGAACCATCATAGCCTCGGAAAGTTCTGCTATTTCCTTGCCGTCTCCATTAAGGATAACTACTTCAAAACAGTCTTCGTGGTTGAGGTGAATGTGTATTGAAGACTTGATCAGGTGGGAGTAGTGGTGCTGAATATCAGTTAGGGAATTTGAAAGCCCTCGCTTTGTGTGATCGTAAACGAATGCAATTGTCCCGACACGATGTCCTTTAATGCCGTTCATCCACTCATAATAGGAAATATAACTCCTTATGGCATCTCTTATGCCTTCAGAGCGGGAGGAATAACCTCTTTTTCCAATAATCTCATCAAATTCACCAAGAAGGATGTCGGGAAGAGAAATCCCTATCCTCATGAGTTCTGTTTCCATCATATCACCTATCGGTAATTTCAAATTTGCCTGGATAGTACTACATATAGTAATATACGTATTACTATATATGTTTTTTTCACTTAGAAACTAATATAAAAAAGTTTGATGGCAAGAAAAAAAGGAGATATAATTGACAGGCAATAGAATAAACGATCAAATTGAGTCTTGAAATTCCGCGTTAAAAACACTTTCAAATTAAAACTGTTTTTCTGTAATAAAGAATATATTTTCACATATCGTATTTCCAGTAAGTAATACAAATAATAAATATAATAACATCAAATATTATGAAGTATATGAAAAGTATTAAATAGGAGCTTGTCATACAGTTATATGTCTAAGCGAACAGACAAAAACAAAAAACGCCTCCTAAATCGATGAATAAACTTGCAACGCTGTATATTCCTCACCTGTGAGTGCAGGCAGGCGGGGAATATCAGGTTCAAGGGCATCACAACAAAAAGACAAAAATTCGTTGGAGGCTAAGGTTCCACCGCATTAATTTATGTTTTAACTGTCTTAAAAAATATGGCTATCTGTTTGATGTCAATCACGAAAATTTATTATCCATGCCCGCATCCCCTTCAGACACTCTTTTTCTACCAGCAATCGCCACCTGCGTTAGTTTGATCTACCTGCAGTACAGGAACCTGTATATGGAAGAATCCAGTTCAGACAGTCAACAAAAATCCGGAAAAACAAAGTATCAGCTCATTCTTATCGCCTCCCTCAAAAAAGAAATTGAGATGGCTCGCCGGCTTGACCCTGAAAAGCTTGCACACGAACTCGAAAAAACGGGTTTTTCCTGCCAGTACTGCGGGAAGTGCTGCCGGCGGGCTTTTGGGGACAACCGGGTAGTGTTGACTCCTCCGGAAATTGAGAAAATACAGAAACACACAGGGCTTTCAAAACTTGAGATTGCAGGCCCCCTTATCCCTGAAACCTGCCAGCCCGAAGAAACCGGAAACAAGGAAGAAGATAGAGACAGAGAAATTGATAGAGAAATTTCTTTCGTACAACCGGAAATATCAAAAACAGATGAAGAGCCGTTTTCGGAAACCTCCCCGCTGTTTGAGCTCCTGAAGGAGGACATTGACTCTGAGGGCAATATCCATGCCTACGGCTGGATGCTCAGGCAAAAAAGGAATGGAGACTGCATTTTCCTCGAAAAAGAAACAAACAGGTGCAGGATTTATCCCGTTCGCCCGATGCTCTGCAGCACCTATCCATTTTACATTGAAGGGCTTAAACTGTACACCTGCGAATGTGAAGGGCTTGGAGGGCATATTTCTACGGAAGAAAGCCGGAAACTTGCAGAGGCCCTGCTCTCCAGATATATCGCGGAACTTGAGGACACGCTTGCAATGTACGAAAAATACGAAGATTTTGAAAAAGGCAAAGAAGGGCTGGAGATTGCCAGAAATAATCTGGAAAAAGGCACATGTGTTTATGTGGTTCACGACAGCAAAGGAGTTACAAAAATAATCAATTAATAATCAATTGAGACACTATTCGGTGATCCCGTATTAACCGGTTGATATATCCGGATATCCGAAAACTAAGTTCGGAACTATAATCTCTGTCTGAATCTGTCAAAGCTGCAACTCAAAAAGGAACAGACAATTCATATCTTCCCCTAGAACCCTCATTAAAATTCACAGATACATATCAGCACCTCCGCCAACCTGTCTGGCGGCCCTTCACAAAAAAGAAGAAAAAGCAAAAAACAGGAGTTATAGTGCCTTCCGGTCATTTTTACCTGTTAGTTTATTTCCGTTCAATTAATATTTTATTTGCTAGCTTTTATTCCTTCTTTGTTCTTTTTCGTCTATTTGGGAAAGACCGCTCTCCTGCGTCGAGCGGGACAAGAACGACAGAATATAGTGAATATGGTTGTACAAATCAGAATACCCCGAATTTTAGTCTGCTTGAGCGGAGCGAAACAGACCTCGTGCTCCCGAAGCGAAATTCGGGCGGGGCAGAATCCCGGAGTTTGAGTCAGACTTGTTTTTTTTCAAAAATATCAATCATGTATCAATCATGTAAAGGTGGACCACCCACGATTACGGAGTCCCGGAAAAAGAATTTCAGTTTTCTTTCCCTGCGTCACGCGGGTTTGACCGGCCTGCCACCCGGATAAAAAATAACCGTCAAAGCACCCCGCATTTAAGAAAGATATACTGAAAAAAATACTAAAGAAACATGCCTTATCCTTGTCCTGAACCCCATTTCCATTCCGGCTCAGCAATTAAATTTATTTATTAGAAAGCTCCAGTTATCCCCATGACCGGAATGTCTGGTAGTGACAACCGTCCGATGACCGTTTCGGAGAAGATCTTTTCGAAGGCCTCTGGAACTCCCGTGAAAGCCGGGGATTTCGTACTGGCAAACATAGACCTGGCAATGACCCACGACATCACAGGTCCGCTGGCAGTCCAGGGCTTTTACGAAATCATGAGAGATGAAGAAGAAAAAAAAGTCTGGGATCCCAGCAAAATCGTAATCATTTTCGATCACCAGGTCCCTGCAGACTCGATTAATGCCGCTGAAAACCACATCATGCTCAGGAAGTTTGCAAAAGAGCAGGGCATTTTAAACTACGATGTTTATGAAGGAGTCTGCCATCAGGTTCTGCCCGAAAAAGGGCATGTGCTGCCCGGAGACCTTATTGTGGGCTCTGACTCCCATACCTGCGCATACGGGTCTTTAGGGGCATTTTCTACCGGCATAGGGTCTACTGACATGGCAGCCGTTTTTGCTACAGGCAAACTCTGGTTCAGGGTTCCTGATACCTTCCGTTTTGAAGTTGAAGGCAAACTGCCAGACCGTGTTTACTCCAAAGACCTTATCCTGCACCTTATAGGAGATGTAGGAGTGGAAGGTGCCAGGTATATGGCAGCCGAGTATGCAGGTTCAACCATCCGTTCCCTCTCCATTCCCGAGCGAATGACTATCTCCAATATGGCAATCGAGATGGGAGGAAAGGCAGGAATTATCGAAGCCGATGAAGTTACCGAAGCATACCTTCAGGAGAGGATTCCGGGCTACAAACTTGACCCATACTGGAAGTCCGATGAAGGGGCTAAATACCTGGACATCAGGCACTACGATGTCTCTGACCTTGAACCCCAGGTAGCCTGTCCTCACAATGTGGATAACGTAAAACCGGTAAGCGAAGTTGAGGGCACGAAGCTTGACCAGATCTTTATGGGCTCCTGTACGAACGGCAGGTTTGAAGACATCAAGATAATGGCCGACATCATGGGCGATGAGCCGGTTGCAAAAGGTTTGCGCCTCCTTGTTGTGCCTGCTTCGAAAACCGAGTATATGAAACTCTTAAAAGCCGGATATATTGAAAAACTCATGAATGCCGGCGCAATCGTAGAATCTCCCTGCTGCGGACCCTGCATGGGCGGCTCTTTCGGCCTCCTCGGCCCGGGAGAAGTCGGGCTTGCAACTTCCAACCGCAACTTCAAGGGCAGAGAAGGAAGCGCAGAATCATTTGTCTACCTTTCTTCCCCTGCAACCGCAGGAGCATCCGCCCTTACGGGAGAAATTACCGACCCCAGGAAGGTTTGAAAACCCTCCTGTTTTTACTTCTTTTTATTTTTCATGATTATTATAACTGCTATTTATCTTGAACAGGTGTTAGAATGCCGGAGGCTGACTTATCCATTTTAAACAGGGTGTACGAGATAATCCTGGACCGAAAAGAGAACTATGACGAAAATTCATATGTCTGCAAACTCCTGAACCATCGCAAAGGCATGAACAAAATCCTTGAGAAAGTGGGAGAGGAATCCATTGAAACCATCCTTGCAGTCAGAAATGAAGACCATAAAGAAATAGTCTCGGAAAGCTCGGACCTGATTTTCCATCTACTGGTACTGCTTGCAGCAAACAATGTTACCCTTGACGAGATTGCGGCAGAGCTCGTTTCCAGACACGAAAAAATGAAAAGAGACTAAATGGAGAGACACTGATATAAAGAGATTAAATACGAGATGAGGATATCTTAAAAACCCGGACTTCTGTCCCCTGTCTGGCATTTCCTTTGTTAATTACAGTTTCAACCAGATGGTTTCGGTTTCAATAAGAGGTCTTAGTATTAATTAGCTGAGCCAATTAGCTGAGCCTTATTTCAACAAATTAATTGGGGTTTCAAAAAAAGGACCCAGGTTTTAATTAGGTGAGCCCGAGTTCAATAAACTGATCCAGCTTTAAGACACCGATTACCTTTTCAATATACCGCGAGTTCGTTCAGCACATCGGTTTTTGACAGGGTCCCTTTGGGAACTCCGTTGATTGTTACAATAAGCCTTCCCACATTATACTTGTGGAAGAGTTTTACCACATCATAGAGCTGCATGTCCCCGTCAACCGTTATCAGCTCTTTTGTCATTATGTCCTTGACCTTGACATTGGGCTTTCCCTGGGCAATTGCATGTGCAATATCAGTATAGGTAATTATCCCCACGATTTTTCCTTTGTCTTCCACGGGAGCTCCGTGTACGTTATTCCGGATAAAGAGCCTTGTAGCTTCCTGAATACTGGCATTGAAGTTCACAAGCAGCGGAGGATACTTCATATAATGTTTGACATGTTTTTTGGGCAGGGAAATCATTTCTGTAATGTTAAAAAGGATTGAGTTGTTGGTGTCATCCCTTCCAGTAACTTCTCCCCGGACTATGAGGCGGTTTACAGGGGTTGGCCCTACCTGTAGCTTGTCGTCCATTACAAAGTCCTTGATATTACCTATTACCCTGATTACCCCATTACAGGCATCGGGATTCCGGACGGTCGTAAAGCTGATTTCTGCAGCTGTTGCCCCGTTAACGATCACATTATTCCTGTAGAGGGGGACAACGGATTCATTTGTCAACTGCTGGATGCGCAAAGCATCATATGCTGCCCCTGTTGGTTTATAACCCCCCTTTGGCCCGGGTACGCCTTCAACCAGCCCAAGGGCCTTTAGTAACTGCATCTGGTTGCGGACCGTACCAGGGTTTCTCTGGATAACTTCGGCAATTTCTTCCCCTTTGATTGCCCTGTCTTTTTGCCGCTGAAGGTTGATTAATGCAATAATAATGTCTTTTTGAATCGGAGTGAGTTCCATACTACCACCATCAATTTCATATACCTTGTATCAGGATGAAGTACATACATCAAGAATTGTATAATGATATATACCTTAATTTATCATAATCTTAATTTACCATAATTAATGATTATAAATCCTTAATACAAATTACAATTACAAATATAAATAAAATCCGGTTCTGCTGAATAATACAGTCTTTTTCCTGCCTGTATTTAAGTGTTGTAAAAACTAAAATTCCTTATAGAACCATAATTGTAATCGATTATTGAGCAGCCAACAAACAAATGTAAATCAGACAGTATTTTACATTTCATGAATACTGCTCCAGATCGAGCTTGATAGAAAGAAACCATTATGATTTGAAGTTATATATAATTGCGTATGCCGCTAAACCCATAACTTAATTATCCTTCGTGACAGTTTTCCGGGATCGTATAAGTTTTTGGGCATAAAAAGCCTGGAGAGAAGCGCTGTTTAAAGAATCCGGATGAGAAAAGTAGAAAAACTCCGCTCAGGAACTTTTAAAAAACTTTTGCTTACGGACTTTAAATTTTTCTGCTAAACTTCCTCACTCAGAAAAACCACTATATAGATTAACAGAGCCCCCAGAGGGTTAGAAAATATGATATTTGAAAAAATTCACACAGTTCCTACTTCCGAGGAGTTAACCAATAAAGCTTTCAAACGGGCAGCAAGAGCAATGTCCGGGAAAACTATTGAGGGGAGGGAAAGCCGGCTCAGGGCTAATGAGTCCATGTTGCTGACAGCTGCAAACATTTTCACGGATAACCTTGCAAACATAGTCCGGCGTTTTCCAAGTTTTGAACAGCTGCCCAGATTCTATTACGAACTGACCGACATCCTTGTGGGCGTAGAAAAACTCAAGATGTCCCTGGCCTCCATTGACTGGGCAAGCAGGAAGATCCATGAGGTTGCAAGAAGTTATGTAGGAAAAATGAGGGAGGCCGATACCCCCGAACCTATCAGGAAAGAAGCCTTCGGAAGGCTTGCCTCCATAATCAAGTCCATCAATAAGGACCTTCTCTTCCTGAATGAAGCAAGAAACATCCTCAGGAAACTTCCTGATGTCCGGGACGAACCCACTATTGTAATTGCGGGCTATCCAAACGTAGGAAAATCAAGTTTTGTTTCGAAAATTACCGGAGCAAGCCCGGAAATAGCCCCATACCCCTTCACAACAAAAGGAGTAACAATCGGCCACTTCATAAGGGATGGAGTCCGCTATCAGGTCATGGATACCCCCGGGCTCCTTGACCGCCCGATGGCGGAGAGAAACGATATTGAACGCCAGGCGATTACCGCAATCCACTTCCTGGATGCAGTTGTAATGTTCATTATCGATCCGAGTGAGAGCTGCGGATATGAGATTGAGGACCAGAAACGCCTGCTTGCCGAAATCAGGGAAAATTTTGACCTTCCCCTGCTCGTTGTTGCCAACAAAGCTGACAGGCCGGAGTTCAGGAAAATGGACGAGATCGAACTGAACATCTCCACAATTACCGGAGAAGGAATCGAAGAAGTAGTGGACAGACTTCTGGAAATGATTGAAGAAAAGCGCCTTCGGGCTTCAGAAGAGCCCTCAACAGAAGGACCGGATGAGGAGCCCACGCTCTGATTCCTTATCTGAATTTTTAGAGTTTATAAGTATAGAGTACCTTGTTAGAATATCTTTTTTAGAGTATCCTTAGCTGCATCAGCAGGGCAAGAACAATAAGTATCAGCCCTGTTATCAGCCTTATCTCCACCCTTCTTTTTTCACGGAATTCGGTGACTTTTTTCGGGCTTAACCCGAAGGACAGCAAAAGGCCAAGGCACATTACTGGGAGCAGAAGGCCAAAGTTGTAGATCCCCATGTATATTATTCCTCTTATAATATCGGTTTTTACTGCCATCATACTCAGGATTGAGAGATAGATTGCTCCTACGCAGGGGGCTTTGACCAGAGAAAACATGCTCCCTGCAAGGAAAGACAGAAGCAGGAGATTTTTTTCACCCATACGGCTCATAAAGTCCTTCAGGGATTTCGGGGTCCTGAAGGTAGACTTTGCATGTGTTCTAAGCCAGTATGCATCATAAATGTGCCAGAACCCGAGGAGGGCAGTCAACAGGATCGTAATCGCCGTAAAATGGCTCCGAAATTCAGGCAGGAAACTGACAGTACTCAAAATGCTTATTCCTGCAAACATGTACATGGTGAAAATGCCCGCAGAAAATCCCAGGGTGATTTTGAGCATCTCGTTTCTCCCCCCTGCCTGGGCAAGAGTGACAGAAGCCAGAAAAGCCATTACTGCAAGCAAGCAGGGGTTAAAACCTGCAAGGATGCCCGCTATCAGGATCAAGAAGGGGCTCATTTTCTCAAGTTTTTTATTGTTTCCGTCTCTGCTTCCTGTGAGAGGGTCCGCGGACTCAGGGACGAAAAGCAGGGCAGGGGGTTCGATGGTTTCCAGCAGAAGAACTTCTATTGAGTTTGAGCTTTCGTAAAAATAGCTATTTGACCCGTTTGCCGCCGGGATGAACGAACCGGAAGCAGGGCTCAATAACAAAAAAACAGACATGAATGCAAGAGGTACTTTAGTTACAGGCATAAGGCACACAGCTCTTTTTCATACCTTTCTTCAGAAGCTATTTTTGTGAAAATGTCCAGAAATTCACCATTCGGTGGCACATACTTTTTGATACAGACAGTTTTTCAGTGTGTAATTTCAATGGACAGAAATGTTCCGGCAACATAACCGGGAAAAAAGGTCATTGCAAAATAATATTGATCAGCAGGCTGCGGAATAGTTGCAATAAGCACATTTCTTCATATCAGGGTATGGGATGCCCCAATATAAATATTCCCAAAGTTTGCAGTGTTATTACGGAAATAGGGAAAAGGAATGAGAACAGTAGAACAAGAAAAAAGAAAGGAAGAATAAGAGAAAGAATATGGAACAAAAAAGAATAGAAGAATAAGAGAAAGGAATAGAGAACAAAAAGAATAGACGAATAAGAGAAGTAAGACTAGGACAATAAAAAAGAATATAGGGATAAGAGAAGTAAAACTGGAACAAAAGAAACCAAGCTGGAAAAAAGAAGAGAAAAAAGAAATGAAAAGATCTTTCTCCTTAAAAAACTCAGAGCACTTTTTCCATAATTTCCAGGGATTTTTCGATATCTTTCATTGAGGCTGCATAGGAAATTCTTATATAGCCGTCACCCTCGCTTCCGAAGGCTGTTCCCGGGACAACAACAACCCCGTTTGAGATCATTTTAGAGGCGATCTCGGCTGAGCTTTCAACTTTTGGGAAGGCATAGAAAGCCCCTTTCGGAAGAGCGCATTCCATTCCCAGCTCGTTGAGTCCTTTTACGAGTACGTCCCTGCGTTTTCGGAACTCTTCACGCATTGCATTGACCGAGTCTTTCGGGCCGGTAACTGCGGCATAGGCAGCCTTCTGAGCAATTGAATTTGCACAGGCCTGTATGTACTGGTGGACTTTGTTCATCTGGGCTATGTACTCTTTTCTGGCTGCAAGATATCCGAGCCTCCAGCCTGTCATGGAATAGCTTTTTGAGGTAGCGTTTACGGTAACCACATTATCCGAATAGCTGGCAGGGCTTACGTGTTCGCCTTCGTAGATGAAGTACTCGTAAACCTCGTCAGAAATGATGGTTATATTGTGGTCATCCGCAATCTCGGCAAGGGCTTTGACATCCGCCCTGCTTGAGACCGCACCTGTAGGGTTGGACGGAGAGTTAAGGATAAGGGCTTTTGTCTTAGGAGTGATTCTCTCAAGGACAGCGTCCGGCTTCATGGTAAGGTCTTCTGCCAGGGGGATACTTACCACCTTTCCGTTCAGGATCTCAGTCAGGGCGTTGTAGGACACAAAGCCGGGGTTTGAGATCATAACTTCGTCTCCGATATTAAGGAGGGCTGTAAGGGCAATGGTAAGGGCTTCAGATGCACCTGAGGTTACAATTATTTCCTGGGGAGAAACAGAAAACCCATTTTCCTCCCGGAATTTCTGGCTCAGGGCTTCTCTCAGTTCAGGGATTCCCGGACCTACGGTATAACCCGTAAAACCTTCATTTATGGCTTTTATTGCTGCGGCTTTTATGTGTTCCGGGGTATCGAAGTCAGGCTGTCCTAGCCCAAGGTTGATGGCATTTGAACCTGCAGCTTCGAAAATCTTTCTGATCCCGGAAGTATCGATCCGGGATATGTTTTCTGAAAAACTGATTTCCTTCAAGTTACACCCTCCTTATGTCCCTGCAAATTACATCTTTTAAAATCCTGCTTTTCTTAAGAAACTCAATCCGTTTATTTAGACATTCAGTTTTTAGTTAGATAGTTAGATTAAAGCCATTATCCTATCAATGCTCAATCCGTTATTCAACATTTGTGTGCCTGGACTTGAGTTCTGCTTCCGAAGCACCTGTAAGCGTAATCAGCTGGGCAATTACCGAGTCAAGGAAGACAAGGGAAGTAATTTCAAAAGCAGTACCCAGAGGAGGCAAATTCTTGTAATCCCCTCTCATGTTTTTTTCAAGAGACCCTCCTGCATCATGATCGTTTTTGGTCTTGCTCGGAAGGACCATGGTTACATCAGAAATTTTACCAAGTGACGAATCTTTCTTGGAGGTGACAGTTATGAGAGTTGAACCGATCTCCTTTACTATTCTTCCGAGATTTGCTATGGAACGGGTTTCTCCTGACCCTGAAATAGCAATAACAACATCTTGAGGATGGACTGCAGGGGTTGTGGTCTCACCAACAACATAAACACTAAATCCGAGATGCATCAGCCTCATTGCAAAAGCTTTGGCAACAAGCCCGGAACGCCCTGCACCCATTACAAAAACCCTCTCCCCTTCCATGATTTTTTGAAGCATGCTTTCTATAGCCTGACAGTCAAGCATCGTGACAACCTCACTGAGGTTGTTCACCATAAGTTCCATAGATAAAATTACATCTTTACAGTCATTTACCTGATCTTTTTTCATAGAAGTTCTCCAAAAAGTATTGAGTTGAGTTCTCAATAAATAACAGAAAATAATAAGTGCTTAACTTTCAATTTACTTACT
Source organism: Methanosarcina siciliae T4/M (assembly GCF_000970085.1). NCBI lineage: Archaea > Methanobacteriati > Methanobacteriota > Methanomicrobia > Methanosarcinales > Methanosarcinaceae > Methanosarcina > Methanosarcina siciliae. Next base: position 2,090,079 of record NZ_CP009506.1, on the reverse strand, counting down.
TTTATCGGATAACTGATACTAATCTCAAAATACCGGCGAAGATCCCTGGACATACGTACTGCAATCCTGAGGTCTATACGCATTGCATCCTGAGACTATAAAGTAATGTAAATAATTATCGTAAATACAGACCATATTTACCAGAATATCTACCGTAAGTATGGAATGTAAAACTGAATTTAATTTATGAAATCCTTCCAGATAATTTTTTTCGCTTTTTTAAACTTATGGTAAGGATTTCAGGATAAATTTCTGGAAGCTTCCGTTAATCCCCTTCTTGCCGGAAGTTTATCGGTTTGTTTGCGGCTCAGTCTTATAATTAATAGCTTTTAGTTCCCAGCTGTCAATATTGTTTCTGAACTCCTTATAGAGCCGCTGGATGTCGCAGTCACTCCCGTTCCAGTAGAAGTCCTTACGTACTTCTCCTTTCTGGAGTTCTTCAAGTACGAACCGGGACAGATGGAAGAGAGCTTTTTTGTTGGAAAAAGGAATACTATAGTTTACACGATATCCGCCGGCCGTTTTACCATAGGAAACCAGTATGTACCCTTTGCTTTCATACTCCGTGATCTCATCAAAATCGCAGATGATCTCAAACTCGTGAACAGTAGATGGGTCTACCTTTGAGATTCCTATGAGTACCTGCGCTATAATATAATCAGGAACCTTTCGTCCAAACCATACTGCAATTTTTCCGTAGGTACAGACTACGTTAACGTCGTTCCTGCCCATCTCAAAGGAGCCTAGGGACTGAGGAGGGGATATTTTTGCTTCCAGGTCTTGGGTCTTCTGGGCACACATTGTTTCCACTTCGTTTACTTACTTGCAGAGACAAGTGCACTGATCAGATTCCTGTCCTTTTTAAGGGTTTTGAGCTGGTTTGCGGGCCCTATCACCGTAAGTCTCTTGCTGTTTTGTTTTTTGAATAACTTACCCAACAAAGAGGATTCTGCGTTTGCAGGGTAGCTTTGCATCTCAATTCCTGAAAACACATCCGGTTGAATTGCTGACATTGTCATCTCAATGAGTTTTGCTTCCTCCATAGGGTTAAGCCCTTTTTCAAGTACAAGTATTTTGCCCTTCCGCACCTCATCGATTATATACCGGACTTTTTCCATAGAAGCCATCTGAGAGATTCTGGCCTCGGATATAAGATCAAGTTGGATTCCCTGCATTTTGATCACCCGAACTGCTTGGCCAGAGCTTCATAGAACGAGTCCATTCCCATTCCTTCAAGTGCCGAGACTGGAACCATGGGGTGTTGAGGGAAGGCTTCCTTTATGACTCCGGGATCCGCATCAGGAAGGTCTACTTTGTTTGCTACGATGAGAAGCGGCAGGTTTCTGGCTTCCATGTTCCCTATTACCGTTACGTTAACCTGAGTATAGGGGTTTTCTGTGGAATCCATCACCAGTATGACCCCATCAAGATCATCCAGCCATTTTACAGCTTCAATTACGCCTTCTGTAGCTTCTTTCGACCTTTTCTTTGATTCGGAGTCGCTCATACCCTGTTCCATAAAGTCATGGAAGTCTATTTTGGTTGCAAGTCCGGGGGTATCCACAATATCAAGGCTGATAGTATGCCCGTTAGTTTCGATGGAGAGCCCGTTCCTTCTCTTTGCATGTCTGGTTTCGTGGGCGATATGAGAAACTGAGCCCATTGTTTCCTCGCTTCCGACCCAGTCCCGGAGAATGCGATTGCTAAGGGTTGTCTTGCCGGCATTGGGGGGACCGTAGATACCTATGCATGCTCCTTTCTTCTTGAACATTTTGTTAAATATTTTTGAAAAGCTTACCTTAAATCGTTTTATCATATTCATGGCTTCCCTCCATTGGGAAAAGCATAACACCAAAGGATTTCTCGGATTGCTTTCCTTTATAAATTACTGGTGTTTTCGTGACCTTTTTATTTAATTGATCCTTGCATATAAATAATTTCCATTTGTTAAGCTAAGGGAATCAGAGAGATTGTAGATACTGACATCTCCTTTCTGACATACTTGGAATAAACAGCAAACCTTGCATCTCTATGTGAGAATAGAAAGTACCTCCGTGAAATAACACCAGAATATAAATAAATTACTTCCTATCGCCTGACTCCCGGACATATTTAACAAAAAACTTTTTTGTAAAGAGGAACTTCGTTCTGCCGTTAACTCTCTTCATTTTCTATTGAATTTTTATGTTTGTACTGATGTTCTGTACTTTCCTTTATATTTTTTCCTATTTTTATTCATTATATCTTAAAAATATAAATGGTTTTTATCCTATGAAGGAGCTAGAAGATTAGTCTTCTTTTTAGTTTCCCTATCCTTTTACTATCGTACTCCGAAAAACCCTGGCTGCTGAACCTCAACTCTCGGCCAGGATTACCATATTCATACCATATTCATACATTAAACGCTGTTCAATTACTCTGCACATTTTTAATTTAAATCAAGAAATTTTATTGTTGAATATAAAATTTCAGTCTCTTGATATTGAAAAAATGACAATTTCATTTTTTCAGAGTAAAAGAGAAATGTATTCATTAAAAGGGAAAGCTATTTATTTCTACCTGTATCGACCTTTTTTAAATACTATTTATTTCTTTTTGGGAGGCACCGCCAGACAAAAACAGATTTTCTATATGGTGGGCAGGCCGATTGAATTCCTGAAGTTTTGGGGTCCAAATATTAAGGCTCTGAATAATATCACCCTGAGAACACCCTGGTTCTAAGGGACTACGAACTTTTCCCGGAAGCCTTACCTGTCTTTTATCGCGGAATTTATGGCTATCTCGGCTATGTTAGATCCAAGGTCTCCTATCCTGGAAAGGCTGTCCACTATCATTCCGAGGGAAATCATGATTTCATGGGACTCAAGTTTGAGAATGGAGGCATGAAGTTCTTTTACACGCAGGCGCATACTATCTATGCTGTCTATTACCTGGTTTGCAAGAGAAGTGTCAGCATTGTAAAGGGCGTCTATTGCCTGCTGAACAAGTTCCATGTAGGTATTGCTGAGGTTCTCTATGACTTCCATTACATCTTCTCTGACCGGCTCCTGCATTTTGGAGGCAACGTTTGCAATCCTTTGTGAATGATCTGCTATTCTTTCTATAGGGCTTGCCGCCATTCTGAAGTCATGGTATTCCTCGATACTTGTTTCCGAGGAATCGGGCATTCTCCCGCCGCAGAGAACGGAACGGAACTGTTTGGAAATAAGGAGACACAACCTGTCGACTTCGTCATCCCTCTGGCTTACATCAAGAGCAAGGTCGTGGTCAATATTTTTGAGGGCTCGTATGGCATCTTTTTGCATGGAGCCTGCAATCAGGAACATCCTGTGTATGCCTTTTTTAATGTGGAGTTCATTGGGATTAAGAAGGTCCTGAATGACCACGCCGTTTGAGCTTTCCTCAATGATTTCAGGGCCTATGAGTTTGTAACAGACCTTCCGGATGACCTGTTTCTGCTCGGCAAGTATCTTTTTTGAGGTAAACTCCATTCTGTCATAGCCATAGAGGTATGCAGCAATGATATCCCTTTCCAGGGTTCTGGCTTCATATCCTGTCACATCGATTCTTTTCGTTTTTATCGTGCGTCCTTCCAGAATAGGGTCAATTAACAGTTTTCCGTCTGGCTGAGCCTGAATGGAAACTCTCGTCCCTGTTTCGATTCCTACTTTTTCGGCCCACTGTTTCGGGAGAGAAATGATATAAGTGGATCCGCCCGTCTGCTGTACTTTTCTGGTCTCTATATGGATTCCCCGTTTTTGGTTGCTCAGGCCAGGCCTGGAAGTAAGAGGATGCTCACTTCATATTTAAAGTATTTATTAGTGTGTAGATAACGGCTTAATATATATACAATTTGGCTTTACTATTTATATTTAGAGATTTTTTTTCTTTTCTGCAGAGAAATTCCTGAACCCTGTATAAAGTTTAGCTGCCCGGAATAGAGGTAAAAAATATTAAAGAACAGAGCGTTCTGGACTTGATGACATTTGAAGGGTATGCCTGCGCTTTCGGGGCCGGGACCATAATAAACGCCATAGCTACCTGGAAAGGTGCAGCATTCGGGATAGACTTAAAAACCTTTGCAGAGACGTCTCTCTCCGAGGGAAAATCAGGCATTGAAGGCTCAATAGATGGAATGCCTGAAGGAGACACTCGCCTTATGGAACACTGCGTAGAACTCGTCCTTGAGCTGTTCGGACTTGAACTCGAAGGTACTATAAAAACGGGAAGTGAAATCCCCATTGCAGGGGGACTAAAGAGCAGTAGTGCTGCAGCAAACGCTTCAGTCCTTGCAACCCTCAGGGCAGTTGGTGAGACTCTCCCTCCTCTTGAAATAGTAAAACTGGGCGTAAGAGCTGCAAAAGAAGTGGGAGTTACGGTAACAGGAGCTTTTGACGATGCCTGTGCTTCTTTTTTAGGCGGGATTGTTGTTACTGACAACCGAAAAATGGAACTTGTCAGGCGCGAAGAAGCCGACTCAAAAGTCTTGATATTTGCCCCTGCAAAAAAAGCTTTCAGTGCAGATACAAATGTGAAGCGTTCCCGGCTGATTGCCCCATATGTAGAAATGGCATACGAGCTCGCCCTCAAAGGGGAGTACGAACGTGCAATGACACTTAATGGCTTTCTCTACTGCGGAGCCCTTGGTTTTGATACGGAATACATGCTCAGGGCTCTGGAATGCGGAGTGACGGGAGTCAGCCTTTCAGGTACCGGCCCTTCCTATGCAGCCCTTGTGAAGGCAGAACAGGTAAAAGAGCTTAAATCTGCATGGGAAAGCTGCGGTATAGAAGGAAAGATCATAGAAACCAGTATAAGTAACAGAGACGCAATATCTTTTAAAGGGAGGGGTCCTCTTGAGTGAACTTGAATCCGTCCGCAAAGAAATAGAGGAAATTGACAGGGAAATCCTTTCCCTTATTGATAAAAGGGTCAACCTTGCCGAGAGAGTTCTTGAATCAAAAAGAATAAATGGAACTTCCATAAATGACCGTAAGCAAAACGAGGTTGTAATCAACAGGGCATTAAACACTGCAACCGAACTCAACCTTGATTTAGGATCGATAAAGGAAATATTTGAAATTCTTATCAGGATGAGTATCGAACGCCAGAACGAATTAAGTGGAAAGGGAAGCCTGCCCTGACTTGCCTCAAAGGAGCAAAAAATGGTCGATATCTCAATGATTATGGGCTCTGAGTCCGACAGATCAATCGCCAACCGCGCGGTAGCCGTACTTGAAAAGAGCAAATACACATATGAAGTAATGGTTATCTCTGCTCACAGAAATCCTGACGAACTTGATAGCTATATTTCAGATTCGGATGCGAAAGTTTTTATCACTATAGCCGGTCTGTCGGCAGCTCTCCCGGGGGTTGTTGCTTCCAGGACAAAAAAACCTGTAATAGGCGTACCTGTAAGCGCAAAACTCGGCGGGCTTGATGCCCTTCTCTCAATAGCCCAGATGCCCCCCGGGGTACCTGTCGGAAGCGTAGGAATTGACAATGGAGCGAATGGCGCATATCTTGCCCTGAGAATTCTGGATTTAATCGAAAACCCTTAATGAGAATGAATTCGAATTTTAAGCTGGTTACTGCAGGAATCCGATTCCTGAAACTCATTTTTTCATATTTTTCCATATTGATTCATATTCTGTTTTTCCACCTTTCGGAGTTGATCCCGCCAGCATATAGAGGACCTTTCAAGCAACTCTTTTTGAACAGATCTTATGATCTCTTATGAGCGTCTTAATGCGTAAAAACAGACAGGAAACTCTGAAATGGATGTAAAAGGAAAATAGAAAAACAGAATGAAAGAGGTATGATGTCAGTAATTTGTGTTGGGGGAATGGGCACCTGAGTACTGGGAGTGGGGGGATATGGGGGGTAAAATAGTCGGCTGAGGTTTACAGCGAGAAAAGATTTTTTTCTTCTCAGGTGCCCAATTTAACAAATATAAGCAATAATATATAAAAACGTGGGTATACAGATAAATTTCAGGACATTTTTGCAGTACCGATATTTTTCACGGCAGAGCTGCGCCACCTGAATAGCGATTCGGGATCGCAGGAAACCGAAGGTTTTCTGGGAGTTACGATGTAATCGCAACAGTCCGCCGTCTGTTTAGCTCGCTTTCGCTCGCTCAAGCAGACTACTTGATGGGTTTTTACAGTTAGTTTCGCTGCAGCTCACATTTCGACTCCCCTTTCAAAAATAAGGTGATTTTTGCAACAACTGGATAAACTTATTTAATCTACCGTTAAACATGCTCAACAAAATCAATGATTTTGGCTTGAATCCCACAATGTTCAAAAAAATCCAGTTCAAATTTAGAAAACAAAATAAAAAAAGAAATAAATAAAAGAATGTGGCATGAACAGGCATCTGGCTTGGGAAATCTGATCTGGGAAATATCTGGAGAAAGGATGTTTCTGTCGAACACAGTTCCTCAGATGCCAGCTAAATTATATACATCTATATATAAAAGTGATGTCATATTGTAGAGTTGCGGAACAGTTTCTTGTGAAAAATCAGGTCTTATCAACCAGTCTTGCATCCAGGATCTTTAAAGAGCCTGTATCGCCTTCCCACTCGATTTCACTTTTCACGATTTCTATACGCTTTTTGAAGAAAGGCGCATCAAGGACTACGGTTTCGTATTCGCCTCCTTCCCCTGCCATGTGGACCATGTACCTACGGTTCAGGGCTTTGAGGTTTTCAATTGAATTCACATTAATAGGGCGACCAAGCCAGGAGCTGTCAAGCCCCTCGGCTGCAACCCGGACAATCCTTATATCAAGAACTTTTGCCATCTCGTTCAGGAGTTCTTCGGGGTCTCTGTGCCAGAGAGGGGCATAGACTTCAAGCCCGAGGGAATCGCAGATCTTCTGCACCCTGCTTGCCTGGTACTGAGACTCAATCGCGCCTACAGACACCCCATCCACATTTACCCTCTTCAGGGCAAGAGTGAGGTCATCCAGCTCAAGTTCCTTAATACCGCTGGACTCCTGCTGGATCAGCGGGATTTCACTGGCGGCAGAGATCAATTCGACCATATGGAGATTAATTGAGTGGTACATGTAGGAGTCGTCCCTTGCGGGAATAATATTGATGAGGTGGGTGACCTCGTGCCCTTCTTCAAGGGCTTTGTGGATGGCAAAGATCGAGTCCTTGCCTCCAGAAATCAGTGCTGCTAGTTTCATCTGCATCCTCTTCCGTAATTCTATTTTTTGTATTTCCAGATTGTAATTCGCGGATTATAGTTCTTAAGTCACTATAATAATATTTTATATGCTTTTTCATTTCAACCTGCTTCTACGGGCTTTTACAAGCTCAGCCCTCTGCTTCCAGTTTTCCGAAGCTGGTTTCATAGCGGGATTTCATATCTTCCCAGGTTGGAAGGCTGGTCTGGCAGCCCCGGGACTGTACCGCAAAGGAAGCTACAGTTGATCCTATTTTTCCGCATGTGGGAAGGGAATACCCCCGGGTGTAGGCGAGCAAAAAACCTGCCCTGTAAGCATCTCCTGCTCCGGTGGGGTCTACGGCCTTTACAGAAACTACAGGAATTTCCCATTCTTCATCGTCGGTGTAAATTCTACTGCCTTCTGCATCGTATGTTATAACAATGACCTCAATCATAGCCCTGAGCTCGGAGAAGCTTTTCCCGGTCATCTCCGAAACCCGTTTAATTTCGTGCCGGTTTGCAAAGAGAATATCAGTGTGGGCAAGGATTGCCTCGAGTTTTTCTTGTGAGTAAGTCACCAGGTCCTGCCCCGGATCAAAGGAGACAAAACCGGCAACTTGAGCGATCTTTGCGTTGTAGACGCAGTCTGCTGTTGCCAGGTGTACAAAATCCACGGGTTCAGGTTCAAGTTCTTTGAACTTTGAGGACGCTCCCCAGTAAAAATAGGTAGTCTGGTTGTCTTCCCTATCCGTGAAAATGAAAGCCTTGGAAAGCTTCAGGGTTTCAATGATGTAAAGATGGGAGAGGTCAACACGTGCATCCTTGAGAAGCTGCTCATATCCTGAACTTGAAAAATCCATTCCGACAGGAGATACCAGCTGGCTTTTTCCTCCCAGCTTTGCAATGGCAACTGCAATATTTGCAGCCCCTCCGCCAGGATACTCTTCATAGTCAATTACAGGTGAAGACTCGTTTTTTCCTGCTATTTTTTCAACATCAACGATGTAATCAAGGGCAGTATGCCCCACTACGGAAATTATTCTGTCCATGTAGTTTCCTCTTTTTTACGGGTCTGGAGGGGCCCCGAAGTTTTTGGGATAGAATATATTGTTAAAAGTTAGGTAAAATGAAAACTCAGGAAAAGATAAAATTGCTGGTTTATCCATTTCTGCCGTGACAGATATTTCTTTTTTAGTCAGAGGTTCTAAGACTCTGGCTACAGAAAAACGATCTTATTAGAAGCCGCCTTCCTCTGTCCCGGCATTTAAACAGGAAGGAAAAACTTTTATTTTTTCGCCTTTCCTTTCTGCTGCTGCTCGCCTTTCTCAACTGACCTTTCGAATTCCGTGACTTCGACAACTGTCAACGGGATATCGCGGAGAGACTTGCCTATGACGGATTTTGCGATCCTTTCAGCATGTTCCGCAGATTCAGCATCAAAAACCTTCATCTCAAAAATAAGCCCTACAAGTGCGGTATTTGCCGCTACGAAAACACTGCTAAAAGGCTCACCACATGCCGGGCAGGACGTAGATCCCACATCAACCTCTACAAAATCCAGTTTGGGGTTAAGGCGTTTTCCAGCCTCGGAAATCGCAACCCCTATTGCATCGTCAGCCGTTTTTACATCTCTAACCAACCAAGCTGCTTCAAGTACCACATGAAAGTTCTTCATAATTTATCCACCGCAGTTATTCAATATACATAATAAGAAATATTCCCAGAACAGGGAAAAGTCTTACAAAATCTGAAGAATAGAGCAAAGTACATTAAACATTCAGGACATCAATTATTCAGGTTTCGCATAAAAGCGTTTGTATTATAAACTTTACTTATTATATGTTTTTTCAGTTTTTGATCCTAGTTTCTGTTTTTCAGTTTTTGATTCTAGTTTTTCAGCTTTATGTTTAGCTTTTATATTTTGTTACTAATGTTTTAACCTTTCAGTTTTCGTTTTCAGATTGCTTACCTACTATTCCTGAAGCTATGTAAGTATTACCCATATTTACGATTTTTTGATTCTTTCATTCCAACCAGGTTCTTTCAGGTCCTGGTTTCTTCAGAGTCCCGGTTCTTTCAGAATTCTTGTCTCGTTGAAAGGCTCAAATCGTAAAAAGAGTCTCATCGTCCACGACAAAAACCCCGAGTTTTGCTCCGGCATCAAGCCAGGCGTGCCCATAACTGAAAGAAGCCAGGGCATTTACAGGGTCTCCATTTTCAAGAAAGTAGATCCCGTCCTTATAGTAGGCTGTTGCCATTGTGTAATAGTCCTCTGCAACTGCACGCATATGGGAATTAGGGATCGGAATATACTTTGCTTTCTGAAGAGCCCTTTTCAACATATCCTCGTATCGGTTGACCTTTTCGTTCAAATCGGCAGGCATCTTGACCACCTTAGAAACCTTAAATAGTTTTTTTTCCTTTACGGTTTTTTCACTTGATCCTGCTATTTCAGATCGGTGTAAATCGGTATTTGGACCTTATTCCGTCTCTTCCATGATTTCCTCAGGCCCGGATGCAAGTTTCACAAGAGCTTCAGCTTCGAGGAAATGCAGTTTTCCGGGAACCACCAGGATATGGAGAGGCTTTCCAAAATCAAAGCCCTTCAGGTTTTCCGCGTAGTCAGCTTTTACCACAGGTTTCTCAGAGCCGGCTCTTGCAATTCCCACAGCAACAGCCCTGTCCATTATCCCTTCTCCTCTTCGATTCTCAACTTCGAGCAGGAGTTCGAGCGCATGGTTGACGGTCATATACCCTTTATCTTTATCGATGTCCAGAAAAACCATGGTGTGGAGGCCAAGTTCGGAGTTCTTTTTTATGGTGTCATAAGGAGTTTCCGAAATTATCCTGGCCCCTCTACGACTTTCATATGGGTATGGAATACTTGCGGATTTCCCAAAGCGGTAGTTCTGAAGCCCGGTAAGCCCCGAGACAGCTGAAGCGATGGATGCCCCATGAATCAGGTGGGTTTCTATACCTAGCTTTTCTGCCCTGAGGCGCAGGTCAACATGGGTTGTGGAGACCATTGTGTCCCCGCCTGTGAGGAAGACGACATTTTTGTCTTTTGCTTCGTCCAGCCAGGTGGGCTGCTGTTCCACGTCTTCCCTAAAGAGCAAATGGACTTTCTTTCCATAGAGCTTTTCCATTTTTTCAGGGTTTGTTCCCATGAGGCAGGAAGTATAAAATTCTGCGTACACAAGGTCAGCTTCCCGGACAGCCTCAAGTCCTTTTAAGGAAATATCGTATTCGTCAAAAAGGCCCAGCCCTATAAATGTGAGCATACCCCGCTTTAGGGGCTTATTGGTTTAAAGTTTTTGGCGCCGCAGGTCTACTAAGGAGATCCGTAGCTTTATTTTACGATTTGTGGAGACGCTCAACGTATTTATATCTATAAATTAATAATAGGGATGAAGTTTACATTCATATTTTTTGGAGGTATTTATTTATGGCAAAGGTTACGCTAATTCACGCCACCTGGTGCACGGCATGTCCGGCAGCACGCAGGTTCTGGAAAGACCTTAAAACGGAATACGATTTTGAGTATGAAGAGATTGACGTCGAAACCCCTGAAGGCCAGGCTCTTATTGAGCAGCACGGCATAGTCGGCGTCCCTACAACTCTAATCGACGGAGAGCCTGTATTTACGGGTCTTCCTAAAAAAGCCGATGCTATAGCCCGCATTACCCGAAAGTAAGTTAAAACTTTATTTTTTGAACTCATTTTTGTTCCGGGAGGTAAATATGTACGACCTGATAATCATAGGAGGAGGGCCTGCAGGGCTTGCAGCGGGAATTTACGCTGTACGTTTCGGGCTTGACACTCTTATTCTGGAAAAAAGCGAGATCAGTGGCCAGATCTCGATGTCAGATATTGTAGAAAACTATCCTGGCTTTCCGTCAATTTCCGGACTTGAGTTGATGGAAAAATATAAAGCTCATGCTCAGGAAGCCGGGGTTAAGACCAAAATTACGGAAGTTCTCTCGGTCCGGACCGAAGGGACAAGGAAAATAGTCTCAACAGATAGTGGGGACCTGGAAGCAAAAGCCTTAATCATTGCCACAGGCGCAAATCCAAAGCACCTGGGTGTACCCGGAGAGGAGGAATTTATCAGCAAGGGAGTATCCTACTGCGCAATCTGCGATGGGCCTTTTTTCAAAAATAAAACTGTAGTTGTGGTGGGAGGCGGCAACTCAGCTGTTACGGATGCTCTTCTTCTTTCAAAGGTTGCCCAGAAGGTGTATCTCGTCCACAGGCGGGACCGTTTGAAGGCTGCAAAAGTCCTTCAGGACAGGGCACTTGCAACTCCGAACATCGAATTCATCCTCAATACTCTTGTCCAGGAAATAGCAGGAAGCCGGGAAGGGGTCAAGAAGGTCGAAAAAGTTATCCTGCAAGACCTCAACACCAAAGAATCAAGAGAACTTTCGACCAATGGGGTTTTCATCTATGTGGGCATCCGGCCGAACACCGAATTTGTTAATGTGGAAAAGAATAATGAAGGCTTCATCATGACCGACCGCTGGATGGAAACCTCGGAAAAGGGAATTTATGCCGCAGGTGACTGCCGTGACACCCCGATCTGGCAACTTGTAGCAGCAGTGAGAGATGGAGCAATCGCAGCCACGGCTGCAAATGAATATATTGAAAGCCTGAAATAAAAAACGCATCTGATAGACTCAAAACAGAACCTGTTCAAGAAAAAACATTTAGGAAGCGGGTTGAATGCAAAATCCGGAGATTTGCTTCTCTGGCCGGAATGACCTCAAACTGAGGTTATTCCGGTAATGCTTCTTCTTGATGGTTCCTGTCAAAATCATAAAGCCAACACTATTCAGGCAAAATTAAAAAGGGGTAAGATTGCCCTTTATCCCTGACCTTTGCTCGGTTCGGACTCACACGTGCAGTAATTCGCTTTAAGGTTTATTCCAGCATTTGATTAATTCTATTGTAAAAATCTATGATCAATCTTGTCGCGTCGCTTTCCATATTCAGCTGGAATGTCCGGATTTGCTTTCCAAGAGGTTTTTCGATGACAATACCCGACTCAATTAGTGGGGTAATGACTCTTGATACGCTGGAGTGAGACAAACCGGTTTCTTCAGCTATTCCCGATAGGTAAGTTGACTCGTTCTGGTGCTCGATCAGGTTTTTAAGCACGGTCATCTGTGCAGTTTTTCCAAAGATTTTTTCAAGTGGATCCATTGGCTATCATCTCAGAGGTGGCTGTTCTCCGTAAGTGATTCTGATTTCCAATATTAACTTGCTATTTACGGTTATAAACTTATCTCCCAATTGGTTAGTCAGGCGATTCATATTAAATCTTCTAAATATTTGGATAACTCCGCCCTCCCTCCGCTTCACTGTGTACATTTTTAGTGGATACCTTCATTTTAATTTTTGAGAAATGTTTAATACCTAAGAAAATATATACTGTATGAGGTGGAGGGAAATGCATAACATTAATCTTGACCGTGAAATTTTAAAGCTTATAGAAGAACAACCTGAGATCAGTGAAAGAGAGATTGCCCACACTCTTTCTGTTTCGGAAGAGCTGGTTAAACTACGGATTTCAAGCCTTCATGATATTAGAGAAAAAATTCTGATTATGGGACACGGGAACAATGTTCACAATAACCTTCAGAAGGTCCTTGAAGCCGAAAACTATAACGTTGTCAGTACCTTGGACAACTTTTCAGCCCTTGAAACAGTAAATGCGGAAAAACCAGACCTTGTACTACTTGATACGGATATGGATGCCTTTGAAATCTGCAGGCAGCTCAAAGCCAGCCCAAGGCACTGGTGGGTCCCTGTTATGATGCTGAGTGAGAGGGATAAAACGGAAGATGGTGTCAAAGCCTTTAACTCTGGAGCTGACGATTACATTACTATGCCTTTAAATCCTCTGGAATTGAAGGCAAGAGTAGGGATGATCCTGAGACGTTGCCGGATTTGAAAAATGGTTAATTTTTCTCTCAAATAAACAAGGGCATCCCATAAGGATATCAGACATTTTCAGGGTGGAGTTTTCTTTTATTTCTCCTTTTCATGTTCTGTAGACTCTGATAGGTTGCTCCTGAATTCAAAATTCTTAGATTGCTTGTGGATATCTTAAGATATTTATTTATATCTTTCTTGAGATGTCCTTTAGCTTTATTCAAAAAAACATATCTATCAATAATGTTAATTACTTATGTTAAAAATTTATACAATTAAATACTAAATAAATTAAATTTCATAGTTTTTGAGATATATTTTGCTTAATTATTAACTATTTTTAATAAGATTTATTGTTATATTCCGTAATATCGCCCTTTAAAAGGAGTGTAATTCCATTAAAATGCAGCTTCTTCAAAATCATATTTTCCCACAAAACCAAATTCAACTGCAAAAATCAGATTTTCCAGCGAAAATTACATAACTTTATTGGAAGTTCCTGAGAAATTTGCCGCGACTCAGAGATTAGAGTTTCCAGATCTCCATATATGCAAGCCAGAATCAACTTCTTCTTATCCGAAAGATATCTGCCTGGATTTTACTTATTTACTTTTCGGGAAGAACTTCTTGGTTAAGCAGGATATGACTACCATAATGAGATAACTTGAGCATAAAAAGCATAGATATGTAATATTTTAGTTAATATATATAAAAATTGATTGATTTATCAGATAATGTATCGAAGATTTACTAAAAATCGACTTGTCCTCAGAGTGGATTTTGAATACTCTATTTTTAAAATAATAATGCATATGAATATTTCAAAATGTTTAAAAAAGAATAAAACGTAAATTATTATGCGTAACTGTTTATCCGTCCTTATTTTTGGTAAGGAACTAAAGTACAAAACCGACTTAATGCTCTTAAGGCATATAATATTGTTGTTCAAGGTAGATGTGGTAAACTGGTGAAAAAACGCAGCTCAAAAAAAGGTGTGGTAAACTATGACTTCGAATGAATGGTATAGTAAAGGCGTTGCACTCCAAGAACTAAAAAGGTATAAAGAAGCTCTGGATGCATACAACAAAGCTCTGGAAATAAGCCCTGACAATCCAAAAATTCTGTTTAACAAAGGGCTTGTCCTCAAAAGCCTCATGAAGTACGATGAAGCTCTTGATGCTTTTGATAGGGCACTTGAGATCAACCCTACTGATGCTAAAACCTGGTGCTTCAAAGCTGAGCTCCTCCTTGGGATCATGAAGTATGAGGAAGCTCTTGATGCATTTTACCGGGCTGTATCCCTGGCTCCTGAAGATCCGGAAGTATGGTACAGGCGGGGAATGGCTCTGAGGGAGATGCGGGCATATGAAGATGCTATGGACGACCTTGAGAAAGCTATCCGGCTCTATTCAAAGAACTACGACATCAGCTCCATGAGTGCAAGCGAATGGTGCAAGAAAGGAATGGGGCTTTGCAAAATAAAGAGTTATCAGGAGGCTCTTGATGCTTTCAACAGAGCACTTGAGTTAAACCCGACTAACGGAAAAGCCCTCTACAACAAAGGAGTGGCCCTGCGCTGGCTTGGGAAAAACGAAGAAGCAAAACTGTATCTTGAGAAAGCAGTGGAGGTTTTTGACGGCAAGATCAAAGCAAATCCCGAGAACGCAAGGTTCTGGTACAACAAAGGAATTGCCCTGAGAGATCTTGAGAGATACAAAGAAGCTCTGGAAGCCTTCGAAAAAGCCATTGACATCAACCCGAGTTTTACAAAAGCGTGGATTGGCAAAGGAATAGTATACGACAGAGTAAAGAAGCATCAGAAAGCAATGGAAGCTTACGAAAGGGCAGTCGATATAAATCCCTTATATTCAGACCTGGTTTAAGCAGCCTTTACGGCTGAAATTATCTTTTTTTTAACATTTTTAAATATCTTTTTCTTCAACTATTTTATTGTCTGGTCTTCAACCATTTCATTCCGACCGGCGTTTAATTGCCAATCGGCTTAACTATCATTAACTTTCGATTTGTTAATCAGTCTCCACATGAACCCCGGTCAGGCTGCTGATACATTTTACCAGGTCCGGAAATGTGTTGAGTTGAAAATCAAAGCACGGCTCAATTACTTCTAAAGGCCTCCAGTCTCCATAAGATGCATATGCTGTTTTCAGTCCCAACCGACGGGCAGGAGCCATGTCTTTTTTGAGGCTATCCCCCACAACCAGGCTTTCTTCAGGTTTAATTCCGAGGGCTTCGAGAGCAAAGAGAAAATGGGCAGGGTTCGGTTTTTTCGTACCGGTCATATCCGCAGACACCAGGAGCTCGAAGGAATCAAGAAGTCCGACCTTTGTGAGTCTTGTAAGGGCATGATATCTATCGGCATCGGTTATTATCGCGAGCCTGAGACCAAGTTTTTTCAATCCCTCAAGTGTCTCCTTTACCCCGGGATAAAGTTCGAGTTTCTCCAGTTTTTCCCTATCATAGATCTCACAGCACTGTAGATATGCCTGCTCTGTGAAAAGTTTTCGCTCCTGCATGTAGTCCTTTATGTTTTCATAGTCTTCAAACCCGTAAGTTCCCCTGAGGAAATATGCGAAAAGTTCTGCAGGTTCCTTCTTAAGGTTCCTGTCCCTCTCTCCAAGATAGGAAAGGATCTCCCTGCATGCTATTAGTTTTACGGCTACGAAATCAAAAAGAGTATTGTCCATATCAAAGAGAACAGCTTTCAGAGTTTTCTGGCGATCTTGCTGTACATTCTTCCGAGCGTTTTCCATAGTTTCCCTGAACTCTTTTTTCCAGATTCTTTTTTCCGGACATTTCAAACTGCTTTTTGGGGAGAGGCTATAAAAACCATAAAAGATAGATGTATAGGTTATAAAGGGTAATAGGCTTAAGTAGGTAACGAACGCGAGTACTTCAAAAAATATGGGTCTTACTCGTAAAAGACAATAGAGGAAATTTGGACATGAACTCTGGAGAACAAAAGGATAAATCTTTTGCAAGAGAAGGAAAAAGAGAAATAACCGAAACAGAAAAGGGGGCCGTTTCCGAGGATATGCACGTACCGGACGAATTGGAAAAAACGAAAGGAGAGGAAGTCAGCGACGAAATTCTTGCAGCCGAGCTTAATGAATGTGGCCTTGACCTTCTCAGGCTTGGCAAGTCCAACGAAGCAATAGTTGCCTTTGATAAGGCGATTGAAAAAGACCCGGAGAATATTTATCTTTTGAATAATAAGGCGGCAGCTCTCGAAAGCTTTGGAAGGTTCGAAGAAGCTCTCCAATTCTATCAAAAAGCTGTTGAAATCGATTCCGAAGATGCAGACATATGGAATAACATGGCTTTTTCCTACTCCCAGTTGGGAGAATATAAAAGAGCAATAGAAGCTTACGGGAAAGCTCTTGAACTCAGGCCGGACTATCCAAACGCATGGTATGGAAAAGCCCTGAACCTCAGCCAGGCAGGGAATTATGAGAAGGCCGTTGAAGCCTATGAGAAAGTCCTTGAAGAAAATTCGGATTATAAAGAAGCCTGGGTAGGAAAGGGTATTGCCCTCGGACAAATGGGGCGCTACGATGAAGCAATAATTGCGTACGATAAAGCAATCGAAATAGACCCCGGTTTTCTAGAAGCCTGGTATTACAAAGGAGTAGACCTTGATAGCCTTGGCAGTCACGGGCAAGCTCTGAAAGCCTATGAAAAAGCCGTGGAACTCGACCCTGAAAATGACGATGCCTGGAATAATATGGGGATAGACCTGGAAAACCTGGAAAAGTATGAGGAAGCAATCAACGCTTTTGATAAAGCAATTGCGATCAACTCTGAAAACTCCGATGTATGGTATAATAAAGGTTTTACCCTAAGCCAGATGCATAGGTTTGAAGAAGCTGTTGAAGCATACAGAAAAGCTACACAGCTTGACTCCGAGTATCTGGAAGCCTATACAAGCCTCGGTTTTGTACTGGCTCAGCTCAAACGCTTTGAAGAAGCCCTGGAAACCTACGAAAAAGCACTTGAACTCGATCCGAAAGCTGCCGATTCCTGGTTTGGAAAAGCCGTCTGCCTGAGTTTCCTCGGACGTGAGGAAGAAGCTGAAGACGCTTATAGAAAAGCTGTGGAAATCGACCCAAGGTATGCGGAGATAGGAGGAGACATTCAGTAAATCCTAGAGAACATTCGGCAAATCCGGAAAGATTTTTCCCCCTGATTTTACATTTTCCTTCTTTTTTTACCTGTAATCTGAGACTGAGAAACTTTTTTCAAATAGCTAATTATCTTTTTATAAATATCGAAACGCTCCCTACAGAGTAGAGCGGATGAAAGAATGAAAGGATGGATTCTTTACAAGAATAAAGCTGCCGAATTGAGGCCTGACCTGTATGAAATTCACCGTTTCATCGAGGTTGAGGGTGAGAAGGGAATAGAACTAAGGATTGTGGATTGTGGATTGTAAAACCCGAACGGTTCTACCTGATCGTAACAAGGGACGACAGGAAAAGCATTTTTCTGGACGGAGAAATTGTCCCTCTTCCGGACTTTCTCCTGCCGGGGGTGGGTGCACAGGCACAACCTACTTGCTATTGCAGTAATCCGCCACCTGGAACGCCCGTGAGTCCGCATCTTTAACTCCTCTCAAAGTTTTGACACCGTCAAAGACAAGCTCTACTCCAGCTTTACTCCCAGCAGATCCTGGCCGAAAGAGGTATTTCCTCTCCCAGGACGACGTTTGCCAAAAATCCGGTCAACATAAACATGGTTGAACAATACAGTGGTTTCCCTCTCATAGTAAAAGCCCTCTCCGGCTCCATGGGTAAAGGCATCATCCTTTCTGAAAAACATGACAATTTCCGGGATCTCATGGAACTTATCCACGTGACCAACTCCAACGCAAACAGAATCCTTCAGGAGTTATGCTCGGCTTGACCTGTTAGGTTTTATCCGGCCTGCCCGGTTTGACCATTCAGTTTGTTTTTTCCCACCACATCTTTACCCTTGTAGACCATCCTCTCTGAATAAGGGCTCCGTTATCTTTTTCAAGCACACCTTCAAAATAGTCCCTGAGGATGGCTTCCTGGGAATCGGATTTTGCGTTGTAGTATGACTTTAAATCCTCGACAGCTTCATCAAGGGTTGCAAACCTGTGGACGTGCTCGAAGGGAAACACGTTTACATTCGGGTAGATTCCCATGTCATAGAGTACATTGTAGAGAACATCACATTTAGGGGCTGGCTGGTACTCACTCCCGTGAAGAAGGGGCCAGAGCTTCCGGGAATGCATATCCCAGGAAGTTTCCCCTGCAAACCAGTACAGGTAAACGTATTTCGAAGAAGCGTCCAGCATCTTCTGTACCGAAGTCCGTATATCTTTCATGCCCAGGGAATAAGATGCAAAAACCACATCATAAGGAGCGGAAAGGTCGGACTCGACATCAACGGCTTCCCAGTCTTTGTGAACAGGGTCGATATTTTCGATTCCGTACTCCTTGATGTTCTCCTGCATAACACTTATCATGCCCTCCGAAGGCTCTACAGCGGTTACATGGGCTACACGCTGTGAAATCGGAATAGCAAGGGTTCCGGGCCCGGCTCCGATATCGAGAACCCTGGAGTCGGGAGAAAGCTTCATGCCTTCTATTCTCTTCCCGGTTATTTCCCTTGACTTCTCATCCTGGAACATCCTCCAGAAACGCCTGGCGTTTTCCTTACTGTACCATATGGTCGCACAATCTACATTCCTGTTTGATTTTAGCTGTTTTTCCAGCGTTTCTTTCCAGACTTCGTTCCAGTCAATGACATCTGAGTCCATATTACAACCTCGGTTAGCCTCTATTTTCGAAGATATAGTATTACTAAAATAAAAACAAGTATTAACATATCTACTTTGTTGTGAAACCACAACAGCAAAGAAGCAATTTGCTTCCTCTTCGATGGCGACCACTGAAAAGCCTGCGGAGTTCATTATTTCCACGGTTTCGAAGGCATAGAAGAATGCGTGGGAGTTCTGTAGATATTCTAAAAAAAGTGGAATACAATTTTCAATAATTATCTCAATAACATGAAGGAATTTAACGCTTTCTGAACCTTTAAAAGTAGATCAATTTTTTTACGGCTTTACCCCTCGACTATCACAACCCCTTCCATCGAGGCGTGAATTGAACAATAGTACCTGTAGGTGCCCTCTCGCGTAAAAGTGAATCCATAAGAGTCCCCGTCCCTTAGTGTGCCGGAAGAGAAATCAGGGCCTGTTACTTTGTGTGTGAACAGATCCAGGTTTGTCCATCGGACCGTGTCCCCGGGAGAAATCGTAACCGAGTCTGGGTTAAAGGCAAAGTCTTCTATTTTCACTTCAACTGTTTTGGGTTCGGCTGGAATTTCAGCTTCAGGAACTGTCACGTTTTCAACAGGCGTTTGATTGGAAGTGTAATTTTCCGGATTTTCGACAATTTCCGCCGGAGCCTGAGGTACTTCAGCCGGAACTACGGGCGTTTCGACAGGAGTTACAGCGAGATCGGATTCTTCAACACCATTTTCTGCACAGCCTTCAGCCAGGATCCAGAGCAGGATTATGAAAATAATATATTCTCTTCTCATCGTCCCCTCCACAAATACGATGTACAGGTGCTTTAAGTATAGTCTTTATTACATAATAGTTGCTATCCGATTAATTAATCATACCGTTTGGTTCAAGCGTATCAGTCTACTTTCGCTTGTCGAAAGTCACGACCGGTACAATGGTTCACCATATGTTTCTTCATGGCATTTTTACCCTAGCAGATGACCCAAATTAGACTTTCATGCTTCTCCACATTGTCTTACGAGCTTAGCACATCTGCATTACTACTGATACACCCCATAATAGGTTTACTCCAAATGGAATGGGTAGCATAAGGCAATTTATGACATAACTTCTGGTCTCACTTACAGAACTTTCGGTGCACTGCCAGAAAAGGTGTTTAAGAGTTTTTAGTTTCTCCAACTCTTTCCCTGCGTAACTAATATTTAAAACGAGTTATAAGTTATTAGCCAGAAGCAGGTTTACAACCATTTACAGAACCGGATTTATGACCTATTACCACAACCGGGTTAATGAGGCATTTATGGCCCATTACCACAACCGGGTTAATGAGGCATTTATGACCTATTACCACAACCGGGTTAATGAGGCGCTACTATGATCAAAATTGAGTTACACGGCACATACAACCTTTATTATGCGATTCTTGGAATGCGAAATCCCATGAACTCCTGGCACCTGATGGACAGCAGTGAGCCTGATCAGGCAGGGAACTGCAAACTCGGGGAAAAGGATCTGAACCTGGCCCATCGCCTGACCCTTGCGGGAAACGAACACGGAAAGTTTCTGCGGTTCATTACGGTCTGCTTTGACCTCTCAGCTCCTCTCTACTGGTGGAAAGAGTTTGATACCTACAAATTTACGGAAAAAAACTCAACCTCAACAATGCACAAGCTGACCAGCAGGGATCTGGCTCCCCATGATTTTTCCTTTGATACGATAACGGAATACAGGCATGCCCAGATCCGGCACCTCAACGATCTTATCAAAGCCTACAAATCCCGCGAAGGGGACACTGAAGAGGATAATGCATATCGGAAAGCCGTCTTCAGGGAACTCGTCCAGGACCTCCCGAGCGCCTACATGCAGAAAAGAACGGTTATCACCAACTATGCCGAACTCCGAAACATCTACTTCCAGCGCCGCCACCATAAGCTTGACGAGTGGCTGGACTTCTGCGACTGGATGAAAAAAGAACTCCCGTATGCAGAAGAACTGATCTGCGTGGAAAAAGACGAAACCAAAAACTAAAAACTGAAAGCTAAAACTGAAAGCTAAAACTAAAAGCTAAAACTGAAAGCTAAAACTAAAAGCTAAAACTAAAAGCTAAAACTAAAAGCTAAAACTAAAAGCTAAAAACTAATAACTAATGTTTAAAAAGAAGTAACTAATGTTTAAAAAGAAGTTGCTTCGCAGGTTTTTAAAAAATCCCTGCCTCATACTTCTTTCTCAAGCTCTTTTTTCAAGCTTTTAGAAAAACAACTTTTTGTATTTTATTAGTTCAAATGCTCTTTTACGTCTCTTTTACGTCTCTTTTTCTTCTATTTTTCCTTCCACTAAAAGCCTGAGAATACTTACGCTGTAATCTCAAAAGGATAAACTTCCTCCCATCTATCCCCGGTTATCGAACTAATCCCTCCTTCATCTACTCTAATCCGCATTGTGTCCCCTCCGTTATTTAGAACTTCTTACAGTGTATTTTTTAATTGTCTACACCATAAATTATGGATTTAATTTATACTGTTATTGTTATAAATTTTTATTAATTTTTTGATTATGTGGGAAATCTGTCCTTTTTTACCAGGACCTGGAGTTCCCGCTGGCTAATCCAAATATACAACTTCCCGAGAACTCTGTTTGCTTAGTTTCCGGTTGCCAATCTTGAGAATCGGGTATTTTAGCCTTTTTGCAGGATTCAAAAAGAAGACTTGCAACATAAAAACGCAAACATTATAGGGCTTCAGAGTGTATTCTCTGTTTCTTTCCCTTCACTTCTGTAAATAATCCGGGATATAAAGGATACAAAGCATGACCGAACTTGAAAAAACAGTTACTCTGGGGCGAGGTGTGGTCCTTGCAATTCTTATGGTTATAGGTTCGGGGCTCCTCGGCTTGCCGGGGATGATTGCAGATTCTGGGACAGCGCAGGAAGTGGTCTTCGGCTGGCTCCTGATCATTCTGGCTGCAATGCCTCTTATTCAGATATGTGCAGGGCTAGGAGAGAAATTCCCCTGCTCGGGGGGGCTTTTCCATTATGCCCGCGAGGCTGTGGGAGAGTGGGGAGGGTACGCAGTAACAGCTCTCGTCTGCGGGTCCTTTATCCTGGGAGAGCCGGCAGTCGCTCTCATTGGGGGAGAATACCTGCAGCACCTCTTCACCCTGCCTGATTTCGGGGTCCATCTGCTGGCTTTTCTCCTGATTACGGTCATGACTCTTATCACGGTTGCCGGGGTCAGACTTGTCTCTTTTTTCAACTACGCAGCCGTAGCCATACTGCTTTTCCTGATTACTGCCCTCACTTTCTATAACTTCAATTTCTTTTCCTCAGGGTTTGAATTTTCGGTGAGGGCTCTCTTTGAAGGGGCATCAGGCCTTGCAGGTTTCGGCTCCGGAGTTCCCGACCCTTACAATGTCTGGAGAATTTCTGCTCTCCTCTTCTGGGCTTTTCTGGGCTGGGAAAATATGTCCTTTGGCCTTGGAGAACTCCAGAACCCGGAAAAAAACGTCAAAAGAGTTTTCTGGCTCAGTTTCGGGCTTACAATCTTCATTTACCTGATGCTGGCAGTCACAAGTATAGGGGCTGATGCAGCCGGAGTTCCCCTCTCCGGAGCGTCAGGGCTTGTGGAACTTGTTAAGTTCACTCCTCCTGGAAATCTGCTCATCTGGTTGATGGCAGTAGTCATTGTTGCCAATGTAACCTGCTGGAACTTTGCTTCAAGCCGGCTTATCTATGCATCAGGAAAAGAAAAAGTGCTCCCCGCTTACCTGGGAAAACTCTCGAAACGCGGACAGCCCATGGCAAGTATCCTGAGTATGTATACGGTATTCTTGCTTGTGCTTCTGGGAACCTATGTATTCAAGGTTCCGGTTTCTTCCCTGCTCATGCTCGTCAACCAGAATTTCCTCTTCCTCTACGGCTTTGTCCTGCTTTCCTACTGGAAAACCGAAACAGGCTGGAGGCGCTGGGTCTATTCAGGGCTTTCCCTCCTATCTCTTTCCTTCCTGGTTTCAGGGTTTAGCTGGAGGATTCTCTACTCAGTTGCCCTTACAGGAATCGGATATTATGTTTTTGTCAGGAAGACTGCAAGGCAGAAAGGTCAGGAGGAAAAAACTGCTTACAAGGCTTTTTCAGATATGTGAGTTCTGCCTTTAAAACCAATTTTTAGACCCAATTTTTAGACCCATATCTGTAAATTCAGGTGATATCCACAGTTACAAGTTTGGTATTTGAGTAAAACAAAGTTTGGAGGGCTGAAATCTTAGTTTGAATTCTGATCCTGACAACCTTAATGCGGTTTCCGGGAGTACGGAAAGTAACTCGCTTACAAATGGGGACATTAAAAGCCCAGATGAAACTGAGAGGGCGGGACTAAGAAATAAAGAGTAAGAAACTAAAAAACAAAGGCTCAAAAAAGTAAAGATAAAAGTTAAAAAGTAAATCAAAAAAAGGGTTAGAGCTGCACGTAATGTGCAACTTCACCGAGATCTTCTTCAATTCTGAGGAGCTGGTTATATTTTGCAGTCCTCTCACCACGGGCCGGGGCTCCGGTCTTGATCATTTCTGCCCCGATGGCGACTGCGAGATCTGAGATTGTGGTGTCTTCGGTTTCGGCAGAGCGGTGGCTTACAATAACGGTATAGCCGTTTCTGGAAGCCATGCTTGCGGCATCGAAGGCTTCGGAGATTGAGCCGATCTGGTTGACTTTGAGGAGAAGGGCATTTGCGGCTCCCATGTCCACGCCCTTGGAAAGCCTTTCGATGTTTGTGACAAAGAGGTCGTCCCCTACAATGATCGTGTCCCAGAGTTCGCTGGTAAGGGCTTCAAAGTCCTCGAAGGCTTCCTCGTAGAAGGGGTCCTCAATAGAAAGGATGGGGTAGGAGTTTACAAGCTCCACATAGTAGTCAAGCAGTTCAGGAGCAGCCAGTTTCTTTCCGTCAATATTGTAGAATTCTTCTTCATAGAACTCAGTTGCGGCGGCATCAAGCCCAATTGTAACCTCGGACTCGGTATAGCCTGCTTCTTCAATTGCCTGTACGAGGGCGTCAAGAGCTTCTGTGGACTCGCTCATTTTGGGAGCATACCCACCTTCATAACCCACATTAGTAGAAGAGCGCCCGTATTTTTTCTCCAGCAGTTTCCCGAGGGTCTGGTAGATTTCTGCCCCGATCTGCAGGGCCTCGTAGAATGTTTCTGCGCCTTTGGGCTGGATCATGAACTCCTGAATTGCAAGTTCGTTTCCTGCGTGCTTGCCCCCGTTCAGGACATTCATTGTGGGCACCGGAAGGGTAAAAGCATTAGATCCGCCGAAGTAGCGGTAAAGGGGCATGTTAAGGGAATCAGCTGCGGCTTTTGCAACTGCCATGGAGACACCAAGAATGGAGTTGGCTCCAAGGTTTGATTTGTTTTCGGTCTCGTCGAGCTCGATCATCAGCTCATCGATTTCCCGCTGGCTTCGCACATCAAGTCCAAGCAATTCCTTCTGGATAATGGTATTTACGTTCTTGACCGCAGTCAGAACCCCTTTTCCCCCGTATCTGTTGGGGTCCGCATCACGCAGTTCAAGGGCTTCATTCGTACCCGTGGAAGCTCCCGAAGGGACACTCGCTCTGCCAAATCCCTTTGGTGTAAACACATCTACTTCAATTGTGGGATTTCCCCTTGAATCCAGGATCTCCCGAGCATGTATCTTTTGGATCTTATATTCTCCAGAATCCTGCTGTAAACCGATATACGACATCATTTCACCCTTTCTAATCTCTGATCTATGTATACATATATTCTGTTATTTGAACTTGACTTTTCCTTAACATAAGCGTTACATGTCCGAATCGTATTTAATTCTTTATCCGGTTAGAACGAATAAATTTGCCTGAGTTATATCCGTACTTCTGATAATAGGGACTCCTCTATTTTACACTTCAAGTTCGCTGTTGATCTCAGGACAGAAATATTTAGAAATCCCGAGTTTGAAGATTTCTCAATAGTCCTTTAAAGCGAATCCTTCCATTTTAAAGAATTGAAGGTATTCGTGCGCTTAAAACCGGTTATTCCACTTATCAGATATGTTTATTTCCGACTATCGGGAACATCCAGATTTTATAGGGCAAAATATATCTCTTTATTTCCGGAAGGCCTTTTTTCTACTTATAAGATGTTTAATTCCTGCAAACACTTGCTTTAAAGGTTTTGGTTAGAGGACTACAAAGATTATTTTTTTCTGGAGATCGATTTCCTCACTCTTTTATATGAAATCTCTTTTAAGAAAGTCTTACTCGGGTTAGATGCCATTTTTACTTGCGGACAATACTCAATTTATTTTAAAAAATAATTTTATCTACATAAAATATATAAACATGAAAGTATTATTCATTCACAATGACCGACGATTCTCCAGTTAATTTAACCGAAAAAGAGTATTCAATTATTGATATGCTCCAGAGCCTGGGACTCCCGAGGACAGAGGCTACCGCAATCGTTTGTTTAAAGGACTGCAGGGAACTCAGATCCCTTCATATCGAACTTGTTTCCGGACTCAGACAACCGGAAGTGAGTGTAGCTATGCGCCCTCTGAGGGATAGGGGCTGGGTGGATGAAAGATCCGAAAAGAAGAACAAAGGAAAAGGGAGACCTGTGAAATACTACCAGTTAACAGTACCGTTCCCGCAGATAGTCCAGATCCTTGAAGAGGAGTTTTTAAAAGATAATGAAGAGAAAATGATCGCTCTCAAGAGGCTGAGGGAACTGGAAATTATTATGCAAAATTAAGTTTGGTTCAAATCCAATTCACTGTAATTAAATTTTAGAAAATCACAATAATAATTATTTCAAAAATAATTGTAAGGAAATCTGCCGGATCTGATTTCCAATAAATCTTCATCGGTTTTAATCAGTTTTAATTATACAAATTTCCAAATCGTTTACAAATTTCCAAATCGTTTTAATCGTAATCCATTAGGAAGATCATTCCTTGTCCGGGACAGGCGTAAAGTTCACAGGAGAAAAGCCCTGTTCCGTATCCATAATCCTTCTGGCAGAAATTCCTTCAAGCTCGAAAATGAATACCTCGACAACCATAAAAACTTCGCTTTCCCCTCTCAGGCATCCCAGTTTAACGCTGTTTTCCCTGGCTGTTCCTGCATGAAGGTGAATTTTTGGCTTCCCGTTTTCCTGGAAAATATCGCCTATTCCGAGAATCTCATGTGCGTCATTAAAGCCAGTCCAGACCGGTTCAGGAGGCCTTCTGTTCTCTTTAGGGCCTGTAACAAGCTTTCCCTCCCTCAACGCGCCGAGCAGCATAAATACAGCCGCCTCAATCTTCTCCAGTTCTGCAAGTTTAATAAGTTCCAGGATAAGGTCGTCTCCGTGGTCAACCCTGACGACAAAGACTCTGCCGATCCTTCCTTTTGTGTATTCCATTTTTTCCTCTTACTGATCCGTTATTTTTCCGTCTACGATTCTGACAATCCTATCGGCTTTTCCGGCCAGCTCCTCATTATGGGTTACCACAATAAAGGTCTGGTTATATTCCTTATTCAGCTTACGGAGCAGTTCATAGATCAAATCTCCGGTTTTGGTGTCCAGGTTGCCCGTAGGCTCGTCCCCGAGTACGATTGCCGGTGAACAGCTAAGAGCCCGGGCTACAGCAACCCTCTGGTTCTGTCCTCCCGAGAGCTCACCTGGCCTGTGATCCATTCTGTCTTCAAGTCCAACATCTTTTAAAAGTTTTTCGGCAATACCCTTTGCTTCGTCTTTACCCTTCCCCGCAATCAGGAGAGGCATCATCACGTTTTCCAGGGCAGTGAAATCCGGCAGCAGGTGGTGATACTGGAAGACAAAACCAAGCATCCGGTTTCTCATCCCGGAACGCTCTTTATCCGACATTTTTGTAACGTCATCGCCGTCTATCAGGAGGGTCCCGGAAGTGGGCGTGTCGAGTAGACCTATGAGATGCATAAGTGTGCTTTTACCTGAGCCAGAAGGACCTACAATTGCAACAAACTCCCCTGTTCTAATTTTCAGGTTTGCATTGTCAAGTGCGCGAAATTCCACGCCGTCTTTGTAAACTTTGGTCAGGTTTTTAAGTTCTATAATCGGGATTTCATCTGTCATGCTTTTCCTGCGGGTTCAAAACTTTAATCTTAAAAATAGAGGGGTTCTTAAGTAAAGAGCTTTTGGGCAGAGGGGCAACTTTTTCTTTAAAATTATCTGATTATTATCTTTCAGACTGTAACCTTGCAGCCCTTTCAATCTCAACATATTACTCTGAACATTCTCCTGTGAAAAACCGGTCATAGTACTGGCTGAACATCGGCTGGAAGACTTTTATCTGCTGGTTCTTTCCTGCTCACAAGATAAGCTGCTGTGAGGATGAGCACACAGCCCAGAAAAGTCGAGATATAAAGCGGATTTTTCAGGACTGCGATGTCAAAGAAAATTCCTGATACGGGTTCGAGCAGGGCAAGAATACTGCCTGTCTGCGCCCTGATGCCCGAAATTCCTTTGAGGTACAGGATGGCCGCGAACGTAATGGTCAGGCCGAAGAGAAACAGAGTACTGAAGTTTCCACTGTAGGTATATATGGGGGTTGCAAGGGCAGATGGTAGCATGAAGAAAAGGCTTATTCCGGTCAGCCAGAAAGTCTGGGATATCCCTGTATAGTCATGTCTCAGGTAGCGAATAGTGATTATGGTTGCGCCAAAGGAAAGCCCTGAAAGCAGCCCGAAAGATAGACCTTTCATAAAATCGGACCCCCCGTTCAGGTTTCCCAGAACTTCGCCTGGGTGGGCAATGAGTAAGACTCCTGCAAGTGAAAGGAACAGAGGCAGAAGGCTTTTATTGCTGCTTTTTTCTCCCAGGATTGAAGGGGCGAGCAGGTTCACATATACAGGAGCCGTATAAAGAAGCAGGACAGCAACTGAAATCCCGCTATACCTTATGGCCGATAAATAACATACGCCTGTTACCGCATTCAGAAAACCCAGCAGCAGCAGATATTTCCTGTTCCTGCCGGGCCTGAGCTGTTCAAGGCTTCCGCTCAACAGCAGGTAAAAGAAAATCATGCATAAACCGAAAAAGAGCCGGCAGAAGAGAACGGACCCTACGGACATGTCCTGGACCCTGTCAAGAAAAACCCCCATGGTGCCATAGATTATGCTCCCTGTTATGACTTCGGAATAAGGCTTGAAAGAGTTTTCCTGTGCATGCATATCCTGGAAATAAAATACTGCAGATATATATTTTTTGGAAACGGAAAAAGTAAGGTTTGTAAGGCCCGAATATATTTTAACAATGAACTTCGCTTAAGAGCATTGAATCATAGATGTTTTAGCCCCCCACAACGTCATTCACTATCTATCTCATTCTTTTCCCGGAAGAGTCGCACTACCTGTATTTAGCTTCGGTATCATAGGAAATCGGAGACTACCCAATATTTCTCAAAAACAGGATTTTCAGGACCGAATACATCAAAAAGAGGAAATCTCAAAAAAATTCTTACCGGGAAGGAAAATAAAAAAGAGGAGGACTTATTTATACAGTACCCTTAGAAGCCCTTTTTTCCATGATATCATTTTGCTTGGTACTATCTTTTCCCCTACAATCAATTTCTTCAGGAAATCAAAGTTATCCAGACTTACCACGACTGCTGCTGCAAGGATAAAGAAGGAGCCTATAAGCATCCCGTTATGAATCGGGTTCCCCAGAACTGTATAATCAAAGAAGATGCAGGAAACCGGTTCAAGAAGGGTGAGGATGCTGCCTGTAATGGCACTTACACCCGCAACCCCTCTGATATAGAAGACTGCACCTACGCCGGTAATAAGGACTCCAAAAAGCATGAGGATGGGAAGATTTGAAGCGAGCACCTGTCCCGGAACGGTGACTGCGAAAGGAGACAGGAAAACCAGGCTGATCGCACTCTGCCAGACAAGCTGGGTAAGGCCGTTATATTCATTCCTGAGGAAACGGACGGATATTATGACTCCGCTGCTGAAGAGGCCTCCGACAAGTCCGAATATTACGCCTTTAAGATAGTTGCTTCCAAATTCAAGCTGTTCAAAACCACCTTCAGGTCTCGTTACGTAGAATACGCCGAGAAGCCCCAGGAAAAGGGCAAGAATAGTTCTTCCAGTATTTTTTTCTCCGAGAATAATCGGGGCAAGAAAAGTCAGGTATATGGGATCGGTATACAGGAGAAGAACAGCAGAAGAAGCTCCAAGATATCGGATTGCAGAATAATAGGAAAACATTTGCAAAACGTACAGAATTCCCAGAAGAAGCAGGTATTTTTTCTTTCGTTTCAACGCGAGTTGCCCTAGATTTCCGGTAATTGCAAGATAAAATATTATGGCTGAAAGCCCGAAAAGAACTCTATAGAAAATAATAGATCCTACAGACATGTCCTTAAGCAATTCCATAAAAATTCCGACGGTGCCATAAATAATACACGCAGATAATAATTCAAGATGATGTTTGGGGGTAGCAGTCACAGAAGCAAGCATATATATATTCAGGGGGTACGAATGTATATATATTTTTAGTAAGATAATGGCAATTCCAGTGGTATAACACTTCTTTCAATAATTAAACATGTTCGCAAAAAGTTAATTATTTCCTACAGGGACAAGCCAGAGTTTCAAAATGATTCTTTTAAGAGGGCAGTTCAGTTTCCGGATTTTTTTAAATTAAGAACCACATACTGTCTGCTTCCTGTCCTGTATATTGTAAGCCCCTTTAGTCCTTGCTTCCAGGCATAAATCAAAGCTTGCTCAATATCTTCTTCTCCGGCATCTGCAGGCATATTTATGGTCTTTGAAATTCCTGCATGGCAGTGGCGTTGAAAAGCTGCCTGTATATCAATATGAGTTTTCCACCCAATATCAAGGGCTGATCTGAAGAGGTTTTTTTCATTCTCGGACACAATTTCAGGGTCGTTTATGTCCTGCAGGGTTCCATGTGAGTAGACATGCTCAAGGAGCTCATTATAATCGGATTCCGAGAGCCTGGGCTTGAAATGTGTTTCAAAGAGAGGGTGTACGAGCAGGAATTCTTTTCCCACTGTCCGGGTCCTCCTGTAGACCCAGCTGAAAACAGGTTCGATTCCTGCAGAACAGCCTGCAAGAATGCTTATAGTGCCGGTCGGGGCAATTGCGGTCAATGTGGCGTTTCTCATAGGGAGTTCCCATATGGATTTTTCATACTCCGGAAAAGGTCCCCTTTCTGCCGCAAGTTTTCTTGATTCCCGGACTGCAGCCCAGCTAATCTGTTCCATAAGCTTTTCTGCAAGTTCGACGGCTTCTGTTGATTCATAGGACAGCCCCAGTTTCAAAAGCATATCATGAAATC
This sequence comes from Methanosarcina siciliae T4/M, assembly GCF_000970085.1. Classification (NCBI taxonomy): domain Archaea; kingdom Methanobacteriati; phylum Methanobacteriota; class Methanomicrobia; order Methanosarcinales; family Methanosarcinaceae; genus Methanosarcina; species Methanosarcina siciliae. The sequence continues at coordinate 2,059,830 of NZ_CP009506.1, read as the reverse complement.
CCATAACTCCGAGTCCGATTTTCCTTGTCTTTCGGGTAGCCTCCGCAATCTCCTGGACAGGGTACACATTGATATCAATTTCATTATCCAGAAAACGGACGGCTTTTCCGGTTGTTTCCCTCAAAAAGTCCCAGCTGATTTTTCCGTCCGCAACAAAAAGGGATAGGTTAAGGCTGCCCAGATTGCAGGACTCATAAGGCAGGAGAGGCTCTTCTCCACAGGGATTTGTGGCGGTGATGTCCCCAAGCACCGGCGTGAAGTTATCCCTGTTAATACGGTTATAGAAAAGAACACCCGGCTCTCCGTTTCTCCATATCCCGTCAACTATTTCGGAGAACACATCCCCAACCGTTGCCCCTGTCCCGGAGTTCCAGACCTCTTCGGTGCTGCCCGCTTCAACAAGCCTGAAAAAAGCATCGTGAACCATTACGGAGAGGTTGAAATTTCTGAAGCTCCCTTCAACACGCTTTGCCCTGATGAAGGGAATAATATCATCGTGCGAGACGTCAAGAATTCCTATGTTTGCGCCTCTTCGTCTGCCGAACTGTTTTATGACTTCGGTTGCCTCGTTAAAGAGCCTCATGAAAGAAAGCGGCCCGCTCGCAACTCCGTCAACACAGAGGGCATGAGACCCTTTTGGCCTTACCTTTGAGAAATTAAACCCGGTTCCTCCTCCGGTTTTCTGAATGAGGGCTGCCGTTTTGAGGGCATCAAATATCTCCTCGACACTGTCCTTCACTGGGACTACAAAACAGGCGGCAAGCTGGCCGAGTTCCGTCCCTGCATTCATAAGCGTTGGAGAACTCGGGACAAAGATTTTACGGACCATCAGGTCTTTGAATTCCAGATATTCTGTTTTATCCGTTGCAATTGCCCTTGCAACCCTTTCACAGATATCTTCCCAGCCTTTTTCCCCTTCGCGCAAATATCTGGCTTTAAGGGCTTCGGCAATCAGGACATCCCATCCATCGGCTGTTTCCTGCACAGAAATCATCCCCCGGAATAGTCAGCAGACTTCAGTCTTCGATAAAAGAAATCATATTCAATATTGGGCAGGATTTTTATCTTTTTATCCGAACTAATGTTCAGAAGTTGTGATCAGAATTTGAAATCAGAAATTAGGAATAAGAAATTATAATCAGGGTCATATTTGCTTGAATTTGAAATAGTTTTTGCGGTTAAGTAAAAGTATTATCCCAGCCATCCCAGCCAAGAGCACATTTCTTCAATATATTGTTTCTCTGAATTGCGTTCGGGTTTGCCGGTTGTTTTGTCTGACGGACAGGCGGACAAAATATCTCGCGGTACAGCAAGAAAAAAACTGAAAGTTTTTCTTTGGTACCCCGGAACATATGAACTGATTAATCATAAACCATCGTAATCGGGAAAAACAGATCTCAGCGAGAAAACGATCCCAAGGAATAGAATTAGAGGAACTAAATCAAGGAAATTGAATCAAAAGAGAACAAACAGAGGATATGGAATCAAAAAGAGGCAGACAGAACATATTCCAGGCATAATATTTTCCGTAAACTTATTCCTGTATCCGGGTTTCCTCATCTCCTATTCTCGGGATGGGAGTACTTACTTTATCATCCATTTTTTCAATCAACCCGTTCATCTGGCGGTACCATTCGTCAACGTTCTTTTTTACCATCTGCTTCATTTCCCAGGGCTCGATAGCTACATATTCATGGTAGCATCCTCCGCTCTCCAGAGATCTTGTTTCCCTGTAAACAACTCCGCATGTTATGAGGTTCTGTAGAGAACGGTATGCAGTACTTCTTTCTCTGTTAAGAATTTCCCCCAGTCTGTCGGTTGTAAGAGGGCCATGCATGAGCAGGACCTTGTATGCTTCGATGTCAAGAGACTTCAAACCGAGCACACATTTTACCATGTCTTCACATCTGAAGCTTGCTCTGATCATCTCATGAATTGAATCTACCATAAAACCACTATTGAGAAATTTTGCTTTCATTAAAGCTAATCAGGGTCGATATTGCTTCTCTCCTCTCCCCTCAATCCTGATCCCATTTACCTTATTTGAGGAGCACAGGATCAAGCAAGTTTTTCGGACTACCTTGAAAATCGGGAGGTTTACAGGTTTCCGTAAACTTGCTTTCAGCATTGATCCGTATCCACTTTCCAATTCAAAGTGCCCAGTTCTGTCGATGAACACCTGTGGAATCTCTACTCCTGAAGAGGGAAAAGGTCATTATCCTGTGTACCATCCCAGCAGGATTTGAGTAGAAAAGGCGGTGTTGAATCCAGGGCCTGTCTTTTTTATAGCAGAGCTCAACTTTCTCTCCGATCCGGATGTCCGCCAGGGAATAACAATCTCTGGTATTCTCTTTTATTGTTCCTGGAGCAAGGATTTCAAAATAAAAGACTTTCTTTTCCCTGAGAAGAGATATGGATTCGGAAAGAAGAGTTACTTTTCTCTGGCAAGTTTTGGGGACTGACAGCTTGTTTTCGAACACCGTTTTTCGCTCCTGTGATCCTCAGTTTGCCATTAATGTACACATAGTATAAATAACGTTATGTTTGCTCATACATAACGAATGGAGAATCTGTGGAAATCCCAAAATGGAAACTGGAGCGATTAAGATGATTGGATATTCTTAAAAAACAATCACGGCTTAATGAAAATCGCTTGAAATGTGCTTTTCCCGAACCCGTAAAAAGCCTGAAAAGGGGCAATTTAAGAAATAATAAACTTAAGATTATGAAAAAATGATTGGGATTTTTGGGAAAACGCCCGGATCTCGATCTGCCTTTGCAAATCTTTCTTAGCAGATCTTTCTTAGCAGATCTTTCTTGCAAATCTTAGTAGATCTTAGATGATATTAGCGATCATCGCTGATATTAAACTGATCTTATATGACTTTGTTCAGGACACTGAAAACTGACATTCTCTTCCCGAATCCCTTCAATAGTTCCTTACTTTAGTTTTCTTCAGACCAGTTCAGCCTTCACGATTTTTACTTCGGTTTTCGGACGGTCCTGGCGGTCGGTTTTTACCTTCCCCATGGCATTGACAACTTCCATTCCTTCTACAACCTTTCCGAAAACAGGGTGCATTTTGTCAAGGTAATTGTTGTTTACGAGGTTAATGAAAAACTGGCTCCCGCCGGTGTTCGGGCCTGCGTTTGCCATAGAGATAGTGCCCTTATCGTTTCTGTTGTGCTTTGTGAACTCGTCAGGAATCTCATAGCCAGGTCCTCCCATGCCCGTTCCTGTCGGGTCTCCGCCCTGGATCATGAAGTTGTCGATTATCCTGTGGAAAACTACACCGTCATAGAAGCCCTGGTCTACGAGTTTTGCAAAGTTTCCTGCAGTAATCGGCATGTCCTCAAACAGTTCAATTGTGATATCGCCCATAGTGGTGTGTAAAACCACTTTCTTTCCCTTCCATACAGCCATTTATTTTCCTCTACCGGTCTTTTAACCTTATTTTTATGTGTGCCTGGCTTTTTGCAGGCTTTTTGTGCATTGTATGCTCACCTTACATGTAAATGCTTCGCCTCCCGAATTGCGCCTCGGGATCGCAGGAAATCGGAGATTTTCTGGGAGTTGCGATGTAATCGCAACAGTACGTTGTCTGTTTCGCTTCGCTCAAGCAGACTAATTGATGAGTTTTTATAGGCAGTTTCATTCAAGCAGACTATTTATGGGTTAAGAAGTGAACTCGCTCAAGAGGACTCGTATAAATGATAATTGCAGCATACTTTTATTGCTGCATTTTCATAAAAACAAACGTAGGCTGGGAGGGTAGTTATTAGGACTTACGGCATTGTCCGGCTATCTTAGACTACCACCCTCACTCCTACGGCTCTCCGGCAATTTAACATGTTACAGCTCTGTGCTCACAGAGTCTGGCGATTTTCCACGAGCTTACGATCTGTAGAGAGCAGAGGGATATTTGGTCTCCAGCCTATAAAATCGTATTGTGGGGGATCAAAAAATGTATTTGAACATCGGTATTGATATCGCTAAGGATGCTCATGAAGCCTGTATTTTGGACGATGAGGGTAAACAGATTGGAAGGTATATCCAAATCAAGAATTTAAAAAGCAGTATCGAGAAATTCATAGAACGTGTGGAATCAGTATCTAATAGATTAAATTCAATTCCTCGGATTGGAATGGAAGCTACGGGAATATACTGGTATGCCATATATTCGGAACTTTCAAAACACTATGAAATTCATGCCTACAATCCTTCTCAGGTAAAGGGGTTTGCAGCGGTCAACATTAGGGGATCAAAAACCGATAAAATCGATGCAAAAACAATTGCTGCGATACTTCAATTTGGGGAGACGCCAAAAACCTGTTATGGCGATAAAAAAAGAATGGAATTGAAAGAATACTGTGGATTCCATTTCAAGTTGAAATCAAATGTGGCTAATCTAAAGAAGCGGTTAATACGTAACGTACATCTTATCTTTCCCCGATATGACCAGATGTTTTCCAGCATATTCACTAAAACATCTATAGCCATTCTAAATGAAGTACCAAGACCCTCAGATATGCTTGGAATGGGAGAGGAAAAGCTCTATGAGTTTATGAAAAAAACGAGCAGAAATCATTACAGTCCTGAGAAAACAAGAAAACTCTTAGAAATGGCGAAAGATTCAATTTCTCCTGACTTTATTGAGGAGGCTTTATTATTTGAGGTCAAGTCCTTGCTTAACCTGATTGAATACATGGAAAGCCAGATAAAAGAAGTGGAAACCAGGATTTTGGCTGCTTGGGAAACGTTGAAGGATAAGCATTACCTTCAGACAATTCCTGGAATTAGTGATTTAATGGCGGCTATGATCTGGGCGGAACTTGGAGACGTGGAGAACTTTCAACATCCAGACCAGATAGTCGCTTTTGCAGGATATGATCCAAAAGTAAAAAAGTCTGGGAACAAGGAAGTTATTTCAGGACCTAACAAAAGAGGATCAAGATTGTTAAGATGGGTTTTGGGGAGAGCTGTTGTGCAAGCAAAGATGCATAATCCGGTGATAAAGCAGTATTTCATGAAGAAAATAAGTGAGGGGAAACACTACAATACTGCACTTTGTGCGGCAGCTAAAAAGATGATAAGGATTATTTGGTCGGTAGAAAAGAATAAAAAACCTTTCCAAGTCGGGAGATAAAGTAACCTGGTAGGAGAGGAGAGATGAGGAAAAGGATTGAATAACGGTAGTGGTGGCTATAGATTTTTGTTGATAGATGTAAAAAAGGAAGAACGATTTGTAGGTTTAGAGGAAACAAAACAACCTTATTAGACGTCTTCACGGAAATTTACCGCGCTTACAGCGCGGCTTTTTCATAATGGAGTTATCTTGATTAAAAAATGGAATGTAAAAAATCATTTATAACATGTCTAATTTATGGGTTTTAGTAGTGAGCTTTATTCAAGATTATAGGTTATCACACGAGTATGAGTTTCATTCAAGGAGACTGATTTGAGAGTTTACAGCCTTTAGTTTCTTCTAATTGAACTATGAGTTCAACATTCTCAGTTATTTTTCACTTTTGCCAGGCAGGAGAGAGTTTTGAACTTCGGGCATTTTGGGAGGCAAAAGGAAGATAGATCAAATCTCTTAATTTTTAGTTATTGTTATGTACTTTACACGCCCGGGTATTCTATAAATAGCGTATTTGAGAGCGGATATGAATAGAAGGATTCGATGTCTGACAATAAATTTTCAGGATCTAGTTAAATAATTTCTAAAATATATTTTAAATGCTGCAAGTATATAATGTTTTTGAGTGAGATTTGAAGCTTTTCTTTTCTGATAGTGAAACTTACTACTTTATTTTCAATGTTTTCGGAATACAGCGGTTTAAATTTTAAGGGATATGGAAAAAATTGTACAAACTCTATATAGTGTCATCCTTTTGAAGGAGTTCCACTTCTTTTATTATTTTATATCACTACTTGCTTTTTTATAAACATGTTCGTTAATTTTTTTATTGGGTATAAATTACGTAAAGTTTCGTTAAGTTCAGTCAAATATTACTAAAAGTGGATAAAAGTTCTTTTTGGTTCCGAGAGGCTCCAAAATAAATAGTTTCAATAGGTTTCGATAAGTTCCGAAAAATAGTTCCGACAAACGAGAGTGGGGGAAATTTCTATGGACAGATTTCAGGTTTTTTGCCTGTGGGTAGCCGCAGGACATGCTTGACTCTGCAAATTCAACTCCCGGACAGCCAGAAGCCACAAACCCGATACTTGAAGATATATACAGGATAACAAAGGCGATGGTCACGATTTACGACCATGTTTGAGACATAACGGATCGGAGGGGGCCCGAGATACTTCAAGGGTTTTTGCGTTCGGGTCCCACTTATTCTTTTATATTTTTAAGGTTCGGAGAGGTTTTTTTAATTGGAGATATATCAACGATTGTCTCGCACTTCAGCGAGTCTGGAACATACGACTTCTAGAAAATAAAAACACAAATATCAGCTATCTTTTAAATGTAAAGTCTCAAAAAGTTAATTATTTCTACAGTAGGAGACCATTGCAAATCAAAGAGGAAAGGTATCCAACTTTATGAGTTTTTAAATTGGTCACGCACTGCGTGATGAATTCGAAAGATTATAACTAACTTTGTAGAGTTTTAAATTCGCCAAGCAGTGCTTGGCAAATTTGATGAACAGGAAAAATTGTATGCTTGTGGTCTTTAAAAGTGAGTATCGTAATTTTTAAGGAACTGGGACTTAATGAATGAAACACCCTTCAGAGATTTTGAATCAATATACGCTGAAGTAAGAAACATAATAGAACACACAAGAGATAATGTGTCCACGAACTCTGCCATACAAATTATAAAGACCATTCAAAGGCTTTCTGGAATGAGGTGCAGAAAATCCTTCCGGATTATGAAGAAAGGAAAGAATGGTTGAGAGTTCACGGGGATTTGTTGAAGATATGAATCTATGAACAAAGTAGATTTGTTTACCCCAACTATCCTCATCAGTTTTCGGTTCATTTTTTCCGGCAACTGTTTTTAACTCAATTCTTGCATGCTTACAAATTTTACATGATTTTTTGCGTACCGGCTTTTCCTTCTGAATTTTATTTCCGGGCACGGACATATATAAAACAGATTATTATACAATTCATCTAATTTTATAAGATTGGCAACAGTTTATCCTCATCCAAAAGCTTTTTATATCAAGTATGGCATTAGACACTATTGTACATAAATATACACCAGTGATGATTAATGCACGATTCAATCCTCCACATTCTCAACACAACAAAGACCCGGATTCAGGCTTTCGGGACCGACATCCATGAGGAAGAAATGCAGCTGCAGTTCCAGAAAAGGGACTTTATTGCAGCTGTTGCAGCTGTAAGGGCAGACGGGCGGGTGCCTGTAATTGCGGAAGTCAAGCCGGCATCCCCGGGGAAGAGCTTCAGGGAAATCCCGCCGGCAGCAGCTGCCGAGCTTGCATGGGAGATGGAGGAAGCCGGAGCTGTCGCAATTTCAGTCCTTACCGAGCCAGGGGTCTTTCGGGGTTCACTCGAAAACCTGAAAGAGGTCAGGAAAACCGTATGCCTGCCAGTGCTTAGAAAGGACTTTATCATTGACAGGCGACAGCTTGAGGAAACGGGAAGCGATCTTATACTCCTGATTGCAGGCATCCTTGGACCGGAGCTAGACAATTTTGTTGACCTTGCTCTTGAAAAGGGTTTTGAGCCGCTGGTTGAGGTCCACAACAAAGAAGAGCTCGAAATTGCACTGGAAACCGATACAAAGCTCATAGGGATTAACAACCGGAACTTCGAGACTCTTAATATCGACCTGGCGACTACGGAAGTACTTGCTCCCCTTATCCGGGAATACGACCTGGACCACGGGACCAGCCATATCATCCTGAGCGAGAGCGGGATGAGCAGTCCTGCGGATGTGAGGCGCGTGATGGAAGCAGGGGCTGACGCAGTGCTGATAGGGTCTGCACTTATGGAGAGCGATTCTGTTCTTGAGAAAACTAAAGAATTCGTCCAGAGTTTTTGCTGGCGTGAATAACTGCTTTTCTTTGACTTTTCGGAGTTTTCAGCCTGCTGAAATGAGGTTGAAAATCCGCTTTCATTTCAAAACTAAATTCTGTTCATAAAATCCCGATGAACGAGATCGGGAATCAAAAAATTCAGAATTCAACACCTGGACTCACGAAACCAGGACTCAAAATAATCAGGACTCAGGACTCATAAAATCAGGATCAAGGAGTAATCGAATTGACAGGAACTAAAGTTTCGGAATTTCAGCTAAAAGGAAAGTATGGAAAATATGGGGGGCAGTACGTACCCGAAGTCCTCATGCCGGCCTTAGAAGAACTGGATGCCGGGTATGAAAAGTACAAAAACGACCCAGAATTCCTTGCAGAGCTTGACTACTACATGAGGGATTTTGCAGGAAGGGAAACGCCCCTTTACTTTGCCCGGAACCTGAGCAAGAAATACGGGACAAAAGTCTACCTCAAGCGGGAAGACCTGGTTCACGGGGGTGCCCACAAGCTCAACAATGCTCTCGGGCAGGCACTGCTTGCAAAGTTCATGGGAAAAACCAGGTTGATTGCCGAAACCGGGGCAGGACAGCACGGGACTGCAACAGCCATGGTTGGAGCAAACCTCGGGTTTGATACCGTTGTCTACATGGGAGCAAAAGACATCAAACGCCAGCAGATGAATGCGTACAGGATGGAACTCATGGGGACCGAGGTAAAAGCCGTGGAGACAGGCTCAAAAACCCTTAAGGACGCAATCAACGAGGCAATGCGGGACTGGGTTACCAACATTGAAAACACCCACTACCTGATCGGGTCGGTGGTCGGGCCCCATCCCTATCCTATGATCGTAAGGGACTTCCAGAGCGTTATCGGGAAGGAAGTAAAGGAACAGGCAATGGAAAAAGAAGGCAGACTGCCTGATTCTATCATCGCCTGCGCAGGCGGCGGAAGTAATGCCATGGGGACTTTCCATCCCTTTATCGAAAACAGGGAAGTCAAGCTGATTGCCGTAGAAGCCGGGGGAAAAGCCCTGAAGTGCACGGAAAAAGCTGCTCTTCACTCAGCTTCCCTCTGTGTCGGAGAAGAAGGAATCCTGCACGGGGCCAGGACAAAGATCCTGCAGGACAAAAACGGGCAGATCCTTGAGTCCGAATCCGTGTCAGCAGGGCTTGACTATTCAGGGGTCGGCCCCGAACTTGCTTACCTTTCGGAAAGCGGCAGGGTTACTGCCCGCAATGTTACGGATGACGAAGCACTTGATGCGTTTAACGAACTGAGCCGGCTTGAAGGGATCATTCCGGCCCTTGAATCCTCCCATGCCCTTGCCTACCTGAAAAAAGCCGCGGAGTCAGGAGAACTCGGAGAGTTTGTGGTAGTGAACCTCTCAGGAAGAGGAGATAAAGACCTGGAAACTGTCCTGAGCCTGAGAAGGGGGGTCTGAAATGGCAGCTGAACTTAAAAGGCAAAAAATTTCCGAAAAATTCGGCGAGTTGAAGCAGAAAAAAGAAGGAGCCCTCATAGGCTATGTGATGGCAGGAGACCCCTCGGCAGAAGTAACCTCCGGGATTGTAAAAGCCCTGGTAAATGGAGGTGCGGATATAATCGAGCTCGGATTCCCGTTTTCAGACCCTGTGGCTGACGGGCCGACCATCCAGGCAGCAGGACAGAGAGCACTTGCAGCGGGAATGGATATTGAGCACTACTTTGAGCTTGTCAGGAGCCTTGAGGTCAAGGTCCCGCTTGTGTGCATGACCTATTACAACCCGGTGTTCAGGTACGGCGTGGAAACATTCGTTGAACATGCCGCAGAAGCAGGAATAAGCGGACTCATCATCCCCGATATCCCGGTAGAAGAAGCAGCTGACCTGAAGAGCAGCTGTGAAAAGAACGGGCTTGACCTGATTTTTCTGGTCGCACCCACAACAACCGATGCAAGAATCCAAAAGATCCTGGAGAGAGGTTCGGGCTTCGTCTACCTGGTATCAAGGCTCGGGGTTACGGGGGCCAGAGCGGATGTTGCAGGTTCCACAAAAGAACTGCTTGCCAGGGTAAAAACCGATATTCCGAAAGCCGTGGGGTTCGGGATCTCAACCGGAAAGCAGGCTGCAGAAGTTAGAAAAGCCGGAGCGGACGCTGTAATTGTTGGCTCGGCTTTTGTCAGGATCATCGAAGAAGGAAATGGCGTAAACGAAAAGCTGGAAGCCCTTGCAAGGGAACTCAAATCCGGCATACTCGGAGCAAATTGAAGGAAATTCAGACGGAGGCAGACGAATGAAGGAAATGAAAGAATACATCGGGAAACTGGAAGAAGGCTCGGATCTGAGTTCGGAAGAAGCCGAAGCCGCAATCGGGGAAATTCTCAGCACAGCTGAAGACGAAGAAATAGGGGCGTTCCTCTTAGCCCTGAGGGCAAAAGGAGAAAAGCCTCAGGAAATCGCAGGTTTTGTTCGGGGCATGAAGCAAGCCGGAAATACAATCGAGCCGGGAACGCCTTTCAGGGTCGTGGATACCTGCGGGACAGGAGGAGACGGGCTTAACACGATCAATGTCTCAACAGCAGCTGCAATCGTGACCGCAGCCGCCGGAGTCCCTGTGGCCAAGCACGGAAACCGGGCTGCAACCTCAATGTCCGGAAGTTCGGATGTGCTTGAAGCCCTCGGGATCAAAGTGGACCTTACTCCGGAACAGGTCCGGAAGACGATTGAAAAGATCGGGATAGGATTCATGTTCGCCCCGGTTTTCCACCCTGCAATGAAGCGGGTTGCAGGAGTAAGGAAAAAGCTCGGAGTAAGGACGGTTTTCAATATCCTCGGACCCCTGACAAACCCGGCAGGAGCAAAAGGGCAGGTTGTGGGCGTTTTTGATAACAAACTCTGTGAGCCGATAGCTTATGCCCTTGCCGAGCTCGGGACCGAACACGCCCTTGTGGTGCACGGGGACGGAATGGATGAAATCTCTAATACCGGAGAGACCTTTGTTGCGGAATTAAAAGACGGAAGGGTTTCCACATATACCATTACTCCGGAGTCCATGGGCATGCTGCGGGCAAAGCCCGAAGATATCAAAGGCGGCACTCCGAAAGAAAATGCCCGTGACCTTCTCTGCATCTTTAAGGGACAGAAAGGGCCAAAAAGGGACATTGTTATCCTGAATGCAGCTGCAGCTCTGTACGTAAGCGGGATCGTGGGCTCAATCCGGCGGGCAATCCCCATTGCTGAAGACGCAATTGACAGCGGGAAAGTCATGGTCAAGTTCAACCAGTTTCGAAATTTCACTGCCGAACTTTCCAGCCAGGACAAAAAAGAGGGCTCTAGCAAGGGAGAAGCGTTTCTTGCCTCCTCAGATACATCCGTGTTAAGCCCGGCTACCGGGGAAAAGGCATGAAAGCAAGGCCAAAAACAAGGGTAAAAATCTGCGGGATCCGCGGTCAGGAAGATATAGAACTTGCAGCTCTTTACGGAGCCGATGCCGTGGGTTTCATCACGGAAGTCCCTGTGGAAAGCCCAAGGAAACTCGATTCGGACGCTGCGGCTGCCCTTATCTCAAAAGTCCCGAAATGCCTTGATTCGGTAATGGTAATAATGCCTGAAACTTCTGCCTGTGCCCTCGAACTTATCGAGAAAGTAAAGCCGAACATAGTGCAGGTCCACTCAGGTCTGCCTCTCAGCGAACTTGAAGCTGTAAGAGAAAAAACCGACATCCCAATCATAAAGACCCTTTCCGTGCCTGCCGGGCAGGAGGCTTCCAAACTCCATAACATTGTAACACGACTGCTTGAGGAAGTCCGAGAGCTGGAGGAGAGCGGGGCTGTGGACAGTGTGCTTCTGGACTCGGGGATTGCCGGAAAAACCGGCGGTACAGGTTGCGTACATGACTGGGACCTGAGCCGGAGAATTGCGGAAGAAACAGAACTTCCCCTGATCCTTGCAGGCGGGCTCAAACCCGAAAACGTGCAGGAAGCTGTCAGGGCCGTTTCCCCCTATGCTGTAGACACAGCTTCAGGGGTAGAGGATAGGGGAAAAAAAGATGCTGCGAAAATCAGAAAATTTATTGAAGAAGTGAGGTGCACCGATGCTTTCCTTTGATCTTGGAAAAGAAGAATTTCTGGAGCTTGTCTCCGGGCTCGAAAAGCCTAACCTTGTCCAGCTCTTTGCAAAAGTAGAAGGCTTTTCTCCTGCCTTCTCTCCGCTCGACCTGTACGGAGCCCTGCGGAGTTCGGGGACAACAGGTTACTCCTACCTGCTGGAGTCTGTAGAAAAGCAGGAAAGCAGAGCAAGGTACTCTTTTGTTGGAAACGACCCTGATGCTGTACTGAAAATAAGTGACCGAAAAATTTCCCTTGAACTCCTGAATATGGAAGCTTCACCTTTTTTTGAAGCGGTCTGCACAAAGATGGAGGAAGTCTGCGGTCCGGAAACCGCAGAAAAGGAACCAGATAGAAATGCAGAGTCGAAAAAGTTTACGGCTGTAATTCCAGAGGGAAAAGATGTTTTCGATGCCCTCCGTCTGGCTTTTCCTCCGACAAACGGGATGGAACTCCTCAATTCCAGACGTTTTGAGAGACAGACATTCCTCGGAGGGGCTATAGGCTATACGGCATACGATGCAATATATGACAGCTGGTTGGGGGTCGAGAAGGGATTCGAGTCCGACATCCCCGACCTTCAGTACCTACTCGTTTCGAAGAGTTTTGTCTTCGACCACCTGACTGAAGAGGTCTACATAGTCCTCATCCCCTTCGTAAGCCCGGGTTCGGATGCGGAAAAGGTGTACGAAGAAGCTCTCTCGGAAGCAGAACGGTTTTACTCCGCAATTAAAAAAGCTGCCCAATCGGATGATCCAGCAAAGGCAGCAGCAGAAGGAGCAATTGCAGCAGGTGTAGAGGTTTCTGGCCAGTCTGCAATATCAGGTTCACATGTGCAGGTCTGCAGCGTTGACAGGTCTGGATTTGAGGAGTCCGTACTCCAGGCAAAGGAACATATTTTTGCAGGGGATATTTTCCAGGTCGTCCTTTCCAGGAAATGCGAGTTTAAAATGGAGCAGTCTCCTTTTGAGCTTTACATGCAGCTCAGGGCAATCAACCCGAGCCCTTACATGTATATCTTCGAGTTTGGGGATCTGGCAATCGTGGGGGCAAGCCCTGAGACTCTGCTGACCGTACACAAACGCACTGTTATCATAAACCCTATCGCAGGCACCTGTCCTAGGGGAAAGTCCGAAGCTGAAGACGAAGCTCTGGCCTCACATATGCTCAACGACGAAAAGGAAAGGGCAGAACATGTAATGCTTGTTGACCTCGGGCGAAACGATGTCCGGATGGTTTCGGAAAGCGGCTCGGTTAAAGTCTCAGGCTTCATGGAGGTCCTGAAGTATTCCCATGTCCAGCACATCGAAAGCACGGTTTCGGGAACCCTCAGGCCCGAATGCGACCAGTTCGATGCCTTCAGGGCGGTATTTCCGGCAGGAACACTTTCAGGGGCTCCGAAAATCCGGGCGATGGAAATTATTTCCGAACTTGAAGCCGTTCCGAGAGGAATCTACGGCGGCGGGGTTGGGTACTACAGCTGGAACGGAGACGCTGATTTTGCGATCGTAATCAGGACCCTGCTTATACAGGAAAAAAAGGTTTCAGTGCAGGCAGGGGCAGGAATTGTTGCGGACTCCGATCCCGCATATGAGTTCAGGGAAACTGACAGGAAAATGGCAGCAATGCTTGCGGCTATCGGCGGAGAAATCCGGGTTGAAAAATGAATCCGGAGTGAGTATGTGGGAAATCCGGGAATAATTCCGAGAACGGCTATAAATGAAGATAATTACGGGGATGAAAACCGTGGATAAAAATTCAATAATTAACAATTCAGGAAAAATGAATTTAATGAAAATGCTTTCTGAAGAAAAAAGAAGTGGAGGAGCAACTCAGGGAGCAAAAGCTTCTGGAGGTGTTTTCAGATGAAAATCGTTTTCATAAACAATAAGGATTCCTTCGTATGGAACCTCGTGGACTACATTTCATACTTCGAAAAAGATACCCTGGTTCTTCCCAACACGGTTACCCTTGAAGAGTTAAGGGAGATAAAGCCTGATGCACTTGTAATTTCCCCCGGGCCCGGGAACCCGTCCGACCTTAAAGACATTGGAAACTGCCTGGAAATCATCCGGGAAATGGGCAGGGAAACTCCTCTTCTGGGAGTCTGTCTTGGACACCAGGCAATCAATGTAGCTTTCGGAGGCCCTGTCAGGAGATGCAAGGTAGGGCCTGTACACGGCAAAAGTTCCAGAATCCGGCATACTGAATCTCCACTCTTTGCAACGCTTAAAGAACAGTTTGAAGCCGGACGCTACCATTCCCTGGAGATAGGTGAGCCTGCTCCCGGAATAAAGGTAACTGCACGAGCAGAAGACGGAACCATCATGGCAGTTGAACATAAAAAGTACCCTATCTATGGCTTGCAGTTCCATCCGGAATCCGTGCTGACCCCCGAAGGATTAAAAATAATAGAAAAATTCCTTGAAATTTCTAAAAATTTTAATGAAAGGCAGCCGGCTGTTTAAAACAGCCAGGATTTTTTATTCCTTGACCAGGAAATGTTTACACTTATATTCAGGCAACGAATCAATTAACCAGTTGTTTTGCCAGTTAGTTGCCTTAGCCAGTTGCCTTCGGAAACACACGTATATTATTTTCCTTAAATCCGGGCTTAAGGCTCTTCTTCCTCAGCCTCTTCTTCGAAGAATTCTTCTTCTGTGAATTCTTCATTGGGCCGGTCGCCTCCATAGCCCGCAGGCTGAAGATTCTGCAAATCTGAGAATTGACTTACAGTCTGAGAGATGAGTTGGGGGTATTTTTCGATCTGCTCCCTGGGAACAAACCCGGCCTCTTCGGAAGCTTTTATAATTCCTTCCCTTGCATCCTTTGCGGTGTTGCCCAGATCGTCAAGTTGTTTTTGGCCTGCAAGGTAAGCAATTTCTTCCAGTGACATGGTTGTCCAGAGGGTTACAACTTCCATTCTTTTTTCAACGGCACCTCTTCCAATCATTTCAAGAACCTTAACCGCTTTTCCTGAAGACTCCAGCATCTCCGCCTGTGATGCCTCTTTTCCGATTTCCTGCGCGGCTTTTGAGAAGGACCAGAGAGCGTTAGAGAAGTCTTTTTCGATGGTAGGATCGGCAAGAGTACCGATAACTTCTACAGCACTGGATGCAACAGTTTCCATCTGTTTCTGAACGGCTCTGTTGCCGATATTCCTGAGTGAAATCGCAACCCTTTTTAAATCAGTCTCAAAATCTCCGTTGAACAGTTCTTTTCCGAGTTCTTGGAGGTATCCAATATATTGGAGCGCATCATACTCGTTTTGCTCCCTTACTGCCTTTTCTCCAGATTCTCCAAGTTCAATAGCTTTTTGTTCGTTCAATGAGAACATGTTTAAACCCCTTTGCAGTCAAATACTGTAAAAAATGCTGATTTTAGGAATTAAACTATTTATATAGGAATACTCCGATATTAGTCTTCCTATATTTGTGGAAATCTCTAGAGAGTTTACGGACTTTTATGTTGAAGTTCAGCGTTATGAAATGCATTAATTAGAAAAGAAAGACCGGTTTCGGTCTTTATCCTCCGAAATTCATTTTTGAGTTGAAAAAAGATAAAGAGACGATTTAAAGAAGAGATTTGAAGAAGAGACGCTTAATAAAGAATTGTTTTGCAGCATCTCGACAGAACCCCTTGGAGTAAATTCGAAAAATTAGAAATCTTCCATCAGGGTTGCGGCGTTTATTGCAGCTTTTTCAAGTCCTGCATCTGCAGCGCACCTTCCGATATCCCTGATTAAAGAAAAAAAATCTTCATTGAAGGTTTTAAATTCATTTTCCGAATCCATACAAAAATTATGGAGTTCTTTTAAACAAAACTGGCTTGTAATAGCTTCCTTTTCCATTCCCTGTCTGATAGCCTCTTTTCCTACTTCTTTAAGGGAAATAGCTATCAGCCGAAGAGAAAAAAGAGTTTCCATGTCAGCTGTTTTTTCTCCCAGAGCTTTAAGAGCAAGAACAACTTCCAGCACTGCTCTGCGAACTCCGTTTCTTGCCGCTTCCAGCCCGATCAGCCCGAGGGAAGCTGTAGAGTTAAGAACGCAGGCCGTCATATTTTCCTCAGCCGCCGCCAGCCCCAGGGATTTTATGCATTCGATTGTCCCGCCTGCTACCTCTTGCGGGATCCTACCTGAAAAAAATCTTATACCAAGCTCACCCAGCTCATCTATTATCCTGAGAAGCCGAGCCTCTTCTCGAACCCTGACAGCTTCAAGTCCGGGCTCAAGCAGAAGGATTTCTCCTGTTAAAAGCACGTTTAGCCTCCAGTTTCACAGCCGTTATTATAAGTTATGAACCCGCAAGTTATTACTTTTTCGTCTTTTACCGATATCTCTTCATTGACTTCAAAAGCCGGACTGAAATAACAGGAATTGGGGGAAAAATCGGGTTTAAAAAAAGAATCGGTTTGAAAATTGACTCAAAAAATGAAGAAAAAAGCAGTATCTACAGAGGTTATTTCCTATATAGGGACCTTTTCCGAATTAGAGATTTGAATAAACCTTTTCTTGCAGCTCCTTTATCTCCTGAAGCTTCTCAGTTTTTTCAGTGGTTTCCGTGAGTTCCGGGAATTTAAAGCTTTCAAGAGCAATTTCCGTGACAATGGGAGCATTGGTCAGGGCTTTTTCTTCAGCCTGTACTTTCAGGGTTTCAAGTGCCCACTGGCTCTGGAGTGCAGCCTCAAGAAGTTTTTTCTTCAAAGAAATCTTGCCTGTATCTTCAATTGAGAGAGCTACTGAACTCAGGGCTTCATCATAGTATTTTTCCGCAGCAAGAGTACCTATTTCCTCAAGTAGCAGGAGGGTACTGATAGTTTCGGTCTCAAGGCTATCCGAAGCTAACTTTTTTCCTAACTCTCCAAGGCAGTTTATTGCGTTAAGCAAAGCTTCTTCCATCCCCTGCACTGCAGCAGTAGCCCCTATGTCTCTTAAGAACAGAGAAAAAGCAACCATTTCTTCCTGATCTTTCTTATCAGGAGGGGAGAGATTCCAGATTTCCATCATGGTTGTAGCAGTTACTTTTGAACCTGTTTCAAACGAACCTTCGGCTGCCGTTCGCCCGAGCTTTCCTGTCTCTGTAATAGTCCTTTTCAGGACAGCCCCGTATCCTTTTTTTGCGGCAATTTTTGCCAGTTTTCCGATAGCAAGGACTGAGTTGATAGTAACAAGTTCCATTCCTTCCTTTACAGCTGCCTGTGCGATGTTAGAAATTGAGAGGATGACTCTGTCAGCATCTGCCTCCTCATTTTCAGAGAGAAAATCTTCTGCAATTCCCGTAAGGGAATCCAGGGCCTGGAAAACTCTATCCTCATTTTTTTCCTCAACTGAAGATAAACCTATGTCGACTGCCTCTGCCTCGTTTAATGTGATCATTCTTTTTGCCCCTCTTTATCAGTCTATAATAATGTAATCAAGCTTCAGGCTCGTTTTTCTGCATCGTATAATAATTGTTACCCTTTATATGCCGTTTAAGACCGTTACACAGCATAAAACAATTTCACTGATTCGATTGATGTAAAGGACGATCTTACCTGGCATATTCTATGAAGTTAAGGGATTATTAGTGTTGCTATTTTGTAATGGAGATGCTTTTTTTATGAGACACCTGAGGTTTGAGACTACCGGTGAACCTGAAAAGTAAAGAACCTGAGAAGTAAAGAACCTGAAAAGTAAAAAACATGATAGGGACATTAATGCCGCTATGAATATCAAAAAATTCGCTCTCATAGATCAGAATCTAATTGTATTCTGACACCTGCGGAACGTGAGGAATATCTTGGGGACTTGCCTTCAACAGAGGGGGAATGAACCAAGAAGCCACTCAGTCTTTAGCTGAGTAGTAGTTCACAAATGGAAAAAAGTCGTCAAAACTTCAAGAATACAAAACTTTTCAAGAAAACAGATTTTTTCGGAAAGCAGAACATTTTAGGAAAACAAAATCTGTAAGGAAGTTGATCTTTCGCGAAAAAATGAAAAAATTAAAGTTAAGAGCTGGAACTGTCCAGCCAAAATTACACATTCCTACTCATTCAAAAGATTCGGCTTCGTGTATGTACTCTGAGCTATTAAAGGTCTCAATAGAAAGTTTTGATACAAGCATATAACTTACCAAAAATTTTTCTTTTGGCTCAAGCATTATCGTTCCGAGGGCATCAGCAGCTTTTATAATAACATTTTCGAAATTTCGGAGATCAGCATTTGGAAACTGTTGCTCGGCATAAACAGGAAGATACTCGAGAGGATGAATCTCTCCCCTGTGTTCCGTAGGGAACCCCAGAGTACCCTGTAAATCATCAGAGAAGAACTGCTCATCTTTGTCCTGAGGAAGCAGAGATATACTTGATGCAGGAGAAAGAAGTCCTCCATCCTCCGGAACCTTTGCGTTCTTTTGCCGGGACGTTTCTTTTCCTATAACTCCTATCGCAAGAGAAGATACTAACGATTCCCTTTTCATCTTGTGCAGGGATGCAGAGCTTGCAATTTCTCCGAGGTAAGCAACTGCGATTCTGACTGCTGCCTCCATTTCCTGTCCGACAGCAGACTTCCCGACCGCACAGAGAGAGTAAATGATACTGAATCCCGTATCGGACATTTTCTGTTCTCTTGCAGCCTCAGCCATCCTCCCAAGCGAAATGAGGGAGATTAAAACCCCAAGCTCCATTTTTTGGAGAGCAGCTGCATTTCCGATGTCTCTTATGCTGATTATAGCCCTTTTTGCATCGAGTTCAAGCCCTTGATTTATATATTTTGTCCCCTGCTCTGTTAAATAATCTATAGATCTCAGTACACCCAGTTCATTATTTTCCTTAACTGAACTCAATCCGAGGTCTATTGCCCCAGTTTCGTTTAAAATAGACACTTAAACACCCCAATTTTCTTCTCCCCGGAAAAACGTCCATATCTTAGACGGTCTCGCCGGCATTCAAGTCTCTTCCATATTAGAAGCAGATGTTGTATAGTTCAGGCATTAGCATGAGTTTTTGCCTGGAATTCCTTTAAATGGCTCGAAAAAACTCACGACTCAATATAAGGAAACTTTCTCTTTCCTCTCCAATTTTTGTTCAGTTTTTCTTCCAGTTTTTCGAGACCTAAATTATCAAAATCCATGAGAGCTACTTCGGCTATTAGAGATGCACTCACAAGATAGCGGTCCTGTGCATCAAACTTGATGGTTTCAAGAGAATAAGCTGCCTGGAGCAGTACTCTTTCAAGCCCCTGCGTGTCGGCATTCTTCCCAATGTCCCCGAGTAAACGCACACTTGAGTCAGCAGTTTCTTTCAGGTCCTTTTCAATTGCCTCCGTCCCTATTTCCTGTAATAGAAGTTCGGCGTTTAAGGCTGCATCCTCGAATTTCTGGCTTACCGAAACTTTTCCCGTTTCCCCAAGTAAAGTCACCGTGCGGTTTGCGGCGTCCCCCAGGCTTTGATTCATTACGCTTTTTCCAATTTCCCCCAGAGCGAAAATAACTGCTATCGTTTCTTTCCTTGTTCTTATAAAGGCTGCAGTATTGCCCATCTCTCCAAGGCAGGAAGCTGCAATCTTTACAGGAACCTCCATTTTCTGTCCTCCTGCTGCCTTTCCAATTTCCCCGATGGCGAGAGCAATACTGACAACGGCATTTTCCAACCCCCGCCTACAAGCTTCTTTTGCAACAGGGGAGTAAAGAAGGAGGGCATTTGTAACAACCAGTTCCAATCCAGCAAACGCTGACGCTATTCCTATCTCTTTTATACGTTCGATTAATCTCTTCGTATCACTTTCCAGCCCATCTCTTGCATATTTTTCCGCAAGCTCTGACAGGTAGTAAAGCACTTCTAATACACCGGCTTCGTCTTTTCCCTCGACTGAAGCCAGCCCTATCACTAAAGCCTCATCTTCATCAAGAGGTAGAATCCTGCATGCCCCCAGATTCTCTCTTAAGTAAGTATGGATATGTGAGGATATTAGCTTTATTATGAAAAAGATAAGAAAAGTGATCTGAAGAATTCTCCATATTTTCTTTAGAAATAAGAAAATATTCAAACAAATCCTGAATCTATTTCGGATAACCCTCACTGGAAAAGCTAGCTGAATACCAAAAATTATAAATAGAATTGTACGGTAGTAAGATACCGGTTGCTTGCGAGATCATCAAAGCCTCATTTCACACACACACGAGAATCGAAACGATTACTCTAGAAGGATAGGTTTCATCCCTTCTTCCTGTCCGTTTCTAACGTGGCTCGTGAGCAACTACCCTCTCATCTTTTCTCTTAAATCTTGAGCTTATACATGGTTGTTTATAAAGCGGGTATTTTTAAACCAACTAATTTCTTTTTTGTCAATCCTCAGCTGATCCAGGGCAATTTACTTTATCCTGTTTTGTCTTACGGAATACAATGTGATACTCAGGATAGGTATTTTAGAAACAGAAGACATATTACCGGATTGATTCGAAGCTCCTAAAACTTACCCTGGGCAAGTTTTAGGAGCTTCCTGAAGAAGGGGAATCAATATGGATAAAGAGCCGCATATTCCATCAATTGCTGAACAGGAACAAATGGTCACATTAATGTGTCTCTGCCCTGAATGTCCTTCCTGGGTTGAATGTGGGGAAAAGGGCGGATTTTGCTTTGAAACAATAGAAAAAAGCAGCTGTATAAGCGAAGAAAATGGATGCTTATGCCCTACCTGTCCGGTAGCAAGCAGCTTGGGGTTAGAAAACATGTATTATTGTATACAGGGTTCTAAGAGCCCATAAAGACTTAAGCTCTTGACCCCGAGACTGAAAATTTGACTGAGTTGATTGAGCCGACTGAGCCACAAAAAAGATCCGGGAATAGAACTCCCGGACCCGGATTGTTTAAATATAAATTCCTCAACTTTCGGGTTAGAATACAAGTCCCAGTTCTTCTAGCTTCTTCCTTGCTCCGTCATAGACCTGCACGTACTCTTCAGTCGGGGTCACTGTCTTTACGTCGTAGCACTCCTGGAAAGTCTTTCCAGCCGGAGCGCTTGCATAGTTCTTCTCGTAGAGTGCAACAAGCTTGTCGAGGATTTTGTTTACCTCTGAGATTTCCACACCTGCAGTTGCCCTTGCTACTTCTCCCATCATTCTGGCTTCCATGCCCGTGGTCTTGTCAGTTACGACACCCTTTGCGGATGCAACACCCGAGAGAATTTCTCTTCCTGATGCTGTGTCAGTAATGGACTGGGCTGAAGCCTCGAGGAGGCACATCTCGGTACAGGGCCCTGCACATGGGTAGTACTGGTTTCCTGAGAGCATATCCGTAAATTCGGAGATGGTTGCGCATGCCCATCCTGCGATTGCGAGGGTTTCCCTGGTGTTGGTTGAACCCCATCGGATGTGGACCGGCCCGTCCAGGTGCCAGCTTGCATTGCTCATGACAAAGGCGTTGATGTGGGTTGCAACGTCGACAATTGTGGTTTCTTCGATACCGCCTGCGTATCCTCCGAAGATCGGCATCTGTTCGTCCATAATTATGTCGCTGTTTGCATTGTAGTGGGCAATAACGGCTATTGCGTCCAGGTCGATTTTAAGTTCGTTGAGTTGCGAGACCTCATGGCTGTCCGTGCTCTGCATCCCGCCAGCGCAGTCGGCGGAAATGTTCCCCTGAGCGGACAGGGAGGTCTCTGGGCCCTAGACAGCCATGCCAGGCCTTCCAGCCATTGCACATGCCTGTTTAATAAGTCTGGTTTCTGTCTTTGCTGCAAGGACCTCATACGGGCTTTTTGGGACCGGAGGTTTCCCGCGGACTGAGGTCATCACACCGTTGACGATTGTGTCTACTTCCTTTTCAAGGGCGTAGCTCAGGTGGACTGGCATGAAAACCTCTTCGGAAATCGGAGAGCCTGTAGGTCCGCCCTGTACAATTGGCTTTCTCTTGTCCCCTACGCTTCTCTTCTTTACGTTTACTGCGTCTCTGCCGGTTCCGAGGGTGAACTCCTTCTGGACATTGTTGATTGCGTCCCATATCTCATCTTCTGTGTATTTCACTATCCTGTGGGTATCGGTACAGTAGATACCGCACTCGAGGAGCATCTCGAATCCTGCCTGGAAGAGCTTTTCCATCATGTCCCTGTCAGTGGGGACGAATTCTCCCTTGAAGTCAAGCCCGTACTTCTGCTTGAGCTCCATTGCCTTCATGGGGATTTTCATAAGGTCCCAGTCGTCCTGGGTGCACTTTTCTCCTACTTTTGCCCTGTCGTAGAAGTCATAGCAGTCAAATGATTTTCTGAATGTCATGTGCTTTTGCCTCCCAGGATTATTTCATTATGTTAAGTGCAACTTTTGCAGCTTCGGCAGCGTTTTCTGCTGTGGCGTCCGCCCCTATCTCCTCGATCCATTTACCGGATACGGGAGCTCCTCCGAACATGCACTTTACGCTGTCCCTGAGGTTTTCTTCCCTGAGCCTGTCCATGAGGTCTTTCTGGCCGAGCATTGAGGTTGTCATAAGGGCCGAGCCAACAAGGATAACCTTTTGCCCTTTGTGCTTTTCAGCCTCTTCCACAACGTTTTCGTTGAGGACGTCGGTTCCGAGGTCAAGGATCTCAAACCCGTTTGCCCCTAACATGGTGGTAACAAGGCGGTGTCCGATGTCGTGGATATCTCCTTCTGCAACGAAGGTGATTGCAAGTCCGGTTTCTTCTCCTTCTACTTTGTTCTTTTCAAGTTCTGGAGTAAGTATTTCCATTGCACTGCTCATGGCTTTTGCAGACATCATGATCTGAGGCAGAAAGATCTCTGCGGCTTCGAACTTATCTCCGATGATCTTCATACCAGGGGAGAGACCCTTTGTGATAATGTCAATAGGCGGAATTCCTGCATCCAGAGCTTCCTGGGTTAACTGTACACAGCCTGCGATGTTTTGAGTTACGATCGCGTTGGTTAGTTTTTCAAAAATTTCGGTATTTTTCATCCCATCATCACTTCTTTCTGTTTTATGACTTTCGTCCGGTACAGGAAACCTGCCCTGTTTGCCGGTTGACGGAATCTTCTTACCTATTTAACTTATAAATAACTTTCTCTCAAATAATACTAATATATATAATTTTTTAAAGAAAAATTTAAAAAAAAGGTTTAAATATAAATAATATTTGGTAGAACTTTAAATGAAATCCGAATAAATCCTTTTGAAAAATAATATTCAATAGAAAAATAAAAAGCCTTCAGTAGAAAGCAATTTCAATTCAAAGTAAAAAATATGAGAGCAGGGCTTATCTGAAAAAGACAAGAAACAGAACGAATGATGCCAGATTCAACAGAAAACCAAACACACTTGCTGTCAACCCTGCTTTTGCTGTTGAGTCTGGACTTTTTTTGAGACGGGACCTGGCAAGGACAATACCTGCAAGGGCGAAAGGTATTGCAAAGGACGTAAAGAACAGGCTACCAATCCCGAACCAGAAAGAAAGAGCAAGAAATACACTGATCAGTCCGAAAAAAAGGCTCAAAATTCCTTTAATATCTGAATTTCCGTTAATCCTGTCTCCTCCTGTTACTAATGTAGTTTTTAACCCGCAGATATGATTTTTTAACTGACAAATCCTGTATTAACAGATTCTCGATTCATGTTTTCGAGACAAAGACCCCTGTCAAGATCAGTATTTGTTTTTCGCTCTCAGCCATGTTCCGCTTTTATTCGATTTTCACCCCAATCTTTCCGCTCTCAAGTTTCCAATCATACCGTTTTAACTGCAGTGAATCATTGAGGCACTCCCCTGTCCTTACATCAAACCTCCTGCCATGACAGAGGCATGATAGCGTAAATTCTTCCAGTCTTCCCCTATCCATAGGGCACCTTGCATGAGGGCAGACGTTTGTAAAAGCATGGATCTCTCCTTCGGTCTTAAGGAGTAAGACATTTCTTCCCCCGGGTTCAACATGCAGAAGCTTTCCTTCTTTCAGGCTGCTTTCATCAGCTGCATAAAACCAGGGAGGTTCAAAATCAGGATTCGAACCTTTTTCAGGCACTTTTTCAGAAGACATTTTATCAACCACCAGAAACCGGAATTATAAGATTAAATGTATTCCGGGTCAGCTCATGATTCGGAACTTCTTTTCGTTCTATTTTATCATTAGGCTGGCTGCCTGTATAAGTTTTGCTGAAATCAGAATGGATGAATAAAGAAATGAAAAGAGAGTAAAGGACCTAAAGGACATGAAAAAAAGAAAAAAGGAAGTAAATAGGGGAATTTCGATTTTTAATTTGAATCTGGTGCTTAATGGAGATTTCCATCTTCATTGAGAATCTTTAATAGCTCAATTATCGAGTAAGATGCCCTGGTAATCCCCATGCTGCGTTTGTCCGTATCCGTGCCTGCGATGTAGAGGTTTTTGATCGGAGTCCGGATATCCGCGAATTTGCCGTTAATTGTGACGGCGGCTTTTTCGGGCACCATAATCTGCTCGTGCTGCATATCGATGTATTTTTCTATATTTGGAAGGGCACGGAAAATGGTGTCATAGGCTTTTTTGAGTTCGTGCTCTTCGGTCTGATCATCATCTATCACAAAGGAAAAACCTACCAGCTGTTTATCCTTTGGGGCAAGGGACGGGTCATAATTGCTTATGGGCATTGCCCAGTAGGCAAAGTCTTTAAACCAGATTTCCGAGCCCGTATAGTTGAATTCAGGGAGTTCTTCTTTCAGGCCAAGCCAGATTGTCAGACTTTTTGTATGCACGATTCCTTTAAGCTCTTCTTTATAATCCGATGGCAGGTCCTTTACAAGCCTTGGAAGATCGGTTGCAAAACCTGTATGGATAACA
The DNA here is from genome assembly GCF_000970085.1 of Methanosarcina siciliae T4/M. Lineage (NCBI taxonomy): Archaea > Methanobacteriati > Methanobacteriota > Methanomicrobia > Methanosarcinales > Methanosarcinaceae > Methanosarcina > Methanosarcina siciliae. The sequence continues at coordinate 2,034,961 of NZ_CP009506.1, read as the reverse complement.
AGATCCGCCGGATATATTTCGTCAGCCTCCACGCCCGAGATCTTTCCATCCTGTACCAGGATACTTTTTACTTCGCACTCAGATTTTATTTCTACCGTGTCAGGAAGGGAATAAAGGATGGCATTCAACAGAGCCTTCAACCCTTTTCTCGGATAGCCCTGGGAATAGTTTACCTTGTTTGTAGCAAGTCTTTCAAGCGAGGCAAAGGGCTGGGCAACTCTGTCCATTCGGGACTGAAGAGAAGCATGGAGATGGTACTGGAGCACTGAAGCGAGGATTGACTCGGTTGACTGCCGCTTTTTTGCCTCCAGCTTTCCGATCATGGCATCAAACTGCTCCTGTGTAATGCTATCCCTGACAAAGCTGCTGCCAGAAAGAATACGCTGGGCAGAGGTCTCTTTCATCGACTTTCCCGAAAGGAAACCTGAGATCGTGTCCACGAAATCATAGGTGTCTTTACACAGGTTTTTCGGGAGGAAATCATACACAGACTGGTCCGAAAGATCTATTCCGAAAGAGGAAAGTGTAAGGGCTTTCGTAAGGGTCTGGGACAGAATAAGCCTGTCCTTTCTCGGAAGCGCGTCAAAGGTCACGAAATCCTTCAGGTTCGAAGGGACTTTGGTAAAAGAATTTTCAGTCCTGACATAGTAGTGCCCGTAGTCCTCAAATACAGGCAAAAAATCAAAGTAGTTATCCATCAGCCTTGGAAGTGGACCTTCAATCAGATGGGTTATTGCATGTGCTCCTGTATCCACCTGATATCCATCTACCATATAGCTGTTGCAGTTTCCCCCAAGATGCCGTTCTTTCTCAAGAACAAGGACCTTCTTCCCATGTTTGGAAAGAGTCAGCGCAGCCAGAAGCCCGCTTACTCCAGCCCCGACAATAATTACATCATACTTTTTCATTCCCTAAACTACCTCTATTTTTTCCAGTGAATCAAGTTTTCAGTTAAGGAAGTTCATGTACCGTATAATCTCGACTCATAACAGATAGGATTTCATATGTGTTAGGAATATCTTAACAAAAATTATGTTCTAAAACGTAATGAAGTACTTAAAACATTGGATATATGTGGAATTATTTTTATATGTAATTTATGATCAACATCATGCTCAACAGGAGTTGTCTTCATGTCTCTCCTTCTGCAGGTAGTATAGAGGAAAAATAGTATTTATAACTAATAGCCTGCTTGATAAAGGTCATTAAAATCTTAATTTCTGGAAGAAAATATGCTGTAAAATATGCTGTTTCAGTACCGAAGAACCCCGAGTGTAAGAAATGAAATATAACACCGTAATTTTTGATTTTGACTATACACTTGCCGACGCAACGGATGGTATTGTATCGAGTTTTAACCACGCTTTTAGTGAGCTGGACCTTGCTAGCTATGACATTGAAAGCATAAAAAGGACTGTGGGTTTATCACTGGATGAGGCGTTCGTACAGCTGACGGCGAATGAGGATAAAGCCCTTAGAAATCGTTTTAAAATATTATTTAAGGAAAAAGCCGATGAAGTCATGTCGAAAAATACCGTGCTTTTTGACGACACGATTAGCACACTGAGGCAGTTAAAACGTGATGGACTCAATACGGGGATCGTAACTACAAAATACCACTACAGGATCATGGAGACCTTAAATACTTACGGCATTTCAGACCTTGTAGACATTATTGTTGGGGGAGAGGATGTTAAAGCACCAAAACCATCTCCTGAAGGCCTTCTACTTGCAATTGACAGCCTTAACTCGCGGCAAAATAACGTGCTGTATATCGGAGATAGTCTGGTAGATGCCAAAACAGCATTGGCAGCAAATGTTGATTTTGTGGCAGTTACCACGGGAACAACAGAAGTAAAAGAGTTTTCACAATATCCGTGCATAAGGATATTAAAGAATCTATCCGAGCTTTTTGATCGGTAAAGGCAAAAAGAAAAATGAAAGACGACTGCGAAAATATTATGAAAAATTAAGTATTCTATCTTGGGTTTGAACTTCTTGGCTTTGGATGTAAACTTCTAAAATTTATTTCAGGTCAGAACAAGCTTACAAATTATTATATATTTCCTTACTTGACTAATTTTTAGTAAACAACATATCAAACAGAAGGAATTCAACGTGAAAATCCACTGCATCCGGCACGTAAATTTTGAAACTCCCGGGACCATTACCGAATGGATAGAACGGAAAAATCATTTCCTGTCAACTACCCACTTATACGAAAACGAAAGCTTCCCGGAAATCGATACTTTCGACCTCCTCATAGTCATGGGAGGGCCCATGAATATTTATGAGTATGAAAAATATCCCTGGCTGAGGGAAGAAAAAGCCTTTCTCGAAAAAGCCATTGCAGGAAGAAAAGCAGTACTTGGGATTTGCCTTGGAGCCCAGCTGCTGGCTGATATCCTGAAGGCGGAAGTATTTAAGAATGACTCTAAAGAGATAGGGTGGTTCCCGGTATTTGCGGAAAGGACCGAAAAAGCCGAAATCCCGCTCCTCGAAGGTATCCCTGAAAAATTCCTTGCGTTTCACTGGCATGGGGACACCTTCAGCCTGCCGGGAGGGGCAAAGAAGCTCTTTGAAAGCGAAGCCTGCAAAAACCAGGGGTTCACTTATGAAAACAGAGTAGTAGGGCTGCAGTTTCATCTGGAAATGAGTAACGAGACAATCGGAAACGTAATTGAAAACTGCAGGGATGAACTCGTTGAAGGCAGATACATCCAGAAAGAAGATGAAATGCTGAACAGGCCTGATCTTCTTAAAGAATCCGAACAATTAATGTTCAGGCTGCTGGACAACCTTGAAAAAACAATTACTTACTGAAGTATGTCCTCAACCAAAAGTGAATGCAAAAAATAAAGAAGTCAATTGAGAAATAAAGTACCTTCAGGAACAGGCCCCAAAAAATATCAGGCCAACTCTTTTCTCGTTGTCGATTTCAGGACATGCCGGAAACTGTCGTTAAAACACCATGGGAGTTAGTTTTATACCAACAGCATGGCGATAGCCACAACTAACAAAAACATCAGGGTATACGTGCAAACTATCACATTGTTCTGCTGCATGGGAGACCTTCCATATAGAGATTTTTAAAAATCTCCGATAGTGAATTTGTAATTATAAAAATAAGAATCTTCAGTATTATTTATGTTAAATCAGGATAAATAGCTTTCCATTTTAATTTGCCACAAAATTAATTTGTACAGTCAAAACCAGTGAAGGAGTAGAGTAAGCTGTTATTTCCAGTGTTGAAAGCCTTAACCAGTTTCTATGGAAAAATAATGTACAAAAAAAGAGATCCTGAAATTTACCAGTCGAAAAAAAGTGAATTCCTTTTGAAATAAAGATAACTCCGGAAATAATTTGTTCGAAAAAAAGTAACCCTGAAACCGAGGAAAATAAGTTTCCCTTCTAGTTCCCCTCGTCGTCCAGGGCCTCTCAACGATTACTCTTTTGCAGGTTCACACACCCTGCACTTCCTGTCTTTCACCTTTCTCCAGGCCTTTCAAACCCCTTTTACCACAACGTCTTCTTCCCGGGGTTTCTCTTCCGGACCTGGCATAAAGTGTATGTGAGTCATATTCCGCTTTTTTTGGCCAGGGCCATTTTTCTACAACGTCCTCTGCCGGGCCGGCCATAAGCTGGAACGATTATCAACCTGTAAGCCTTTCAGGAAAAACCAAGGGCACCTTGGACTCCCTGAGGACCAGGATGAACTTCAGGCATTGGTCGGAACCAAAAGAAAACACAGGTTCCATTTCTGCAAAGATTTTTTGGATCTGAACTTTACGGGAAACAATATCAGGTGTGCCTTGAAGAAAGCTTTTTCTTCAAGAATTGATTCTCGCTTCCTGATGGACTCCAATCCCTTTGCCACGAGGGAATTAAGGTTGATCCAGTACCGTCAGATCCAATACAAACTGATCAGCGTTAACAAAATAAAAAGTACGCCAAACGTACCGATTATTAATTTGTTTTGCTGCATCATTTTGTTGTGCTGTATCATTTCATCTTGTTGCATGCGAATCATCCAGACCAAATATCTCCGATAACTATTTGTTCGACGATTCAACAAACCGGAATCCACTATCCTACTTAGGTTAGCAGACAATAAAGACTTTTCTATTTACATTCAAATAAGAAGTTTTTTCAAAGCAGCTATTCTGGACAGGAAACCCTTGCTGTTTTTTAGATTCCCGATAAATCCGGGGTCTGGTCGATGCTTCATTTCAATGCTATATTATATAAACCGAGGAAACCTAGTTTTCATAAAAGGGAATCCAGAGTGGGAGCACAATGGCAAAAAGGCTAAAGGTTGCAAACCCGGCCCGCTGCATAGGCTGCTATTCCTGTATGATGGCCTGTGCAAGGACCTGGTACGATACCATATCTTTGAAAAACAGCAGAATTAACATCCAGACTCGTGGCGGAATCGAAACTGCGTATTCTATGATTGTCTGTCACGCCTGTGTTGACCCTCCGTGCATGAGAGCCTGCCCTCTTGGTGCGTTGACCAAAAGGAAAGGGGGAGGCGTTACTCTTAACAAGGAAATCTGTGACGGATGCGGAAACTGTATCGAAGCCTGCATAGTCGGGGCAATTCATCTGGATGCGGAAAAAAAAGCAGTCATTTGCAAGCACTGCGGAGTCTGCACAAAGTTTTGCCCGCATGATGTCCTTGAAATGATCGAGGTCGAAGATAGCGGAGAGTTGAAAGTCACGGATACGAGCCCGGTTGAAGATACGAGTCCTGAAAGCCCTACAGCTTCCCATAAGGAGCTTTACGGGAAAAAAGAGCCCGAGGTGAAAAAATGACAACAGAACAGTACGCTATTCCGGGTCTTAAAAACGTACTATACATCGACCTGACCAATCAGACTTATCACATTGAGGAAAGACCGGACCTCTATGAAAAATACCTCGGAGGCATAGGAGTTGCCACAAACCTCATGCTCGAAGAATATAAAGAAGGTACAGAACCTCTTGACCCCGAAATGCCGGTAATCCTCAGCACCGGTCCCCTCTCAGGCGTGTATCCCACCTGTACCAAAACAGTTGCACTGTTCCGTTCTCCCCTTAACGGAGAACTAGGAGAGTCTTATGCGGGAGGGCACCTTGCAATGTCCCTGCGTTATGCAGGATTTGAAACAATTGTTATCAAAGGTTCTTCCAGGTATCCTGTGTATGTGACGGTACACGATGACAAGGTTGCATTTAGGGACGCATCTTCCATATGGAGCCTCTCTTCTGCAATTGATGTGGGGCAGATCCTCCGCAGGGTAGAGCCCGGTGCAGGAAGGCGCAGCATTATCAGGATCGGGCCTGCAGGGGAGAAAGGAGTCACGTATGCAAGTGTAAACGTGGATACCTACAGGCACTTCGGGCGCCTGGGGCTCGGGACAGTTTTCGGGGCAAAGAAACTCAAGGCTCTTCTTGTTGCAGGACACCAGGAACTTAAAAGCCCAGACCACAATGCATACAAAAAAATGTACGGAAACCTTTACGAAACGATTGTAAAAACCGGGCTGATGGAAAAATACCATAACCTTGGCACAAGCGAAAATATCCTGGTCTTAAACGAACTCAAAGGACTCCCAACACGAAACCTGCAGGCAACCTCAATCGAAGGGGTAGAAGGCATCTCGGGAGAGAACTTTGCAGAAAAGTACCTGATCCGCAGGGTTTCGTGCGCCGGATGTCCCATAGGCTGCGTCCATGTAGCCATGTTGAAGCGTCAGTTCTCACAAGCTCACGAATATGAAACCCTCAACATTTCCTACGACTTTGAATTAATCTACGCTCTTGGTTCTAATCTTGGCGTTACTGACCCCGAGGCCGTGCTCGAGTTGATCGATGCCTGTGAAAAAACCGGGGTGGATATAATCAGCATGGGAGTCATACTTGCCTGGGTTACGGAGATGCAGCAGCGCGGGAAGATTTCCACCAACGAGACCCTGGGACTCAAATTTTCCTGGGGTGACAAAGCAACATACCTCAGGGCAATAGAGCTTGTAGTCCAGGCCCCTAACGAATTTTATGCAGACCTTGGAAAAGGAGTGGATTATGCCTCCAAAAAATACGGGGGAGAAGATTTTGCTATCCGCCTGGGGGGTCTCGAGATTCCCGGCTACCACACAGGGCTTGGAAACATGCTCGGGCTTTCGGTTGGAGCCCGACACTCCCACCTGGATAGCGCAGGTTATTCCGCAGACCAGAAAGCGTTCAACCAGCCGACAACGGATGAAAAAATTGTTGACTACATTATCGATGAAGAAGACCGCCGCAGCATCCTGAACTGCATGGTTGCCTGTCTCTTTGCCAGAAATGTCTATACATACGAAAACATGGTTCAGGCCCTGAAATGTATAGGGATAGAAAGGACCGAAGAAGAACTCAAAGAACTTGGAATGGACATCTTCAGGAAAAAGTACGAATTAAAGAAAAAATTCGGGTTCAGGTACGAAAATCTTACTCTTCCGAAAAGATTTTTTGAGACAGCCTCCACTACAGGAAAGCTCGAAGAAGAAAGGGTTAAAAAAGCAATTGAAATGTATGTGGAAAAAAGAGGAGTTAAGGCCCTCTGAAGCTGTTGAAGCCTCAGAGCCTTTAAATCCACTTTAAAGCCCTGTTAAAAAACCCTGAAATTATTTTCCAGGGTATTCAGGGCAGAAAAAGCTTAAGATGAAGTTAGAAAAAAGGATTTTTTGAGAAGTTAAGCCTTTGAACTTTCAGATGCTGTAATATCTTTATTTGCCCTAGCTTTATCCTCTATTTTTTCTTCCGAGACTTTCTCAACTTTTACCTCAGCTATTTCACTGGCCTTTTGTTCAGCTTTTTTTCCTCCATCCAGACGATTCATAACTTTGCATGCCACAAGGTCGCCTGCTACATTCACCGCGGTCCTGCTCATATCAAGTATTCTGTCAACTCCCATTATGAGGGCTATCCCACTTGTAGGAATCCCTACGCTGTTGAGAATCAGGGCAAGGACAACAATTCCCACCCCCGGAATCGAAGGTGTACCAATGGATGCTGCAACAGCCATAACCATTACTACAAGGAGCTGGAAAGGCCCTAGCTCTATCCCGAAGACTTCAGCCAGAAAGACCGTAGCTACGCCCTGATAAAGCGCAGTCCCGTTCATATTTACCGTGGCTCCAAGAGGGACTACGAACTGTGAGATCGAAGGTTTTACCCCTAACTTTTCTTCTGCGGTCTTGATAGAAAAGGGCATAACTGCAGCCGAACTGGACGTGGAAAAAGCAAGGAGCATAACATCTCTTACGGCTTTAAGGAACTTAAAGGGATTATACCTTGCAACAACGGTGACAATAAGGAGGTTCAGGCACATGAGGAGCAGCAGGCTTGCAAGTACGGTGCCCACATATACCATCATTCCGAGCAGGGCTTCTATTCCCAGTTTGATAGTAAACTTGGTGAGAAGCCCGAAAACTGCGATAGGGGCAAGACTCATGCTCCATCTGACCACAGTCATACAGACAGCCTGCACGGAGTTGAGTACACCGATCATCGGAGCTGACTGTTCCTTATTCAGAGACACAAGAGCAATACCTATGATTATTGCAACGATCACAACCTGCAGCATTTCCCCACTAGCCAGAGCTCCGAGGGGATTCGAAGGGAGAAGCCCCCCGATAAGCGATGCGGGGAGGGTCAGAATCGAAGTATCGAAATTCAAAGCAGATGTATCTACCTGAACATCACTTCCCACTGCACTCTCAATAAGGTCCCCGCTTATAAACTGCCCGGGATGGATGTAAAGCGCCATTCCAAGCCCGATAGCAGCTGCGATTGCAGTTGTAATTACGAAATAAATAGCTGTTGAAACCCCCGTCTTTTTTAGGGCGCTCATGCTCTGGCTTGAAGCCACCCCAAGGATAATGGAGGCAAAAACGAGAGGGACCACAATCATTTTCAGAAGCCCGAGGAAAATATAGCCCGGAATGGCAATCCATTCACTTATGACCTCCGCATAAGCGGGATCGACGTACCCTCCAAAAGGTCCGAGAAATAGTCCCAGAAAGATGCCGAGTCCCATGCCTATGAGAATCTTTAGCCAGAGTTTCTTCTCAAGCAAATCACGGAGCTGGTTACTCAGATTTTTCAGGGAATTGTTGCGCCTGAAATCCAGAGGGTAATAAATGCTCATTATTCCGCCAGTGATTTCATGGCGAAGCATCCGGGTCTCCTCTGCAATTTCCTGAGCGAATTCCCTCGGGTTCGGAATATAACGGTTGTTCTTATCTTTCATGGGGGATCACAATAAAAAATCGTTAGGGAATTCAAAAGTTTACATCCTTTTTTCAGGAATTTGGTTTAATTGAACAGGGATTCAATTGTGAATTTGATTCAACTGTATGTTACTTTCACATTAAATTATATAAAAGCTTAGAAAAATACGTTAATTTATCAAGTCTAGCTGACTCCACAAATAGGAATCTCTTCATAAAATAGTTGTATGAAGAATATAAACAGATCTAAAGACGGAAAAAGAACCAGCGACAAAACTGGTATGAAGTAGCAGTTTTCAATAAACACGTCTGTGATATCGTAAAACAAAAGGATCGCTTTCGGATATTCTTAGTAAATAGCCGATTAATCAGGCCCAGTATCCAGAAAACAGGATTATTGAATCCGAAGGTAGCCTGGCTTCCTGTAGCAACCCTTTTCTGGGCAGTGTCAATACCTGTGACTTCGGAACTTACACTCGATGGAAAGTAGCTGATAGAGCTGTTATGTTTGGTTGTGGAAGTGGGGACAATTGTAGGGGCAAATAATCAAAGGTCCCATTTTTGATTTCATATGAAGAGTCTGCAATTCCGTCCTTATAGGCATCCGTAAGGTTTTCGGAAAAGCCTTTCCCTTTGGGGTTTGCCCAATAGTTGCCTCCCAGGTAAGCTCCTACTCAACAGTTGCTGTCTAGACAATAGTTTCGGTAAAACTAGAATTAGAACTGTTAGATAAAAGCTTAAAAAAAGAGAAGAGAGCAAAGAAGTTATTGCTCCCAAATTTAATCACCTATTCAACCTATCGAGAATGGGATGATCAGAATAAGCCATCAAGGATCGAAAGTTCAGATAAAGTAAATCCGCCTATACGGATAACCAGCTCATCATCCTCGATGATAATACATTGAACTTTTCTTCTTATGGCCCGGTTACTGTTATAGTTATATTATAAGAGTCGGTGTCTGTATCAAGTGTGACTGTATAGTTACCTGATTCACCGAATCTATAGGTGGGGTTCTGTTCATAGGAGACTCCTGTAAAGTCGGCACCTTCTCTCACTATAGTCCACTCATAGACAGTGGAATTAGTTGACGCATCTGTAAAGTTGACTGTTAAAGGTGCCGCTCCTGAGGTAACATCAAAGGTGAAGTATGCCTTATCAGTACCTTCATTCTTCCTCTTACCAGACATTAGGTTCGGATGCCGTGGAAGTTGGAGTCACTCCGTAGTATGCTCCTGTGCTACATCCTGTTATGTAGTTACTGGTGGCATTTACATCCATGTAGGCAGATCCTATGTAGTTGAGAATACCATACCCGGTAACACCTAACTGGTATGTTGGGTTGGTAGCAAGTGTGTCGTAGACGCCTACTATGTTGTTCTCGTACACGTCCATTGTACAACCTGAGTAAGCGTTGTAGACCAGGATACCTGCTCCGTAGGAGTCGTTGATCTGGTTGTGGTAGATGGTTAATCCATTGCCCCAATTCCAGACTGAGATAGCACCATTGTACTTTGCCCAGGTACATATCCCACTATTGTGGATTGTGTTGTTGTAGATGAGGACTGTCTGGGCAGTTGTTCCAGCTGTGCCTAATGCATCCATCAGCTGGATAGCATCAAGTCCGCCTTGGATATCGTTGTCGTAGATGGTGATATTGTTGGTCAGTCGGCTGATGGCATCCTGATTACCGATCTGAATACCTTCACTACCATACTTGGGTGCACTGGTTGTGCCTGTGTAGTCTCTTAGGATGTTGTCGTGGATGATTGCATCTTCTGAGTTGTCGAACCTTATACCTGCATTGGTAATATGCTCGATCTCATTATCATAGATGTCTGCTCCTAAGACCTGAGCACAGTAGACGGTAGCATGCTGCATATTCTCCGCTTCGTTTGCATAGTATGTGAAGTTTTTTGCATTGAAAATTCTTGCCGAATCTCCCATGCCATCATAGAAGTGGTTATCATGGATTGAGATGTTGTATGCAAAGTTTGCTTCTGAAGTCCCTCCTCTGATATAGATTGTATTGTAGAAACCCTTACCCCATTTTCTTTCTAGGTTATTGCTGTCGTAAGTTCCAAGGTGTGTAAGGTTTGCTTCATTACAATCGAATTCCAGGCCACAGATCTCTACGTCATGGGTTGCCGTATAAGTACTATCCAACTGACCAATCACAGGCACCATGGAGTTCCACATGCAATCATCATTCAACCTAATGACTGCGCCCGTCGTACTAATCAGTGTAGTATCATCTCCAATGAGAATAGTTCCCGTAATATCATAAGTAAAAGGACCTACGAGTTCGACTACTCCACCGCCCAGTGCATCTACTGCAGCGAGTGCTTGATTTATCTGCACCTGATCATCATCACCGTCAACTGTATAGTTACATCCGGACGGTCCAATTGTCAAATAAGTTAAGTTTCCTGTCCCTGGTTCCTCAAATGTGTAGAATACGCTGTAATTACTGGGGTTTTCCCAGTCCCCGTTCACGTATGCACTCACTCTCCAATAATAGGTGGCATTCTGTTCTACAGCCACATAATAGTAAGTATTCGTGGTTGTCCTATCCCTCGTTAATGTATGGAAGTCAGGATACCTGGACACTTCAAGATGGTAATTTGTGGCACCATCAACTTGTGTCCAATTAAAAGTTAATGAGTTGCTGGCATCCAGGGTTACATATTCATCAGCAGATGGATATATTAACGTGGAAGCTGGCGGTTCTGGTTCCTCAAAAGTGTAGAATACGCCGTAGTTACTGGGGTTTTCCCAGTCCCCGTTCACGTATGCACTCACTCTCCAATAATAGGTGGCATTCTGTTCTACAGCCACATAATAGTAAGTATTCGTGGTTGTCCTATCCCTCGTTAATGTATGGAAGTCAGGATACCTGGACACTTCAAGATGGTAATTTGTGGCACCATCAACTTGTGTCCAATTAAAAGTTAATGAGTTGCTGGCATCCAGGGTTACATATTCATCAGCAGATGGATATATTAGCGTGGGAGCTGGCGGTTCTGGTTCCTCAAATGTGTAGAATACGCCGTAGTTACTGGGGTTTTCCCAATCCCCGTTCACGTATGCACTCACTCTCCAATAATATGTAGCATTCTGTTCTACAGCCACATAATAGTAAGTATTCGTGGTTGTCCTATCCCTCGTTAATGTATGGAAGTCAGGATACCTGGACACTTCAAGATGGTAATTTGTGGCACCATCAACTTGTGTCCAATTAAAAGTTAATGAGTTGCTGGCATCCAGGGTTACATATTCATCAGCAGATGGATATATTAGCGTGGGAGCTGCCGATCCGATGGCTATTATTCCATTCAAAACAAGAGCTATAAAAATAGTAATCGTAAATAATCGCAAATAACATTTTTTAGCAAATATGTTCATTTATTAATGTCACCTCTCACATGAATTATTTCTTTTGAAACCTAAGTTTAATTCTATTTCAGGTAAAACATGTACTAAATTCTTAAAGATTCCACATTACATCTGCATTTATTGCATAAATAAATTAAGTATACAAACTCCTGTTTGCTAATATATGAGCATGAATGTGTAAGGCTGATCAAACTTAAAAAACTGTCATATGGGTAGGGGTTCAAAATTTAAAAATTTCTTATCTTTAATACACTAAAACGACTAAAAAATTTTAAACGACCAAAAAATGGCTTGCCTGGATAAAAAAGACAACTACTAAACAAAGCAGTTAAAAAGTGAAAAAAGTGTACGTAAATTAATGAAAAAAAGAAGGGAATGTAAAGTGCTTCCCTGCTTTTCCAAATTGTTAATCTCGTTATGTTTCAGAGTGCTTATTTCATGATTCTCTTCTTTGCAAGAAATTCTGAAGCAAGGATCCCAAAAATCACAAAGGCACTTTCAAATCCTGGTGCTTTCTTATCTCTGTCAGTTGTTTGCTCCTCACCGGTAATTGTCACGGGTTCTTCTTCTTCAGTCGGAGTGATCACCACAGTCCCGAGCTCTTCTCCTGTAATAGCATAGCGGGATAAACCCGGGGTTTCTGCCGTGAAATAGTAGTATTCTTCGTCTTCAGAAGTCATTTCTGTCGGAAGAGCATTCCATTCGTCTTCATTGAACCTGTTTATCGTTATGGTTGAGACATCGATATTGTTTTCTTCGACCCAGCTCTTTGAGACCCTGAAGTTAACGGATGCTGCATTAATATTGTTTTCACTTTCGAACCGTTCGTTTCCTACCAGGATATTCATCATCTGATAGATTGCGCTTTCGGGAGTTTTTTCGTACCTATCGGCTTCAAGCAGTTCAATCCTAACAATAACATTTCCGGAATACAGCTGGGATGTGAAACTGAGCCCCATTATTCCGGAAACAGGATTATTGAAGCTAAAGCTGGTTTTGGACCCCGCAACAACCCTTTTCTGGGCACTGTCAATACCTGAGACTCCGGTACTGTTTCCACTTGAGGGAATGTAATTGGCAGAGCTTCTGTGCTTTGTTGTCGTGGAGGGAATTTCCGTAAGGGGCAGATAGTCAAAGGTTCCGTTTACAAATTCATAGGAAGAATCGGCAATTCCGTCTTTGTCAGAGTCCGTGCAGTTTTCGGAAAAGCCTGTCCCGCTGGGGTTTGCCCAGTAGTTACCTCCGAGATAAGGGCCTCCAACTATACTTTCCCCTGAAGTTTTGCTGGTGTTCCAGCTGTTGTTAGCCTCGCTGTAGATGAGGGTGTTGTTTACGTTGCTTAAGTAGTTGTTGTAGATGGTGTTATTTCCACTCTCGGGTTTTTCCATGCTCCCTTCAAGTCCGATGCGTGAGAAAATTTCCGTCTGATCCAGATCTATAGCAAGTCCTGCAAGGCTATTTTCAACAATTGTGTTGCCGTAGATCAGGCTGTTATTCATATCATAGATCACCAGGCCGTAAGAATTGCCGGTTAAAGTATTATCGGCAAGGATGCTTTTTCCCGTTACCAGAAGCCCGAAGGCACTTCCATCTACAGTACAGCCTGTTACCGTATATTCGGCTCCCTCGCCTGCCTGGTAATTTTGAATCAGGATTCCTCCGGAACTACAATTAGTTACGGAACAATCACTTACACTGCAGTTGTAGCCATCGAGGACTGCAAGTCCAATCTTACAGTTTTCGAGAGTGTTGCTTTTAAGGGTGGCATTCACCGGTTCATAGAGACAAATGCCCACGACCTGAGAAGAGTCTTCAACGTAGTTGCCTTCGAGTCTGAAGTCCCGTATCTCATCAAAAAAGATTCCAAATCCTGATTTCTGACTATCGCTTACAAGGGAGGAACTGACGAGAGGGGAATTTGCAGATGTAAACCTATCATAAGTAAATGTCACATTCCTGACCGTATTATCAATAAATTCTACACTGCTTGAATTGTACAGGTGAATACCATGGTAGCCGACATCGTTTACCGAATTATGCGCAATCACGGCACCCTGACAGTCTTCAAAATAAATGCCTTTGTAGCCTGCCCGGTCAACGGCATTGTTCGCGAGCCTGATTCCCCGGCAATATCTAGAGTAGATCCCAAAGCCATAGACTCTCCGAGCCTGTACGAGTTCCGATGTAAAGAGGGTAGTTCCCGTCAGGAGGTTGTTTTCCTCGCTGCGAACAAGTCCTGAGTTTCTGGAAGAAAGAAGTCCATAGCTTTCCGTTGCATCCTGAACAGAATTGCCCTTAAGCGTACAGCTTTCGGAATTGTTCATGTAAACGCCACATGTGGAGTTCCTGACACTATTGTCAACAATAGTTACATTCTCAGTATACTGTAATCCAATTCCGTAATTGGAATTCTTAACCTTGCTGTCCGAGATGCTGACATCCTGCAAGTATGCAAGTCCGATTCCGATTTTTGTGTTGTTTATGGTGTTGTTGGCCAGATTTGCACTCGTGTTATACAGACTAATCCCATTTGTGACGTTCTGCAGCACAACATCCTTAATTTCAACATTTCCGCAGTTTATGCAATAGATTGCTCCTGCGTTACTTCCGATTGATGGATCTGGCTCCCCTTCAAGGAAGTAAATCGGTTTTCCGTCGACAAGATTGCTGGTGTCAATTATGTTCCCGGTGTTGTTGGAATGGTCATAGTCGTCAACACTGAATCCGAAGTTGTACCGATTTCCGGACATAATATTGTCTTCAAGAGTACAGTTTTTGACATTATCGAGTTCGAGTCCGTATTCTCCTGAACTTACAGTGTTATTCCTCATGACAGTTCCGTCAGAATCTTCAATATATATGCCATAATCCGAGTTTGAAACGGTATTGTTTGTCAGAATGGAACTTCCTGCATAATAAAGAAGGATGCCATCGTCGTAAGGGTTTGAGATTGTGTTACCGGAGAGATTGCAATTTTCCGAACTATACAGAGTAATACCATTGTCATAACTATCTGAAACAATGTTATCGGTAAGATTACAGCGGCCGGAATAATACAGGTAAATGCCATCATAACCACTGTTTGAGACTGTGTTGTTGACAAGATTACAGTTGCTAGAATTTGAGAGATAAATACCTTCATAACCAGTATCCGAGACCGTGTTGCCTGTCAGGCCACAGCTTCCTGAATAATACAGATAGATGCCTTGATACTCAGTATTTGAAATTGTGTTGTTGGCAAGAAGACAGTTGCTGGGAGAGCTGAGATAGAAGCCATAACTGGTAGAATCGGAAACCGTATTGTTGATCAGGTTGCATCCGCCGGAACTCTCCATCTGAATAGCGCAGTCGTTCCCCGAAAACTTGTTATTGATTATATTAACCCCTGAAACCCCGGTTATGAAAACTCCCGTATAGTATCCTTCCCCGGTAATATTGAATCCACTGATGGTCACGTTATTGGCAATTACTTTGAAGTTGTGGCTCGGGGAAAACGTTCTTACAATCGTATCGTCGGGATTTCCGGAAAGGGAACGAATGGTGAGGTTTGCTACATCAACATCTATAACCTCCGTATACGTTCCCGGATAGACAATTAT
Organism: Methanosarcina siciliae T4/M; assembly: GCF_000970085.1. Taxonomy (NCBI): domain Archaea; kingdom Methanobacteriati; phylum Methanobacteriota; class Methanomicrobia; order Methanosarcinales; family Methanosarcinaceae; genus Methanosarcina; species Methanosarcina siciliae. The sequence goes on along the minus strand of NZ_CP009506.1, from coordinate 2,019,716 downwards.
CGTATCTCCAGGACTTGCATTGTCTACCGCAGCCTGGATAGTTGTATAATTACCGCTGCCCCCTCCAACGTATAGGGTTGAAAATGCCGGTGGAGAAGGTGGAACCAGTCCAACAGGTGTAGAGGCTGCTGTTCCACTGGCAATAAGAATGATTAAACATGCAATTGTTAAAAATTGAAACTTATTTTTTTTGCATAGTAATGCCATTTTTTTCAGATCTCCTCATATTCATATTAACCATCAATGAACTAAATTTCATTTTATTTCAGATGAAATATCTACTAAATTTTTATATATTGTATTTTATTAGTGTAATCGATAGTATAAATAATTTAATCCTGTAGGGGACGGATTGCTAATAGATTACTAATAAATGGACATTGCTGTGCAAAAGCGGTCTTGAAAAAATCAGAAAAAGTTGGAAATGCGGGCAAAAAGATGCAGCTCTCGTCATTTTTTAACATTGGAATCAAGTGACTGCAGGACAGGGTGAAGAAAAGTAGGGTCATTCATATCTTTTTCAGGTATGTGAAGAGAAAGGGAGAAAAAATGCACCTGAAATTCTCTGAATAACAGGCACAAAGCGATGAAAGTACTTTTCAAATCAAGTACTTTCATTCCAAAGTGAAGAAAAACCCATTTATTAAAATGGTTTCACGGAAACAACCCATGGAAAAATATCATAGATGTTATTTTTTGTCAAATTGACGTTGCTGTCTGCTATGTCCTTATACTCAACACCTTTTCCAATCCCACAGTCAATGGCTTCTCCATCACCTTCCAGTTTGACAAGCCAGGCATTCCCATTTTTAACACCTGCGGCTATGTACCCGCCGTCTGAAGTCTGCCGACCGGAATAGAGCGTGCAATTTGGAAATACTTTCATCCACTCCTGATTACCTTCACTGTCCGTATTAAGTATGAAAGCAGAACCATCTATGGCATAGGAAAAAGAATCATTATACCTTCCGGTCAGCACATAACCATCGTCTGAAGTCATCGAAATCGAGATTGCAGCATCATCCCTCGACCCGCCGAAGGTCTTATTCCACTGTTCCTGGCCATATTCATCGGTTTTTACAAGCCAGATATCGTCACTGTTTGAGTCCTTTGATCTGGTTGTGCTGGCAATTACATATCCACCGTCGGGAGTCTGCTTAACAGAATCAGAACTTAACGTTTCAAGACTCTGGTTTTTGCCAAAGGTACTATTCCATTGTTGATTGCCGTTTATATCGTATTTAGTAATCCGGATATCATAATCTACCAGAAGCGCAGCGAAATAACTTCCGATTTCATACTCAACCATATCCCCTACTATGTATCCCCCGTCAGAGGTACGTTCAGCCTTATATTTGAGGTAATCCTCGTGAGTGATTTCATCTGAGACCTTGTTCCATATCTCATTTCCATTACTGTCGGTCCTGACCAGCCAGGGTTCAGCATAGCCGGAAGGAAACGTATAGCCTGATAACACATAACCGCCATCCGAGGTCTGGCTGGCAAAGTATCCCTCATCAAAATACGTCCCTCCGAAAGTTTTATTCCACTGCGGATTCCCCTTTTCATCAACCTTGATAAGCCAGGCATCCGGATAGCCTTTCGTACCTTTGCCGTATGAGGAGCTTATCCCTGCAACGATATACCCATCGTCCGAAGTCTGTCGAACACACCAGGAGCTATCTTCACCATCTCCGCCAAAAGACCTGTTCCATTGTTCTGCAGGTGCTGCTGCACCGGCTACATTCGAAAACTGCGAAAGCAGAATTAAAATAAGAAGTATCCGGAACATTCTATACCCTGTATTATTAACCATTCTATACCCTTCATTCTTAACCATTCTATCACCCCAAAAATATATACGCTTCCGGGTTATATTCGACGATCTTGATTGAGGCTCTCAGCCTTTATCAGCAGCAAAGTAGATTTCTTGAACTCTTTAAACTCATTTTTATTAACTCCTTATAAGTTTTCTGACCATAATCTCTAACAATCAAAGAAAGGGAGAATTATGGAGTTGAAAAGGAGATTAAAAAAGCCAATTTGTGAATCTGGCCAGAAAAAGCCTATAACTATTTATCAATAAGTCATCAATTTATGTAAAATGTATTAAGTCAAACCTGATTTTAACTCCAGAAATCGGAGGCTAACCGTGAGAAATATTATAAAATATGGGATTTTCCTGGTTGGGGCTCTTTCTTTGCTGACATTAAATGCTTTAGCGTTGTCCAGTTCTTCAAACGATAATACTGAACTCAAGAACAATAGCAATGAACCCATTGGTATTAACATATGTATAGACTTCATATGGTATACCCATGAGGAGCTAAGAGACTACTCCGATACGATTGTAATTGGTACTGTTAAAGAAATACTTCCACCCAGATGGAACACAGCAGACGGAAAAAAACCGCTTAAATTATTTAATAAATTTGAATATCCTGAAGACATCATTTACACTGACATCGTGATAAGTGTTGATGAATACCTGAAAAATCCGTTATCATCCGGAGAGCTTATAGTCAGAGTCACCGGTGGGACGGTTGGGGATTTTAGCATGACTACAGATGCTGATCCAAGTTTCAACACCGGCGAAAAGGTTCTGCTCTTTCTGAGAAAAGACACTAACTCGCATACAAATGATATTGGTCCTGAACACTTCATAGTTACGGATTTTTACCGCGGTAAATATACCTTAACCGAGGATGGGAAGGCTATAACCCCTGCTGAAACGGTTACCCTGAAAGAATTGTTGAATACAATAAATCAAACCAGTAATAACACAGGCGATACCAAAGCATTAGATAATAAAGAAACAGCAGGTAAACAAGCAGGGGTCGGTTCTACGATCCAGTCAAAAAGAATTCCTTTCATTAATTCCTTCTGGATGTTTGGAGCAGTGCTTGGAGCAGTTCTGATTGTAAGACGCAGTGTAAGACACAGGTAAAAATAAGGCTAAAGGCTATTCATGATCTTATTAAACGGCTACTATCTTCATTAAGAAGGTAGCACTACGAGTTTATTATAAAGCCGAAAGACCAAAGCATTTTGGAGAGGGGGAGAAAATTGAGTACATATAGCAATGGCATTCTTTTATTCAGGTTCAGGAATGAGAGACTCGAAGTAATGCTGGTTCATCCGGGTGGGCCTATCTGGGCAAAAAAGGACTATGGAGTGTGGTCAATACCCAAAGGGCTGCCCGAAGAGCATGAATCCCCTCTTGATACGGCAAAAAGAGAATTTAGAGAAGAGACGGGTTTTGAGGCTGAAGGCGAATTTATTGATCTGGGGGAGTTAAATCAACCTAATAGAAAAATAGTTCATATATGGGCTCTTGAAAAGAATCTATGTAATATATAGGGGTTAGTAAATACTCTGGATGTTCTTAGCTGGGAAATAAACCTCAATAAGCCTTTTTTTAATTCACTATTCAAAAAACGTAGATGAAGTAACATGCTTTGTAGTTTTAAATTTATTTCATATGATTTTATCGCTCAGAAAAAAATTGTAATATATTATACTACATTTAAAAAAAATTCATATACATGAGGTTTCATTTTTAATTGGTTGTTAAATGAATGAAGTGCAAATATTGTGATGAAGAGATGTATCTGGCGTTTACCAACGAACGGGTCTGTAAATGTGGTAGAAAATATGAGGTTAACGGCCGTTTTATTTCTCATTGAAAAAATAAATAAATAAATAAATAAATAAATAAATAAATAAATGTTAAATTTTTAAATTTTTATTTTCGTAAATTCTGTTTTCAGGGTATGGTGATAGTATGATAAACTATAATGACAAAGAAAATCCAAATCAGATGCTTGTTAAAGCATTTATTATACCAATTGGTGTAACGATAATAACACTCGTGGCGATGTTTTGTGTAGAGGCTATCAGTGAATCGTTTGCAGCAATATTGTTTTTTATTGGTCTCCTGATTACGTCCGGGTTCGCGGTTATGTATTGGGTAGCAGCGTGGAGGGTATTGACCTATAAAAATCGCAGCCATTGGTGGTATATATCAATGTTGGGTGGCGGGTTAGTCGGTCTAATTGTAATCACGTTGTTGGGAAACAGGAGTGATGACCCTAATTATGATGAACACTAGATGAACACTAATCAAAACTGCGGTTTTATGTTCGTTCATTAAAATATGGTTGAATTTCAGGTGATTTGCGGGGTTTATTGGGTGGGTTGGGTGTTTGTACCTTCCTGCCTGTCATATGTAAGCATCTAGTGTTTCATCAAAGATTCTTCTTGAATCCTGGTCAATCTGAGGAGGGCCTCCATCTCCTTGGAGATGTCAAAACGAGAGATGAAGAAATGAAGTTATCTATAATTCACAATCATTCAACGACGATATCGCAGTTAATTTTCTTTATTCTTTTAATTTATACCACATGCTGTGACATCATTCAAAACAAAATTTATAATGTGATTTCGTTTCTTTTTAACAGTTGTAATGTGTCAACAGCTGTTTATATCAGCATACGATGATGATCATGATCATTATATTATAAATACAATTAATTTCAAACCCCATGACTTCATTTAAAACTTTATTTCAGTCAAATACCCCGCTAACTTGCTGCGGGGTGCGCCACCGAAACTTTGATTATAAAACCGGATCAAAATGTTCTGGATAGGGGGGAGAAAAATGAGTACATATAGCAATGGCATTCTTTTATTCAGGTTCAGGAATGAGAGACCCGAAGTAATGCTGGTTCATCCGGGTGGGCCTATCTGGGCAAAAAAGGACTATGGAGTGTGGTCAATACCCAAAGGGCTGCCCGAAGAGCATGAATCCCCTCTTGATACGGCAAAAAGAGAATTTAGGGAAGAGACGGGTTTTGAGGTTGAAGGCGAATTTATTGATCTGGGGGAGTTAAATCAACCTAATAGAAAAATAGTTCATGTTTGGGCTCTTGAAAAAGACCTGGATATAATAAATACCGTAAGTAATACATTTACGCTTGAGTGGCCAAAAAACTCCGGGAAAATACACGAGTATCCGGAGGTCGACAAAGCAGGCTGGTTCGATATTGAGCTGGCCAGGAAAAAAATACGAAAAGGACAGATAGGTTTTCTTGATAAACTCATGGACGCTATAAATTACTCCCGGAAAGAAGAGAATTTTGATAAGGAAAAAAGGTATAGACAAACTACATTATTTTAAACATTAATCATAATTTACGTTCAAGCAGGTCACATCCGGACGGTTTACAGATGGTTTATTTTATCTTTTAGCATTCATTGTTTTTTAGCTATTAGGTAGATTCTTTTGAATTTTAAGTCGATCATGCCTGAATCATCTGTTTGTTCTTCAAAAGTTTCTTTAACCACTTTCCGGAAAGAACTTATGTAATCTTCGTCCAGGGTTTCCGTATAAAATGCCTGGTTCAAATAACCGTTTTCGGCTCCGGATTGATAAATCTTATACGCTTCTTCAGGAGAGAAGAGATTCGACTCTTTTCTAATTTCACTATGAATAATATCAAATCCGCAACTCCTGAATAGCTGTTCATATTCTTCTTCACTTTCGAGGAAAAACCACGGATTTTTAAAGCTTTTAAATATCTCTCGTATACCCGGATGGTTACGTATTTTCTCTATCGCTGCAACGAAGTTAGGACAATACATCCGGGTAGCCGGAGCCTGTATCCCGATTCTGCCTTCCTGCTTGAGAGCATTAAAACAGCGAGTTATTGCCTGTTCAGGTTTTTGAAACCACTGGAAAGCCGAATTACAGACGATAACATCAAAGTTGACAGGAAGCTCAAAATCTTCGGCATCCATTACGGAATATGTTAAATTCGTAAACTCCTGGCCGGAGCTTATTGCCTGTTCTATCATACCCTGAGAAATGTCGATGCCCATCACATTTCCTCCTGTGATCTGCGCGATTTTTTTTGTGATATGCCCCGGTCCGCAGCAGAGGTCAAGGACATCTTCTCCGGGTTGAATCGATAACAGGTTCAGAAGGACTTCGGAAGCCGACTTTTGAACAAGTGAATTTTTTGCATACGTAAAAGCCCTGGAATTAAAGTTTACTTCTGACATTTTTGATCACTTTTCCTGGGTCCAATTCCTACTGCTTTTATTCTGTAGTTAATAGAAAAGTAAGTACAGTAATGGCATCCTTTTATTCAGGTTCAGGAATGAGCGGCTAGAACTAATGCCGTTTCACTCCTATTTTGCTCATCCCAATCCCAAAAAACTGAGGGGATTTTAACCCCTGAATACATTATGCTTTGAGAAGTTCTAATTTTCTGGCATTCAATCCTTAGTTAGTTGCCCTTGCTTTCGAATATATAATATACAATCTGTCAATACGATACCATACAACATCATACAAATATCTAGCATAAGAGAAAGGATAACTCGCCCAAAAAACCAATTTCTTGAAACGCGATAAATCTCCATAACTCTCCATCCGCATGGATTCGCTTAAAAATCCCTTCCAAATAAGAGATTTCTGCATCTGCTTCCATCGCCTGAATACATGGGCTATTATAAGTAAGAAGGTACCAGCGATTGCGAATTGCTTTTTTGTCATTTTTTCACCCCCAATGACTTAATTATTTAATAATTTAATACTATTAATTTAATAATCCCGAATAGGATAAAATTTCCTTTATTTAGCCAAACTAGACCTCTTCATAACCTTTTTTGGAATTAAAGTTCATGTTGGAAAATTCTCAAACTTTTTATTTTTTATAGTTTGATATGTTCGAATATATCTTCTTTCTCCTATTAATTTTTACTCCAAAAAGACTTGATTTGCCACTTGACTTGTCCTGCTCCCTCATATAATTGGACATGTTCTGATGAAAAGTCCCCGTGATCAAAAGTTTGCTTATATGCAAGTACAGTACTTCGCTAAAAATCTCTTCCTCATATTTTCTCATCATCGTTTTACCTCAGAGCGTGTCTAAAGTTTAAATTTTAACCATGATGTCTAATGCATTTATATTATGCATCGAGCGAATAAGTCAAATATAATTAATTTACTGGGTGAACTTAAGATCAACAATGCCAACTATCCAAATTTAGAAGTGATTTGAATTTTAAGACAGCCTCTAAGAAGATTGGTGAAATATAAAAGAAATTAAACTTGAACTTATTCCCTAAATGAGCAGAATTAAGGTTCGAAGTAAGGGTAGGTGAGGAAAGGAAAAATCTAAAACGTTTCAAAATGGATTATAAAATATTTACTATTTTGTCTTGATCCAGAGGGTAAAGTAAACATCCTGATAAACTCACTTTTTTGATGAAATATTCCAACAAAACGTATTATAATGCCTTTTTTCTGAATATCCTTTCTTTTCGTAACAATTTCTCGTATGAGTTAGTAGAGTTGATTGTTAGAGACTATGGACAGAAAACTTATAAAGAGTTGATAATATGTGAATTTTAGAGTTAAAATATGCTCTGGAACGATGTTGGAGGATGTACACAGATTACCGGTTCTGAGTATGCTGGCTGAGTAACTCGATGTATCTTTAAAAATTCCCTCCCCTTAGTTAATTTTCTTCATAATATTCAGAATCAGTTGAAAAATAAACAAACTTTACATTTGCAGGGGATTGTATGCTAAGGACACTGAAAATAAGCCTATTCGTAATCCTCCTAATTTCAAGCATATCCACATGTTTTGCAGCTTCATCCGAAAATCTCAATGTAAGCGTTGAAGAAATTATACCTGTATCACAAATAGTGACTCCTTATTTTGACAGTCTTGTAGATTCCTCGAAAACCGGCATCAAAGAACAACCATTGTTTTATGGCTCATGGAGTCCCGATAGTAGCAGATTGCTGGTAAAAGCATCTCTCAACTCTCAGTATGGAGCTACTCTTCATGCAATTTATATGCTAAACGCAGATGGAACCGGAATTCGGGAAATCGTATCAACTCCAAACAATACGGGTGAAAAATCCCTGGGCCTGAACGAGATGGGATGGAGTCCGGATGGAAATCGAATCGGAATTATTACAGGTATTCCCAGAGTAAGGGACTTATATGTGCTTGCAGACCCCGATAAAACACTGATCAAGACTGCAGGTAAGTGTAATTACACGACAGTTGATGAAATTGGGGAAAATATTCTGGATCTTGATTGGCAAACTAATCTTAAGTGGAATCCGGAAGGCACAAAGGCTCTTATAATAATGGATCAGCATCCTCTAAGTTATCAATTATACTTACTTGACCCGGACGGTTATGTGCTCCGGAAACTTACAGATACATCTGAATCTGATCGCGTACGGACTGCACTCTGGAGTCATGATGGCAAAAAAATAGCATATAGTATAACCAGCACAACTGGTCAGACTACAGACGAAGAAACCGGGCTCTGGATTATAAACGAAAATGGAACGGAGAATGAGAGACTGACGGATAACGGGATAGCAATTGCCTGGAGTCCTGATGACAGCAGAGTGTTTTATATTGATGAAATTTTCGGTCTCTATTCAATTAAGGTCGATGGGACTGATGAAGTTCAACTTTCAACGGATTTTGCCAGGGGTGATGATGTTTTTAGTTTCAGCCCGGATGGAAAAAGCCTGATTTTCAGTACTGTAAACTATGATGGAGTCACTATATTTCTGGCAGATTCTACAGGAAAAAATGCAAAAGTGCTTGAAGAGTTTCCAGGATATATTGTCTTCAATCCAAGCTGGAGCCCAAAAGGAGATAAAATAGCTTATACACATTCACAGGACAGTAACCTTTATACAATAAACCCTGATGGAAGTGGAAAAAACCTTATCGCATCAGCAATAACCGAGTATGAATGGCACCCTTCAGGAGACTTTATCAGTTTTGTTTCATCAGCTTCTGTTTTTGTTGCAAGCCCGGACGGATCAACAAAAATACAACTTACTGAAGATGATAATAATTATAGGTTTCTGGCAGATAGGTATCGGAATGGCTGGAGTCCTGATGGGAGCAGATTGCTTGTGTCTCAAGGCGGGTTCAAAAGTTTATTCGTAATAGAACTCGAAGGATATGAAGATCCTCTCTCCATTGATTTCTTGACGCCCATAGAGGGAGAAAACTGCGAGCTAAGAGTTCGTTGCATGTCGGAACCTGTTGCAGATGCCCTTCTGACCCTTGACGAACAAGAAATTGGTTTTACCAACAACTCAGGCATTCTGAACTATAGCTGTCCTGCTGCAGGCAGGTATGTGATAAATGCCAGCAAAACAGGATACAGGTCAGCAAGCAAAGTTCTTATCGTGGAAGATAACTCCTCTGCATCTCCTGAAAAATCAGTAGTTTCGGGAACATCCTCTGATCCGTCTTCTGATTCAGAAAATGAGGGAACTTCAGGATCTGTATTTCAGGTTTCGGGCTTCAGAGGGACTACTGTAGTCCTGTTCCTTCTTTTTTTCATCTGTAGGAGGAATTTTCCGTGAAGTTAAACACCTGAGAAATCTGGTCATTGCTCAGAAAATACGGGTCTAAAAGGAAATGGTTTCGAAATTCTCAAAATATAGTGGTAGTAGGATCTATAGAATAGGGGACTTGGAGTTCAAAGCAGATAGTAATTGAATTGATTGAGGAAGTTATAGATCAGGGATACGTGGAACAGGGAAATGGCAATTTAAAGTCTACGGAGAGTCGGTCAGTGAATCTGAAAGCTATACGTTTAATCTTTGCCGGCACCAAGTTTGGAAAAAAGCTTACCATTTGCCTTCTCTTTTTTCTTTTAACAACTACAGCCGGGGCTACGGAATATATTGTAAGCCCGTGTACAAGTGATCAGGCCGGAGTTTCAGTTAACGGAGAAGAGGTAGTATTACTTGAAGACACAATAGAACCATACTGGCATTTTCTACTCTGGTTAACTGTAATGAACATACTGTCAGTAGTAGATATGCTGATCCTTCCTGCAAAGTTTCTTTTCGCAATCCTAGGGTTCCGGATTACGGAGTGTGCAGATGTCTTTGAGAACTCTAACCGCGCAAGAATCTACGAATATATAAAAACCAGACCCGGAGCTTACCTGGGTGAAATTATAGAAAAAGCAGGACTAAACAGGGGAGCAGTTCGTTATCACATCAAGATCCTGAAAGCCCATCACAAGATAGAAGCCTACAGTGAATCCGGGAAAACTAGATATTTCCAGAACAATTCAACTTATGGTGAAGGAGAGAAAAAAGTTGTTTCTGCGCTTCAAAATTCCACGAATCAAAGAATAATTTCAGAAATACAGAACGGTAAATGTAACACAAACCTGGATCTTGCGCGTGAAATCGGAGTTTCCAGGGCCACGATCAGCTGGTATGTGAAAAATCTTAAGGAAACAGGTCTCATAGATGAAACAAGAAGTGGAAGAAGTATAATTTACAGCATAAATCCTTCATACGAGACTTTGATAGAAAAATATGGATGAAACTCTTTTTTTCTCTTCCTTCGTTGCATCGGGTTGAAGCAGGTATAAGGTCGATCACTTCTGGAATGTTCTACATGTAGTTTCCTCCAGATATCTCTAACTGATTTTTTACTGGCTTATTTCAGGCATGTAACTATTCCTTAATCCTGATTGTTAGAGACTATGGACAGAAAACTTATAAAGAAGTTATCAAAATTAGCTTTTGGAGTTCAAACTAGTCCTCCCAAACAGTTTTGAACCCTTCTTGTGCCGGAAGCATGGCTATGCTGGCCTTGAGAATTTTCAAGGCTGTCAAACCCTGCTTCCGATTAGCATGTTTTGACCTTGAGATCGGGGTTATATAATGAGTCTATCCCAAAATAAATATCCAATTGAAATTATAATTTTAGAACCATGTATTCCCATGAGATAGATGTTGTTCTATGGGAATTCATAGAACATTACCTTCCTCTATAGAAACCACATACAAGAAGACCTCGTTCGAATATGAGGAAATTAATGAATGAAACTTTGTATGTTGTTACAACGGATTATAAGAGACCTGAAGGAAGGTCTGTAAACAGGCCTTCCAAAGTGACAGCTGATGGAATGTATGACACAGTTAAAATTAGAAACTATAACAGGAAAAGAGGAATAAAGTCCAACATACCAGTAAACACAAGAAATAGAAAGAAAAAGAAGATTTGGGATGAGCTCAATATATAAATATATTTTATAAAGGTTTTAAACAAATAATCTATTGTAAAAATACTTATATGTAGTTACTCATATAACACACAAACATTGACCAAAATTTGAATGCATAATCATAAAGATTAGTTGATAGAAACTGCAAACTGAGAGACAGTCCTCAAAAAGGTGGTTTCCACGCCATAGAAAATAAGAATAATTTGCCAATATTTCAGTCTTAATTAAATCACACATACTAGATTGAATATTTATTACGGATTTGTATAAAAGATATTAGAATTCTCAATGAGTGAGACTAAAATGGATTTAAGCATTATTTCGATTTTTACATTTGAGCTTATTTAGTTAACTGAGAAAGCAGCGTAAGACTTCAAGCTGTACCAATAATCATGAGTGAGGGATACCTATTACCATTAAATCAAAAAAAGATTATGATTTATATCTTGAAGCAGACAGAATAGCTTTAGGAAAAAACTATAAAAAACCTAAATTAATTGGCGATGATATATGGAAATTTCAGAGGTTATTAAGAAAGGCCGAGTATTATAATAACTGCCAAAAATCCTTTCTTCATAAACTATATTTGAACTATGTATTATTTAGATTGCATAGAATGAGCATCCATTTCGGATACAGCATTCCGCTAAATGTTTTTGGGCCAGGATTATGCATAGCTCATAGAGGAACAATTGTTGTAAATAAAGATGCCAGAGTTGGAGAGAACTGCAGAATACACGCCTGCACCAATATAGGATCTGGCAGAGAATACGATTTTCTAGCACCAAAAATAGGAAACGATGTATATATCGGTCCTGGAGCCAAAATCTTTGGAAATATTGAAATTGCAGATCATATTGCAATAGGGGCAAATTCCGTAGTCAATAAATCCTTTTATGAAAAAGGGATTTCAATAGCAGGCGTTCCTGCTAAAAAAATAAATAATAAAGGATCAGAGGGAATGGTAACTGATGCTACAAAAATTATTTCCGTCCCCTCTCGGCAGGAAACTATTGACCACGCAATTGTAACTGAACACATTAATTAACTGAACACATTAATTGATAAATAGTAAACACTAACCAAACCTTACAAACTGCTCAAACCTTATAAACTGCTTTCGGCAGGTAACTTGTTTTTTCAGAATATTTTTACTGATAGTGTTTTTGCTGAAAAACACGCATACGATAAGGAATTTCGTGCTCTATTGGCTTTGACAGGAATTCAGAAACTTTTCCATCAAGCTCTTTTGTAATCCTGAAAACTGAAGAGGTTGATATTCCTTTAATTCCAAACGAAGTCATGATCTTATCCACCCTTCGGGTAGAAACACCCTGCAGGTAAGATTCCGCTACAGCGGATAAGATAGCCGTTTCAACTCTGGAATATTTCTCAAATACCTGAGTTTCAAAGGGAAACTCACGGAATTGAGGCTTTAATAATTCAAGTTCACCATACTTGGTCAGGAGACTTCGAGGAGGGCTTCCTCCTCCATTAAAACGTTTAAAAACCACGTAATTAACTGGCGAATTCTACCTTCCTGATCGACAAGATAATCTTTTATGAGTGAGAATAAATCTACCATTGACTCTGTATCCTGTTTTTTTGTGGTGAAAAAAAAGGATATAGAGTCAATCATATTTTACAGAACTTTTGGTACACTGCCAAAATAGTGCGTAAAGTAGGAAAAATTGTACGGAAAAGTAAATTTTAACCACGGCTAAATTTTACAAATATCAATAATAGCAGTAAATCGGAAAATATGAAGTAAGAGATAATGAGGGTTGAAAATGAGAGCTTACCGGACAAAAAATTATGTACTTTTTGCATTTTCACTTCTGTTTTTAATTCAAGGCTCAGCTTCGGTTCAGGCTGCAGGTGTAACGGATCCGATGGGGGATTTTGCTTATCCTGATATTACAGAGCTTGCCTGTGAGGTCAGAGACGGTTATCTTTATGCCGAAATCAGCTTTGCAGAAAGCCTCGAGGGAAAAGACTGTTCAGGGGCAGTTTTTATTGATACCGATAAAAACTCCGGGACAGGGTACAATAAAGGGATAGGGGCAGACTACGTTTACACCTTCAGTGTTATGAGCATAATTTATTCCGACCCGATTATCTCTGCTGAATTAAACGACGATCCTGTAAGCGAAACCACACTTTCTATTTCCGGAAACAAATTATTTATTACGCTTCCTCTCAGTATGCTTGGAAACGACGATGGGGACATGGATCTTTTTGTTACCAGCCATTCCGAACTTATAAAAGCTCTCTTTTTTGACCGGGCGCCTGATTATGGAGTCCTGAACACAAAAACAGGAGAACTTAGCATTCCAGGCCTGACAGGGAGTCTTGATGGAAGTTTTCAGGATCAAGCAGGGGATTCTGAGGGTGCGGACATTACAGAGATTGATATCATGGCACATGATGGAGTCCTTGACCTGCTGTTAACTTATGAGAATGATGTTGAGTCCGGAAGCGGCTTTTACGGAGAAGACATAAACGGCTGGATTTTCATCGATTCGGACCAGAATATAGCAACAGGCTTTACTAATACGGAACAGGCACCTCCTTCTTTTGGAATAGATTACCGCATTGATTATACTATCGGTCCCATGCTGGGTACGGATGCGAGCCTGAAGATAAAAAATGAAGAATCAGACCTGACCCGGATAGGATATACGGAAACAGGAGGTATTTCCCTGGGTGTACCCTACAACGACGCAATGTTCATACCCTCCGGAAACCAGGTATTTCTGAGGCTTCCTTTAGGGCTTCTAGGTTATGATGACGGCAAAGTTAACCTCGTTGTTGACTCCTTTACGGTCGATGGGTCTCTTTCCGGAGAAATGGAACAGGTCCCTGACTTTGGGAAAGGAGCGCTGGATACCGGGACCGGAAGCTTAAGTCCCCTGCTGACATATACCGAAAATCCCCTAGAGATCAACGATCCTGCCGGGGACTCTACAGGCTTTGGCTATGACGGAGACGACCTCACCCTGGTTGAAGCAGGATACTCAGACAATATCATGCTGCTGACAATTGAATACTCCGAACTAGAACTTGACGACGGGGCGATTACTACCATATTTTTCGATACCGACCAGGGGGTAACTCCCCTTCCCGAATATATGCTCGTGTACTCCCTTTACAACGGAAAACTGGATGCGGACATTTTCGGGGACGTGGACGGGACTTACGGCGTAAGGGGTGCCGGGCATCTGATCAGCATGAAAGGAAACCGTATGTACCTGAGCATTCCCCTTGACTTCCTGCAAGATGAAGGCAATATGGACATCTACGTTGAAACGGCTCTTGTGCCAAGCAAAGCCGACATCCCCCTTACCGACCAGAGCAGGGAATGGCTTTCAGGAGACGAAGTAAAGACCGGAATCGGCCAGGTTCACATCGACCCCGACAAATTCGGAAGAACGATTTACGACAGGGTACCTGACACAGGCTTCATCTCAGTCTCAAAGCAGGGTACGGTGCAAACCGGACAGAACCAGGAGGCAAATCAGGACAAAGCCCAGCAATTCCCGCAGGACGGACAGGACACCGTCGGCCTGAAAGGAGAAGCTGATGCTCAGAACCCCGAAAGTCCGGGCCCCGGAACTTTATTTGCTCTTCTGGCGCTGCTTGCGGGAGTGTTCACCTTAAAGCGCAAAAATATCTGAAGCAAAAGAACCTGTATCCGAAAATGCAAAACAGAAAAGTGCAAAACAGAAAAGTGCAAAACAGAAATAAAGCTGTAAAACCAGTTAATAATATGAAAGCTCTCACCTTCGGAGAAGCCCTTTTTGATATCATCAAAAGCACCGCCCATCTCGGAGGTGCCCCTCTTAACCTTGCAGCCCACCTCGCAAAACTGGGAGCAAAACCGGCTGTACTCACCGCAGTCGGAAAGGACGAGCTTGGCAAAATTCTGCTTTCAAGGGCTGAAGAGATGGGAGTTGACACTTCGTACATCCTGATCGACGAAAAGAGGCCGACAGGAACCGTAACCGTAGAACTGCAAGCCGAAGGAATCCCCATTTTCACAATCAATGAAGGCGTAGCCTGGGACGCGATTACCCCGGATGAAAGAGAATTTGAAGCCCTTACAGCTGAAGAGTGGGACGTTTTCTGTTTCGGGACCCTTGCCCAGAGGTCGGAAGAAAACAGGAAGACGCTGAAAAGGCTGCTCCCGGAAATAAAGGCAAAACACTTTTTCTACGATGTAAACCTGAGAGCCGGATTTTACAGAAAGGAATGGATCTTATCTTCCCTTGAGCACTGCACAATCCTCAAAATGAATGAAGGAGAGGCAGCACAAATTTCCGGTATGCTTTTCGGCACCACGTATACCTGTAGAACTCTCTGCCGCCTGCTTACGGATAAGTACCCGAAAATCTCCGTAATCTGCATAACAAAAGGACCTGAGGGAGCAGCTGTCTATCAGGATGGAGTCTATGAGGAAATAAAAACCACACCCGTAGAAGTTGCAGATACCGTAGGAGCAGGGGATGCTTTTTCTGCCGGATTCCTGTATACCTTTCTTTCAGGGTACGGAGTTTCAAAAGCCGCATCAGTCGCCAGCATGCTCGGGACTTATGTTGCATCAAAACCGGGGTCGGTGCCGGAGTATTCGGAAGAACTTAGGGAGAAATTGAGGACTTAAGGTATCCACAACCCCATAAGGCCTGGAAGACGGTTCAAACTGCCCTGTTTTCAAAACTGTTTTTCCAAACCATTCGTATTCAGAGCTTCAACGGCCAAAGCCTGGTTTTCGCTAACAAGCCTTATAAGATGTCCAAAAGCTTCCAATTTTGAGCTGAAATCCCGACTTAAAAAGATTCAAATATAAGTTCAACAGTTTTCGTTGTTAGAAATACTTAGTTTCCAAACTGAAAATTTGAGGTTATGTTCTCGTGATTTCATAAGATTATCAGTGAGACGACTAAATACCAGCCGGTTTTCTGATTTATTCTTCCGATCAGAGTTTATTCTTCTGACAAGGTTTTATTCTTCCGGCCACATGCCAGCTAGGAAGGGGTGAATACATGTATAGTTTAAGAAAAGCAACGCAGGAAGACTATGATTTTATTTATGACTTGAAAAAGACTACCATGAAAGATTATGTAATAAAAACGTGGGGTAGCTGGGATGAAGATGTTCAAAGACTTTTTTTCAGCAGGGAACTCAAAGCTATAGAACACCAAATTATCGTTGTAAAGGACAAAAATGTTGGCACTTTTGCTTTCAGTAGAAATGAAACATCCATTATTATTGATGAGATTCTAATACTGCCAGAATATCAGAGTAAAGGAATAGGAACTTTAATTTTTTCAGATATTATCGTCGATGCTCAAAAGGCAAAAAAAGAAGTAACTCTCAGGGTATTGAAAGTAAATTATATAGCTCAAAAATTCTACAACAAACTTGGGTTTGAAAAAGTCGGAGATACGGAAACCCATTTTCTTCTAAGTAAAAAGCCTCTCCTTAAAAAATCACACCCGTAGAAGTTGCAGATACTGTAGGGGCAGGAGATGCTTTTTCTGCCGGATTCCTTTATGCTATCTTTCAGGGTACGGAGTTTCAAATGCAGCTTCAGTTGCCAGCATGCTTGGGACTTATATTGCATCAAAACCGGGGGCAGTGACTGAGTATTCGGAAGAACTTATGAAGGAACTGGGAATTTTTGAGTGAGAAAATAGATAGTTATAGTTACACAATACTGGTAATAACAATACTAAAACTGATCTTTCAAAGATGTTGGGTGAATGGGTCTCACGTTATCGAAAATCGTAGTACCTAATATTCGATAATTAGAAAACTGGTCCTACTGATCATTAAATGAAAATATTTGCTATGTTTGGATGAGGTTAAATTCATTGCTTTGTTCCTATTTAGCCTACATTCGGCAGGTCGACATTAGATTTTGAGCATTTTTACTGATTGTGTTTTCCATTCATCCTATAAATCTGTAATTGGTTTAAAACTGGTTAACATATAACTCAGATCTCACGGCATATATAAACAATGAACCATTTTTGCAATAATGTTTAGTATCAGATATAATGTATTTTTCAGCAAAAACGCTATCAGTAAAAATATTCCGAAAAAAACAAGTTACCTGCCGAAAGAAGGATTTAGGACAATTGACTTAAAATTTGGGACATATTGGCACTAATAACTCTGCTAAATTGCCAGAATATATGATAAATTACTACAAAAATGCCAGTGATTTGAACTTGAAATGTATTACCAACTTTAAAATATTGTAAAGTAGCGTGGGCTCTACTCATATCGAATTTAAAACATAAAAATATACAAAAGTCATGAGAATTCGCTATCAATAGAACCAGTTATTTATAAAATTTATAGTTACACAGTCGCATGATTGCGTTTTCACTCTATGTTTGAAAGATGAGTAAATAAACAGATAACACAAACTCGTTCTTTTTGTTTATGTGAGCTTGCTGCAATAGACTTGAGAGACTGGAAAATTCGGCAAACCTCCTTTTTACAAGCCTCGGGATCTGAAATAGAGATTTAGCGGGTTCGAATTCCATCCCTCGCACTAAATGAGGGGGATATAGGTAACTTGAAAAAACGCAACGCTATTGTGAAGATAATGCACAACCGTTTTAGTTTCAAAAGTTGCCCTAACTAAAAATCAACGTTTTCATAAAACCAGCTTAATAAATATTTCTATTTTTTGTCCAAGTTGATAATCTTCAATAGTATATTTTTGGAAATGTTTTAGTGCTAAAAATCTATATATTACTTATAAAAAATCAAATAATCAATAATTTTTATGTTCTAATGCAAAAGTTACGAATAGCCCATATTTTTTGAAAGTTGCTCACTAAAAAAATCACCCTATTTCTATAGATTCGGTTTAACAAATTAAATTTTTATGATAAGTTTGTTTCAAAACCCGCTCTTACATCACTTAACGAATATCTGGTCTAGTAAAACCTAGTCAAGTAGAACTTTTATTGTTATTCCATTTTAGCCAAAAAAAGAAAAACTAGGATTTTTGAAACAGGCTCTCTTTTATACTGAGCTAATATAATATTATTACAAGGAGGTATGAACTTGTTCAACCAATATTTTACTGAACAGGGTCCATTAACATCATTTTTCTTAGGAAATTTCTCAGCATTTATCATAAGTTGGTTGACTTATCGTTTTGTAAAACGCCGAGAAATGCTTGATAATGTGAGAATAGTGGAAGAACGTGAAAAAAGGGAGCGAATACGACAAGAAGTTACAAGTTGGGCAAATCCTATCTTGCTAACAGTTATTGATCTAAAGGGCAGATTGAAGAACATATTAGATTATGAAGGATATCTTGCTCTAAGTAAAAATTGCAATGAACAAGTTAATCCGAATTGGGCAATTTCTTATGATTATTTTATGAATAGCACTATTTTTCTGTTTGGTCAGTATTTTGCTTGGATTCAAATGCTTAAGAATAAATTGAACTTCGAATTATTTGAATCCCAAAAGGAAAAAGATGATTTCTTTAAAGCCATAAGGTTGGTTGAAGGTGCTCTTGGCCGATTTCCTCAGGAAGAACATTGTGCAGGCAAAGACACTCAAGTATTTAGATTACAGCAAAAAGTAATTGGTGAATTATTTACTGTTACTAGTGAAAGCGACAAGTACCACTGTATAAACTATTCAGATTTCCTCAAAAAGTTAGATGATCCTAACTTTACATATCATTTAGAACCGCTTAAACTATTAATTGAAGATGTGCGTCCAGGAATGGACTGTCGTTGGAAAAGATTAGAAGCAACAAGACAAGCTCTTATCATATTAGAAGGTCAATGCAATAAACTACTAAGTATATCAAATGAGGCTTAATTGTTTTCTTCCACAGGAAAAGTTTGTATAACTAAATTCCAAGATGGTAATTTATTTGTTGACGTAAACTATCAAATTCCAAGGGTTTAGTTTTACTAATTAATGTAACACATTAATTGTTTTTTCGTTTTGGTTAGTTATGATTAACGATTATTCAATTACAGTTCATGTTGTAAAAACATTTAATAAGTATGAAGCCTAATAATATTCTGATAAATATGAGTGATAAATCTCCATACTTAGGAATTCCAACTTATGGAGTTATTTTTTTAGTCAGCGCATTCATTGTAATGGCTCAACATTTTTCAGATGTGAGTTTCGGCGCCTTTGGAATACTAGCTTGGTTTGTAGTAATAGTGGGAGTTATTGGTTTCGCAGGTTATGTTTTGAACCAATAAATCAGAATTATTTTTCAAAAAGATAAACTTAGTTTCTTTACTTCTTTTGTGCCCAAGTTTATTTTGCTATCTCTCTTAACTCTATCTTTCATTCTCTTCAATGTACTTCTATGTTTAATCCCTAATTTCCTTGCCTCTTCAGGAGTTAAAGCCAAAAGCTTCTGTTTAATCTCTTCCTCATTAATGAAAACCTGAGACTTGGTTACATCTAAAGGCTGATCCTCAATATTATTGGCTTCTTTCCCAATGTAAACCAATCCATCAGCCTGAATATGCTTTCTCTTTAAGACTCCTATTTCCCCATCAAACTTATTTTCAAGATGTTCAACATACTGTAAAATTGTCCTGCTCAATGGCTTAAAATATTGAGATCCTTCCTTAACTCCTCCTGATTCATAATCAATAAACGGCTCATAAACTATCTTCTGATAATCCTTAGTAAATGGTGCAAGAGGCTTAACAGCTTTGTTGTTTTCTTCAATTGCCTGAAATCCTACAAGGAAGAAGTTAAAAGGCTTAATCTGTTCTTTCCAGCGTCTCCCTTCATTCAGTTTCTTAAACCTGCTTAACACATTGGAAGTACTAACAGTAAGCCTGGAAATAGCATAAAGGTTAGAATACTTCTCTTCAATATCCCTTTCAGTAACCTGCTCATAATGCAGTTTAAGAATATCTTCCCAGATTTCAGCCTGCCAATCTTCAACTGAGTTAGGAAAAGGGTTTGTTAAATGCCCAAGCCCATGAAGCTTGTAAGACCTTTCATCTTCCATGAACCTGATTTTTCCATTCTCATAGTAGTACAGGGCATACCTTTTGGAAGCAATCCCATAAAACCAGAGATCTTTTTTCTCAGGCTTTAGCAATGGAATATCAATGTTATAGGGGTTAAGAGGCTGAAAGAACTCTGAAAGCTCCTGAGCCTTTTCAGGAGGAACAAACACAGAATCAGTGTCCATATAGGCATGAATAGCCCCAAGCTCTTTTAACATGGCTTCAGCCATTGTTAAGAAAAGCCTAGCTCCTGAAGTAATCATAACAGCTAAGAGAGGATGAAAATACTTTCCTGACTTCTCAAACCTGTTTTCCTTAGTAACAAAGTTATCAAGCCCATAAACCTGAAACTCACTTTTCTTCTCTTCTGGGTTAAGCTCAATAAAGATTCCATAACTGAGAGCATTTACAAGAATCTTGATAGCCTGGGCTCTGCTTGATAGATGCTGATATTCAGGATCATTCCCCTCTGTGTTTTTCAATTCCTGCTTAATCTTCTGCCTCTCTTCTACAAGAACCTGAACAACATTATCCTTTAAGGGATCAATATCAATTCCAAGAACCCCAGATTTCCTTAACCCCTTCTGTACTCCTTCAGGAATGAATTTTACAGCCTCTATGATCTTTGGAACCTTGCCAGTAAGGAGATATGAGCCTACAACATCCGGTAAAGAATACCACATCTCAGAACCAGAACTCAGATAATTGATTCCTACGTTAAAGCCTGTATTATTACCCTTGTAATCCATCCTTACAGGTAAAATATCATTCTCAGGTTGAATCTTGACCATAACAACAAGCTTTTTCCATGTATCCTGTTTCTGAAGGTCTGAAAGCTTCAGTTTTGAAATAAATCTCTTGACTTCCTCTGTAATGTCCTGAATTTCCAGGCTTTCAGCTATGATGTATTTCCAGAGGTTCATTAACATTGTAACTGTAGGGTACATACTTGTAAAATCAAGAACTGTAACCTTTGTAGGTTTCTTCCTGATCTTGCATTCTGTTCTTCCCCCAAAATAGGAAGTCATTATGTTTCCAATGGCTGAATCTGGAAAATCTGTGTTCAGTTCCAAAAATGTCTTAACCCCTAACTGCTCAAGAGCATGTTTCCCAATAGAAGCAGAACTAAAGATCTTTGTTATGGGTATGTGGATCTGATAAACATCAAGCTCCTTAACAAGCTTCTCATAAACAGCTTGGGTAGTTTCAACATCCTTTACCAGATAATCAATATACTTTTCAGTAACTTTTCCATGCTCAACTCCTTTCATCTTCTGAACAGGCGTATTAAGCTTCTCTCCTGCTCTTTCGAGGGAAATATGGTTTGATTGAAGGAGAACTTCAGCCAGCCTTTGAGTATCCAAGAAATAACCTGAAAAATAGCATTCTCCTTTGTTCTGCTTGGTGGTGGTAAACTTGAAGCTATTAGAGTATCCCAGCTTCCTGACAATTACAGGAGGGTTGAAAGGGTCATCTGAGAGGGTAAGGGTAAAGCCTCCTCTGTTCCTTCCCCTTGAATCTCCTGACCTTTTTGCTATCCGGCTTATGTCAAAAGCCAGGTTATACCCATTGCAGAGGGTTTTAAGCCCAAAGACTTCAGGATAAAATACATTGTCTATGAACTCATCCAGGGAATACAGGCTTATGTTATGTTTTCTTGAATAGGCTTCCAGTATCTTTACTTCCCTTTCATTCAGGGTAGATGGATCATAGAATAAACCATCATGCTGAATAACTCCATCCTGGTAGATCTGGAAGTATCCTATCTTTAAATTTTGATATTGGTCGGTTGTGGTTTCAGTATCAAAGACCAGTACCCTGTTATGCCTGAGAGGAGTATCATAACGCCTAAAGCTCCTATGCTCTCCTTTTTTCTCAAGTCTCTGAGTATATCCCCTAACTGCAACTTTAGACATTTTGCACCATCTCATTTCCAAGATCAATTAACTGAGTTCCTAATTCTGTAAGCAAGGCACCAATAGAAACTAACTGAAAAGCTCTCTTCTGTTCAGGAGAGGCATTTCCAGATCTGGCTTTTGGGGGTAACTTATTCTGTTCCCGTGTTATCTTGGTGTGATGATTTTTACATAGAGGTTTAACCACGTCTGAATTACTCCTTCCGTATGGATGATGCATTTCAATAACATCTGGGTCATCCTCCCCGCAAACAACACAGCAAAGAGAGGATTTTCCTTCTCTCTTCTGCTTGTTCAAAGTTTTTTTATATGTTTCCTTGTCCATAGTTTCATCTCCTCAGTGCTGATAGAGTTCAAAAAATTCTGGTTCTTCCTCGGCTTCCCTTATCTCATAGAGCTTATCAAGGTCAGTTTCAAAGTGGTGGACTTTGCCTTCAGCATCCACTATTTGAATATCCTTGAATTTGGCAAGAACAGAAGGATCATTGTATTTTATTGCCTTGTCAACATTGGAGAAGTATTCTCCAATCAAAGATCTATCCTTAAAACTGGCTGTAACAATCGTTTTTTGTCCTTCGGTGGAGTAGATCCTCATTTCAGCCTGGATAGTATCGGCTTTTGTAACCTTCCAAGTTCCTCCTGATTTATACAGGTTCTTTCCAAGATGCTTGACTGCAAATTCTGTCCTTTTGCCTATTTTTTCAAGTACGGAAGAAAGGTTTTCCCCTTTTCTCATTTCCCTTAAAATTTGGAGAGATAGGTTTCTATCTCTCTTATCTTGGGATGAAAGAGTTTTCCACGCTGTCTGGCTAAGGTCAAAATCTCGTATCTTTAGGTTTCTAAGCTGGCTGAGGCTTTTATCAGGGAAAAACTTGTGTTTCCTAATGATTTCCTTAGCATATTTTGTATCCCTGGGCTGAGCCTTGAGCCATTCTCCATAAGTCCTGTAGTCTTTGGAAAACCTTGGTCTGCTCATCTGTCAGCCTCCATCATTCTGATAAAAGCTGTTCTCATAACTTCAGCCTGAGAGCATCCGTATTCTTCTGCTTTCTGTTCCAATTTCTCCTTAAGGTAAGGAGACAGTGTAATTAAAACTCTGTCTTTTGTGGTCATGTAACTCACAATAAACAATATGATCCATCACACTTATGTACAAAATTGAGTATAACTTTAAGTACAAGTTTGATGTATATTTTATATATACTTGGGATTAATATGAAGAAGAAAGAGTATGATTTTGATACCGAAATAAAGAATTATCTTGCCCAAAAAGGGTATGTAAGAAGGCGGCAACTCATAGAAGACCTAATGAAAGCACACAAAAATGAAAGGGGATATAGTCTCAAGAGTATAAACCGTAAACTGGATAATTTGATTAATCACGGTATAATTATAAGTCTTAAACACTCCGATTTTGGAAAATTAGGAATAGAAGATGCTGATAAAAGAGCTAGTTATCTTACCTTGAAAAATATATCCAAAATAAAGGAGCATATGGATAAGATTTTAAAAAGGCTTGCTTCAGAGGAGCCTATTAAGCAAAAAATGGCTTTAAAAGAGATTGCCCTTTATGAGCAAGTATATGTTTTAACTCCTGAACAATTGGATCTAGTAGTAAAGCAATTTGATAAGGGTATTGATAAGGGCACTATAGATGATGACCTTGCTAATACGCTATTACTTTTATTATACACATATATTTTGAAAAAATGTATTGAGCCCACGAATAAAGCAAAAACAATTGACTTGTTAGTAAAATTGCTAGACAAATATCCAGTTCCTGTTTCAACCCATGTAAACCTTAGAACTCACATCATCTATCTTCTTGGGCATTATGGACATAAAGCCGTAATTGAAAGGTTTATGGAAGATGCAAGAACCCTGAAAGATCCATTTTCTGTAGAAAATGTTTACAATACAGAATATACAGCCAATCTTATTGAGGAACACAGGGAAGAACTTTACAAACTGGAAGAAGAGTTAGCAATAGAAGGAAAAGACAACGCATTACGGTTTGTTTCTAACATACGAACTCAAGCTCTAATTAATTTGGGCTTGCATGAAAATCCTTATACTAAAGGAAAGAAGGAGGTTGACGATTCTTGGTGAGACTTCTTCTTTTGAATGGGCACGGCATAAATATGCATGTTGATGGAGCCAAGCTTCATATTAAAGATGGAAGGTTTTCAACTACAGAAGAGCCTCAAGAATACATATTTTCTCCAAAAAGGATTGATATTGACAGCATTATCATTTATGGTAAGAGTGGGAACCTTACCTTAGAGGCTGTTAGATGGCTTATTAAGCATAATGTCCAGATCTCAATTCTTAATTGGGATGGCAAACTTTTAACAACAATGCTTCCTCCTGAAAGTACCAACGTAAAAACAAAGTTTGCTCAGTACCATGCTTTTGAGGATAAGGAAGCAAGGCTTGAGATAGCAAAGAATTTTATTGAGGCTAAATTTGACAAGTCTAAGACTGTTCTTGATTTTTTGAGCCAAAGGTATCCTGAAATTGAATTTGATATTTCAGAGGGACTCACAAAACTAAAAGATGTAAAGAGTACCAGGGAAATTTTGGGAATAGAGGGAACTTTAGCCGGTAAATACTGGATAGAGTTTTCAAAGGCTGTTCCAAAAGAATATGATTTCTGTAACAGGATAGACCAGTTCAGAAGAGCTATGGGTTCAGGGGATATGGTAAACACTATGCTCAATTATGGCTATTCTCTGCTTGAATCTGAATGCCTGAGAGTCATAAATACTGTGGGTCTGGATGCTCATGTAGGGTTTTTGCATGAAATGACACCAAGCAAAAACAGCTTAGCGTATGACCTTCAGGAGCCTTTCAGGTTTCTTGTGGATCTGGCAGTTATCAGCCTGGTTGAAAGTGGAGCTATGGAAAGTAAAGATTTCATAAGGACAGAAAATTACAATCTCAGGCTGAAGCCTACAGGAGCTAGGAAGATTGTTAATGAGTTTTCCAATATGCTGAATAAAAAGGTAAGTTACCAGGGAAAAGAAAGCACTTGGAGTTATGTTATCTTTCTGAAGGTAAGGGAATTAGCCCATTACCTTACAAGTAAAAAGGAAAAACTGAATTTCGTTAAGCCTGAGTATGAAATTGAGAGAATTGATTCTTATGACATAAGGCAAAAGATTCTCAATATTTCTTATGTTGACTGGAAGAAGTTAGGATTTTCTAAAGGTACTTTACATTATATGAAGCAAAATGCCAAGTCAGATAAACCCTTTACTCTCAATGCTCATGTTCTGGAAAGAGTAAATAAGTGGGAGGCATTGGTTTCAAGTCAAAAGTAAAATGTGTATGTTTTTACTGTAAATTGTAAAAAATGTAAATTTTACAGGTAAAATAGTAAAACGATATCAAGAGAAATTGTAAATTTTACAGTAAAATAGTAAAAAGGTATCAAGAGAAATTGTAAATTTTACAGTAAAATAGTAAAACGATATCATGAGAAAATGTAAAATTTACAGTAAAATACAAAAAATAAACGGAATCTAGCGGAAACAACATTTTCTGTTGTCAAAAAGAAGTCTTGGGAAGTACTAAGGGCAAGAAAGTTCTATGAACAAGTCAAAGAAATAAAAATTAAACTGTTAGTGGGTAACCAAACAAAATGTTGAAGAAATAATTTACATCAAAATAAGGACTTCTACAGAGCCCGTTAGTTAAACAATTAACAGATATTCTGGAGAATAAAACCAAAAATTCATTTCTGACCGTATTAAATAATAAAACTTATTTTACCAGCTTCCAATATTAAAGAAAAATCTGAGGAGTTTTATGGATCCAATCTCTCTTGCTCATCAAGCAACAGATGTTCTCGCTCCTGCCCTGCCGTTCATTTATGCGGAAAGAGATGTTGTAACAGCGAAAGTTCACGATATGCTTCTTGAGAAAGGTATCGAAAAATTGGGCTCTAAATCTTTAAATAAAGCTAAAGTTGTGTTTGATAAAATAAGGTCAAAAAAGAGCAAACCCATAGAAATAGCCCTTGAGAAATTGTCCAAAAACTCAGAAGACACAACAGCAAAAGAAGAGCTTCAACAAGGAATCTTGAAATTGCTAAGTGAAGACCGAGATCTAGCAAGGAAAATTGATCTTACTATAAATCTCAACGTGGAGAATATTAATCATCTCGCCTTGGGAAACTATAATACATTTTTCAATATTGAAACTCCTTCTGGTGATGAGTATATCAAAATCATTGAATATCTGGATGAAAGAAGAAAAGAAGCAGAAAACCACGAAATTATGAGCCGATATAATTCTTCAGCTCTTCCAGCTTATCCTGAAAGGTTAAAGGAATTCGTTACTAATAACAGGGCTGATGAGTTAAGAAACGCCCTTACATATCTTGAAAAACACAACATTTTACTTATTAGTGGTATTGGAGGTGTGGGGAAAACTACGCTTGCAAGAGCTCTTGTTGATCTCAGACCTATAAATGTCCCAGAACCTTTTTGGTTTAGCTTTTATGATAACCAGGACGCAAAACTGGATGATATCCTTGAAGAACTTGCAGCATATATGAGAGCTCCTGAAATTACAGAATTTAAATCAGACAGGAGAGAACCCGGAAAAAATGATGTGGATAAGTTCACAGGCGTGCTCAATGACAGAAGCGAAATCTGGCTCTTTTTTGATGATTTGAGCATTATACTTGAAAATACAAAATTTAATGATAAGGGAATTGAACTTCTTTTTTCTTCTTTACGATACCGTACCCATAATGCAAAGATCATTATCACAAGCCGTGTTCTTCCCAATTTTAAAAATGGAGAAAGTCTTATCGACGTAGTTGAGGAGGAGGAGAAACAGCATCTCAATGGGTTGAGAACGGATTTTGCAGTTGATTATCTCGCCAAAAATGGACTTGATAGTTTAACGCTTGACGAATTAAAAATACTAGCTAAGGACGTAGATGGGCATCCTCTGGCACTAAAGCTTTTAGTAGGCCTTGTTAAAAAGTTTGGAGTATCTGATACATTAAACGATCTGACTCGATATAGAGACCTCAAAGAAAGCACAATCAAGAAAACCAGAAAAATGTTTGATAAATTGGCGGGGAACGAAAAGGAGCTATTAGAGCGCATATCAGTCTATCGTCGGGCTGAAACTATGAATGCAATTAAAATTATGTTTACAGATAAGACGGCCATAGATGCTGTAGACAATTTGATAGACAAATCATTATTGGAAACTGACCATAAAGGGAGGTACTGGCTTCAAAATCAAGTAGAAAAATTTTCTTATATTGATCTAAAAAATAAAAAAGAAGTCCATAAACTTGCAATGGAATATTACCGTTTCCTAATTACAGATGAGCTTGGAGAAAAAGAATATAATGATCTTGCGTTTGAAGCCTTATACCATGCAAATATGGCAGAAGAATACGATCAGGTTGACAACATCCTTCGTGAGAATCTCCATTTTGAATTTGATAATGATACCATATTAGATACTATATTAAAATCTTTTAATTTAATGATAGAACAATTTGCTATAAATCCTTTTGTTAGGGAAGTAGAAGACGAAATTCATGCTGCGATTTTTAGGGGTACAGCGATGGCATACCGTAATAGTGGAGAATCGAGAAAAGCAATTGAAAAATATGAAAAGGCACTGAAAATTTATCAAGAAATTGGGCAGCGGCGAAATGAAGGGGATACTCTTGGATATCTGGGGAAAGCATATAATGATCTTGGAGAGTCGAGAAAAGCAATTGAGTGTCATGAAAAGGCACAGAAAATTGCTCAAGAACTTGGGTACCGGCGAAAAGAAGTAAATAACCTTGGAGATATGGGTCTAGCATATAATAATCTTGGAGAGTCGAGAAAAGCAATTGAATGTCATGAAAAGGCACTGAAAATTGCTCAAGAACTTGGGTACTGGCGAAAAGAAGTAGATAACCTTGGAGATATGGGTCTAGCATATAATGATCTTGGAGAGTCGAGAAAAGCAATTGAGTGTCATGAAAAAGCACTGAAAATTGCTCAAGAACATGGGGAACAAGAATTAATTAATTCTTGTAAGAGACAGCTTGAGGAACTGAAAAATGATACACGATAGACTTCGTTGCTAGGTTTAAGATAAAAACTATGAGCCGATCCCAAAATTCAAAATTTGCTCTTTGAATCTCATATTTAAGTGGAAAATCGAGCTTCTGATTATGAAATAAAACTGGAATAATTCTGAGAATTGAGATTAAAACTGGGTTTTGGGATGAGCTCAAACATAAATTAAGATGAGATGGGGCAACTCTAAAAAATTTTGTGCATTATCTCTACAAATCTCTACTAAAGGATGTACAAAAAAAGACTTTTTTATTCAACTTTTATTTAAAAAATGGTGTAATTTTTATTCAAGGCAGTTTTCTAAGATAAGAGGTTGTGCATCATCTTCACACATGCGTTGCGTTTTTTGAAGATACCTATATCCCCGCACTAAATGAGGGGGATATAGGTAAGTCAAAAAAATGCAACGCTGTTTTGTATAGTATTTGCACAACCTATTCTTTTAAAAATTGTCCAACTAAAAACGAACTACATATTTTTATTTTTTTATCAATAAAAAATCGAGATTTTTTAAGCTAGTACAGAGTTTATTTACAACCCGTTTTTTTAAGAAATTGCCTAATAAAATTAACTTTCATTTTTAATGAGATCTGTATAATAATGATTTAAGTTTTTTATCTGGGTTTATAAAAGTTATGCAAACTTAATTTTTGAAGGTCTTATTAATCTTAATATCTTTATTGTATCTATATATAATTTCCAAAAACTATATAAAAATGATATAGGATCTATGCAATCTAACCACGAATTAAGTAATAAGTCTTTTAACTATTTAAAATACAAAATTAAACCATAATGTATTTTATACTTAAGTTTTGATCTTAAATGATAAATCCTATAAGTTTCTTATGAAAAGATAATTTTTTTCAGAAAGGTGTGAAATAATGATGCAACAGGATTCATTATGGCAACTGGCGCAATCAGTCACAAAATTCCTTGAACCCTTAGTTCCTTACATAATAGCAGGAACAAAAAAAGCGGCTGAGGAAGCTGTTAAAAAAGTAGGATCTAATGTTTGGGAAAAGGGAAAGAGTCTTTGGGGAAAATTGTACTCTAAAGAGCAACCTGAATTAAAAGAAGCTGCAGGAGATATGGTAATTTTACCCACTGATGTAGAGGTGAAGCAGAATTTTACTCAGGAAGTTCAAAAAACTCTTGAAAATGATCCTGATTTAGCTAGAGAGATTGAAACTATGATGCAAGACAGCGTGATACAGAGGGTATTAGCTAACAGTAATTCAAAGATAGAGGACGTGGAACAAAACGCAATAAGTAATGTACGCCAAGAGGTCATTGCCACAAATAATAGCTCTATCAAAGGAGTGAGGCAGACCCAGAATGCCAGAAACTGAAGAAAACTCAGTGAAAGAGAAAATTGTAGCTACAAATGGTTCTAGTATTTCAGATGTTACACAAATAGGTGTTCAGAACATTCATAATGTATATTCTTCAGGTGCTCCTTATATAGTGCCTTTTCAAGTTCCATCACTGACAGAAGATGCTGTAGATCTACCTGAAGTAAAACAAGAGGTTAAAAGCCGCCTCCTCAATGGTAGCAATCCAAAGGGGATACTTGCCATTACTGCCATACAGGGACTAGGAGGTATTGGAAAAACAACTCTAACAATTGTTCTAACCCATGATGAAGAAGTTCAAAAATACTTTTCAGATGGAATACTTTGGGTTACTTTGGGTCAGGAACCTGAAAAGTTATATTTGCTAAACAGCTGGATACAAGATCTTGGAGACTATCGATCAAATCATACTACAATTGAAGCGGCATCAAACCATTTGAGAACACTTCTTTACGAAAAACATATTCTTTTGGTCATAGATGATGCTTGGGATACCAGTGATGTAAAACCTTTTTTAGTAGGTGGATCTAACTGCCAGACTATAATAACAACAAGAAAAACTTACATAGCCGAAGAGCTTGGTGCAAAATGCTACTCTTTGAATGTGATGACTGAGGAACAATCTCTTGAGCTCTTCAAGAATATTCTAAAAGATCGGTGGAATGATAACGAAAAAGAGAATGCCCTTAAAGTCGCCAAAGATGTTGGTCATCTTCCATTAGCTCTAAATTTGGCAGCCAAAAGAAGAATGAGGGACTATTCCTGGATAGAGCTACATGAAGCCCTTGAAGAAGAAATTGCCCGCCTTAGTATTTTAGAAAGCCCACGAAGACTAATGAAAAGAGAAGAAAGTCTCGAAGCATCCTTAAGTCTCAAAGCATCTTTAAACCTGAGTTTAAGAGCTCTCAGATCCTTTGATGTGGAAGCATATGAGGACTTTATCTGGCTTGGAGTTCTGCCTGAAGACATTAAAATAAATAAAAGAATGGCTTCCACCTTATGGGATACAGACACCAAAGAAGCTGGAGAAATGCTTGAAATTCTTTGGGAAGAGGGTCTGCTTATACAAGATTTAGAAGTTCAATTTGGGAGTGAAAGACTAAAAACATATCGAGTCCATGACCTTTTTCATGATACTGCTCGTTATTACTTAACACTCTCACCTCTTACCAACAAAGCTACAGATATTCCAGGATTAGGATGGAAACTTAACGAAGCACATGCTTCTTTATTAGACCGTTATTCATCAAAAACACAGAAAAAAGGAATGTGGCATACTCTAATAGACGATGCCTACATCCACAGCCATCTCACTTGGCATATGGAAAAAGCAGGTCAGATTGAAAATATTCACAAATTACTAATTGAGGAAACTGAAGAAGGAAAAAACGGATGGTATGAAACCCTTGAATCCTTAGGACAAAATGCAAATTTTATTGAAGATGTTATGAGAGCATGGAATTTATCCGAAAAACATTCAGAAAGCCAAATAGAACAAACGGGTAAAGCTTCTATTATTGGACTGGAAATCCGTTATGCTCTTATTTATACCTCAATAAACAGTTTGTCAGCAAACATTCCTGTAGAATTACTGGTCGCATTTCTTGATACTAATAGATGGACTGAAGCTAAGGCATTTATATACGCACAAAAGGAACCTGACCCTTATAAAAGAATAATTAAATTGATCTCAATTTGTCAAAAAACAAAATATGAATCCATAAAAATGGATATTTTGGGAAATGCCCTTGATGCAGCTTCAAAGATTCAATCTGTTTATGGAATAACAAAAGCACTTTCAGTTATTGTTCCAAATTTGGATGGGCAAAGAAAAGAAAAAATGATGGAAAAAACTCTTGACATAGCTTCCAAGATTCAAGATGATTATTTTAGAGTGGAGGCACTTTCTGCTATTGTTCCTTATTTGGATGGGCAAAGAAAAGAAGTGATGGAAATAATTTTTGATGCAGTCTCCAAGGTTCAATATGATTACACAAGAGTAAAGGCACTTTCATCTCTGCTTCCTTATTTGGATGGAAAAAGAAAAGAAGAAGTAATTGAAAAAGCCCTCGATGCAGTATCAAAGATTGAAAATAATTATGATAGAGTACAAGCACTTTCAGTTATTGTTCCAAATTTGGATAGGCAAAAAAAAGAAGAAATGATGGAAAAAACTCTTGACATAGCTTCCAAGATTCAAGATGAATATAAAAGATCAAAAATACTCTCTGTTTTTATTTCTAATTTGGATGGACAAAGAAAAGAAATTTTAATGGAAAAAGCTCTTGATATAGTCTCTAAGATTCAAGATAATTCTTGTAGAGTAAAAGCACTTTCATCTCTGCTTCCTTATTTTAGCAGTCAAAGAAAAGAAGAAATACTGGAAAAAGCTATTGATGCAGCCTCCAAGATTCAAGATGATTATACAAGAGTAGAGGCACTTTCATTTATTATTCCTTATTTGGATGGAAAAAGAAAAGAAGAAGTAATTGAAAAAGCCCTTGATGCAGCATCAAAGATTGAAAATGATTACACAAGAGCAAAAGCACTTTCATCTGTTGTTCCTTATTTGGATGGAAAAAGAAAAGAAGAAGTAATTGAAAAAGCCCTCGATGCAGCATCAAAGATTGAAAATGATTTTAGAGTAGAGGCACTTTCATCTGTTGTTCCTTATCTGGATGGAAAAAGAAAAGAAGAAGTAATTGAAAAAGCCCTCGATGCAGCCTCCAAGATTGAAAATGATTACACAAGAGCAAAAGCACTTTCATCTCTTGCTCCTTGTTTTGATGGGCAAAGTAAAGAAGAACTTATGGAAAAAGCCCTTGATATAGCCTTCCAGATTGAAAATAATTATGACAGAGAGTATGTACTTTCAGCTATTCTTCTTAATTTGAATATGAAAGTAAAAGAAGAATTGATGGATAAAGCCCTTGATGTAATCTCCAAGATTAATGATAATTATTATAAAGAAAAGGTACTTTTAGCTATTATTTCTTATTTTGATGGGAAAAGAAATGAAAAATTTGTGGAAGAAGCTCTTAAGGTAACCTTCGATATTCAAGATGGTTATGCAAGAGAAGAGACACTTTCTTCAATTGTTTCTTATTTTGATGTTAAAAGAAAAGAAGAGGTACTGGAAAAGGTTCTTGATATAACCTTCAAGATTAAAGATGATTATATAAGAGCACAAGTAATTTCCTCAATTGTCCTTAATTTGTATGGACAAAGAAAACAAGAAGTGATTATAAAAATTCTAGATATAGCCTCTAAGATTGACAATGAATCTCATAGAGCACAGGTACTTTTTTCTATTATTCCTTATTTGGATGGACAAAGAAAAGAAGAAGTGATGGAAAAAGCTCTTGATGCAGCATCAAAGATTGAAAATAATTATGAACAAGTACTATTACTTTTAGCTATTGTTCCTCATTTGGGTGAGCAAAGAAAAGAAGAGGTGATTAAAAAAGTCCTCGATTCAGTCTCCAAAATTAAAGATGATTATTTTAGAGAGGAGGCACTTTCTGCTGTTTTGCCTAATCTCGATGGGCAAATAAAAGAAAAAATGATGGAAAAAGTCCTTGATATAGCTTTCAAGATTGAAACTTATTCAGATAGAGCACAGGCACTTTTATCTATTATTCCATATTTGGATGTGAAAAGAAACGAAGAAGTGATAGAAAAAGCCCTCGACGCAGTCTCCAAGATAAAAAATGATTCAAAAAAAGTAAAGGCACTTTCCTCTATTGTTCCATTCTTGCATGAGCAAAGAAAAGAAGAAATGATGGAAAAAGTCTTTGATGTAGCTTCCAAGATTAAAAACGAATATTATAGAGCGCAGGCACTTACTGATATTGTTTTTTATTTTGAGGGGAAGAAAAAGGAAGAAGTATTTAAAACAGCTCTTGATGCAATCTCCAAGATTAAATATAGTTATGATAGTGCACATGCTTATGATAGTGCACAGGCACTTTTATCTCTGGTTCCTTATTTGGATGGTCAAAGAAAAGATGAAATGATGGAAAAAGTCCTTGATATAGCTTCCAAGATTAAAAACGAAAATTATAGAGCAAATGTACTTTCCTCTATTGTTCCTTATTTTTATGGTCAAAGAAAAGAAGAAGTTGTTGAACTAGCTCTTGATGCAGCCTCTAAGATTAAAAAGGACTCTGATAGAGCACAGGCGCTTTCCTCTACTATTCCTTATTTTAATGGACGAAAAAAAGAAAAACTGATAGAAAAAACTCTTAACATAGCTTCCAAGATTGAAGAAGATTCAGATAGAGCACAGGCACTTTCCTTTATTATTCCAAATTTGGATGGGCAAAAAAAAGAAGAAGTGATGGGAATAGCCCTTGATTTAGCCTCCCAGATTGAGATTGATTACTATAGAGCAGAGGTACTTTTCGCTATTTTTCCTTATTTGGATGGGCAAAGGAAAGAAGAAGCGGTGGAAAAAGCCCTTAACTCAATCTTCAAGCAAGATGATTATAGAAGAGCTGAGTTATTCCACATTATGTTATCACGCATGAGGAATTTTTCAATAAATAATCTTTATTTTTGTTGGAGAAAAACAATTCAAGTTCTAAGAGAACGTACTCGAAGTAATTTACTTATTGACATTATTGCATTAATCCCGATTATAATTGACTTGAGTGAAGATGAAACTCTGTTTGAAATTTCTCAGGCTATAGAAGACGTATCTCGATGGTGGCCTTAATTAAAATTACTTGTCTAACTCTCTAATTTGAAATAATCAATTAATTTTCTGATTTGAAAAATAGTTTTTATAATTTTAAAGGTAAAAATAAAGAGGGTGTGGAGCAGACCCAAAATGCCAGATAATGAAAAAACTTCATTGGATCAGAAAATCATAGCTACAAACGGGTCTCATATTGAAAATGTTAATCAAGAGATACATATACACTCATTAGATGCTCGTTATAGGAAACATTTTCAAGTTCCACGTTTAACAGGAGAGTTTGTAGAAATCCCCAAAAAAGAAGAGATTAAAAACCGCTTACTCAACAGTAACAACTCAAAAGGAATATTTGCTGTTACTGCAATTCAAGGACTAGGAGGTATTGGAAAAACAATCCTTGCTAAAATTTTAGCTAATGATAAGGCTGTTCAAAATCACTTTTCAGATGGGATACTCTGGGCTGCCCTTGGTCAGGAGCCTGATATACTCTCTTGGCTAATCAATTGGATACAGGAACTTGGAGATTACCGATCCACTTATACCACAGTAGAAACGGCATCAAATCATCTTAGATCATTGCTCCATGAAAAATCTATCCTTTTAGTCATAGATGATGCTTGGGATACCAGTGATGTAAACCCTTTTTTAGTAGGTGGGTCTAGCTGCCAAGCTATAATAACAACAAGAAAAAATTACGTTGCCGAGGATTTGGATCCAGAATTTTTTCCTTTGAATGTTATGACAAAAGAGCAATCCCAAGAGCTATTCAAGAATGTTCTCAAAGATTGCTGGGATGAAGTTGAAAAAGAGAATGCCCTTAAAGTCGCCAAAGATGTTGGTTATCTTCCATTAGCTCTAAATTTGGCAGCTAAAAGAAGAAAAAGAGGTTATTCTTGGATAGAGCTACATGAAGCTCTTGAGGAAGAAATTGCCCGCCTTAGTATTTTAGAAAGCCCACGAAGATTAAGGAAAGGGGAAGAAAGTTTTGAAGTATCCTTAAGTCTCAAAGCATCCTTAAACTTGAGTTTGAGAGCTCTCAGATCCTTTGATGTGGAAGCATATGAGGACTTTATCTGGCTTGGGATTCTGTCAGAAGACGTTAAAATAAATGAAAGAATGGCTTCCACCT
Source organism: Methanosarcina siciliae T4/M (assembly GCF_000970085.1). NCBI lineage: Archaea > Methanobacteriati > Methanobacteriota > Methanomicrobia > Methanosarcinales > Methanosarcinaceae > Methanosarcina > Methanosarcina siciliae. Next base: position 1,984,397 of record NZ_CP009506.1, on the reverse strand, counting down.
TATGGAACATAGATAAAGAAGAAGCTAGGCAGATACTTGAAGTTCTCTGGGAAGAAGGTCTGCTTATCGAGGATGCAATAATACTTTTGGGAAACGAAAGAATAAAAACATACCTAATGCATGACCTTTTTCATGATATTGCTCGTCATTATTTAACACTTTCACCTGTTACTAAAAGAGCCACAGATATTCTTGGATTAGGATTAAAACTTAGTGAAGCACACTCTTCCTTATTAAATCGCTATCAATCACAAACACAGAAAGGTTTGTGGCATACCCTGATAGATGACGGCTACATCTACAGTCATCTTTCATGGCATATGGAGAAAGCGGGAAAAATTGAAGATATTCATAAATTGCTAAGTGAAGAAAACGAAAAAGGAAAAAATGGATGGTATGAAGCACTTGAATCCCTCGGATTAAATACAGTTTTTGTTGAAGATATAATGAGAGCATGGAAATTAGCTGAAAAAGAGTCAAAACGTCAAATAGAACACGGGGGTAAAGTTTCTTCTATCGGACGGGAAATACGTTATGCTCTTATTTACACCTCAATCAACAGTTTGTCAGCTAATATCCCTGAAGAGCTACTGGTCGCCTTTCTTGAAACTAAGAAATGGACTGAAGCTAAAGTGCTCATATATGCACAAAAGGAACCTGATCTTTACACAAGAGTATCTAAATTAATCTCAATTTATAATAGAATAAACGGCGAGTACATAAAAGAAGAAGTAATGGAAAAAGCTCTTGATGCAGCCTACAAGATTGAAGGTAACGATGCGAGAGCATATGCATTTTCATCTATTATTTCTTATTTGGATGGACAAAGAAAAGAAGAAGTGATGGAAAAAGCTCTTGATGCAACTTACAGCATTGGATATGATGATGGAAGAGTATGGGCACTTTCAGGTCTTATTCCTAATCTGGATGGACCCAAGAAAGAGGAACTGATAGAGAAAGCCCTTGATATAGCCTCCGAAAATAAATATGACTCTTCAAAAATAGAGACACTTTCAGTTATTGTTCGTTATATTGATGGACTAAACAAAGAAAAAGTGATGGAAAAAGCCCTTGATATGGCCTCCAGTTTTGAAGATGATGATGACATATCACAGGTACTTTCAGTCATTGTTCCTCATTTGGATGGACAGAAAAAAGAAGAACTGATGGAAAAAGTTATTGATATAGCCTTAAATATTGAAGATAACTCTAAAAGAGTAAAAGCACTTTCATCTGTTATTCCTTATTTTGATGTGCCAAAAAAAGAACTGATGGAAAAAGTTCTTGATGCAGTTTTCAAAATTAAAGACGATTACTTTCAAGTAAAGACACTCTCAGTCATTGTTCCTTATTTGGACAAGTTACAAAAGAAAGAAGTAATGGAAATAGCCCTTGATATAGCTTCCAAGATTGAAAATGGTAATTCCAGAGCAAAGGCGCTTTCAGCTCTTGCTCCTTGTTTTGATGGGCAGAAAAAAGAAGACTTAATGGAAAAAGCGCTTGATGCAATGTATGGGATTGAAGATGATTCTTCAAGAGTAAAGACATTTTTAGATATTTTTCCTTATTTTGATGGGCCAAAGAAAGAAAAACTGACGGAGAAGACCCTTGATATTATCTCTAAGATGACATATGATTATTCAGCTATATTGGTTCTTTCTTATATTGTTCGTTATTTTGATGGCCCAAACAAAGAAAAAGTGATGGAGAAAGCCCTTGATATAGCCTCCTGTATTGAAAACGATGATGACATAGTTAAGATTCTCTCAGTTATTGTTCCTTATTTGAATGGCCCAAAAAAAGAAGAAGTGATGGAAAAGGCCCTATATTTAGCCTCTAGGATTGTAGATGATTATTCAAGAGTATGGGCACTTTCAGTTATTGTTCCAAATCTCGATGGACAGAGAAAAGAAGAACTTATGGGAAGAGCTCTTAATATATTCTCTAAGATTGATCTTAATATTGTCTCTGAGTATGAAGATTATGATGGTGACATTCCAGAGTTTCCTGGTCTTCAGGCATTTTCAGACCTTATTCATTTTTTTGATGGGCCAAAAAAAGAGGAAATTATTGGAATAGCTCTCGATCTAGTCTCTAATATTGAAGATGATTCTACAAGAGTAGAGGCACTCTCATATATTGTTAATTATCTTTATGGTCCAAAAAAACAAAAACTAATAGAAAAAGCTCTAGATATAATTTCTGAGATTCAAGATGATTCTGCAAGAGCACAGGCACTTTTAGCTATTATTCGTCGTTTGGATGGTAAAATAAAAGGAGATGTAATGGAAAAAGCTCTTGATGCAGTATCTAAGATTGGGGACAGCTATTCAAGAGTATGGGCACTTTTATCTATTGTTCCGAATTTGAGTGGGCAGAGAAAAGAAGAAGTGATGGGAAAAGTCCTTGATGCAACCTCTAGGATTGAAGATGATGATGACGTATCAAGGGTACTTTCAGTTATTATTCCAAATTTGGGTGGGCAGATAAAAGAAGAAGTGATGGATAAAACCATTGATCTTGCCTCCAAGACTAAATATAATTATTTCCGAGCAGAGATGCTTGCAGCTATTGTTCCTAATTTGGATGGGCCAAAAAAAGAAGGAGTAATGGAAAAAGCCTTTGATGCCGCCTACAAGATTGAACATAATTATTCAAGAGTATGGGCACTTTCAGCTATCATTCCTTATTTGGATGGGCCAAAAAAAGAAGAAGTGATGGGAATAGCCCTTGATCTAGCCTCCAAGATTGAAGATGATTCTACAAGAGCACAGGCACTTTTAGCTATTGTTCCTTATTTGGATGGGCAAAGAAAAGGAGAAGCGATAGGAGAAGTTCTTGATACAGTCTTCAATATTGAAGATGATTACGACATAGTAGAGGCACTTTTAGCTATTGTTCCTTATTTTGATGGGCAGAGAAAAGAAGAACTGATGGATAAAGCCTTTGATGCAAACTCCAAGATGCCATATGATTATTCAAGTGTATGGATACTCTCATCTATTGTTCCTTATTTGGATGACCAAAGAAAAGAAGAACTAATGGGCAAAGCTCTTTCCGCAGTCTCTAAAATTAAAGATGGTAATAAAAGATCACGGATACTTTTAGCTATTATTCCTTATTTGGATGGACAAAGAAAAGAAGAACTGATGGAAAAAGCCTTTGATGCAAACTCCAAGATCCAATATAATTCTGCAAGAGCACAGGCACTTTTAGCTATTGTTCCTTACTTCGATGGGCCAAAAAAACAAGAAGTGATTGAAATAACCCTTGATTTAGCTTTCAATATTGAAGATGATGGAGCAAGAGCACAGGCCCTTTCGTCTCTTATTCCTTATTTGGATGTACGAAAAAAAGGAGAAGTAATGGAAAAAGCTCTTGATGCAGCCAACAAGATTGAAGATAATGATGACATAGTGGAGGCTCTTTTAGCTACTGTGCCTAATTTGGATGGACCAGACAAAGAAAAACTGATGGAAAAAGCTCTTAATATATTCTCTAAGATTGACCTTGATATAGCCTCTAATATTGAATATGATGATGACTATAACATATTAGAAGCATTTTTAGATCTTATTCCTTATTTTGATGGACCAAAAAAACATGAGATACGAGAAATAGCCTTTGATATAATCTCCAATATTGAAGATGACTTTACAAGAATAGAGGCACTTTTAGCTATTATTCCTTTTTTGGATGGACAAAGAAAAGGAGAAGCGATAGAAAAAGCCTTTGATATAGCTTCAAAGATTCGTTTTGAGAATTCAAAAGCATGGGTACTTTCAGCTATTTATCCTTATTTGGATGGACAAAGAAAGAAAGAACTGATGGAGAAGGCCTTCTATTTAGCTTCCTGTATTGAATTTAATTATGATATATATCAGGCACATTCATCTATTGCTACTTGTTTGGACGACCAAAAAAAAGAAGAAATGATTGAAAAAGCCCTTGATACAGCCTCCAAGATTGAATATGATGATAAAAGAGCACGGGCACTCCAGATTATGTTATCATACTTAAGAAATTTGCCTGTGGATAGTCTTTATTTTTGGTGGAAAAGAACAATTCAGGTTCTAAGAGAGCGTACTCGAAGTAATTTACTTATGGATATTATTATGTTAATCCCGCTTATAACTGATCTGGGCGAAGATGAAACATTATTTGAAATTTCTCAGGCTATTGTAGATGTATCTCGCTGGTGGCCATAAAGTATGTCTGCTGAGAAAAACTTCTATTTTTATTGTTGCTTTAAAATTGCCTTCAAAATTTTAAACTTAGCCTCCCAAATCTCAAAAAATTATAACTTTTCTTAAAATTTAACCTGGCCCCCAGAAACCAAGCTTTCCCAAGCTTTAACCCTCTCCAAAACATGGCTGTTAAGCGTGAAAGGCTTATAGCTTTTGGCACTCTGCTTCATGTAATGTAAAGTTCTCTTAGAAAACCCTAGTTTTTTCCAATCAACATAAGAAATGTTAAGAATTTTTTGCCTAATTTCTTGAGAATCAACCCTGAAAACCCCAAACTCAGGCTTAACAAAATCAAGTTTTTTGGTTTTTCTGATAAATAATGGCTTAACTCCCAGGTTTTTAAGAGTAAAACAGACCTCCAGGTTCTTTGTTTTGCAGAAACAGGGCTGATGAGGATTGGTAGGTTTATATGCTCTTAGAACAAATCCCTGTGTAGAGTGGATTTCATGACGGTAATTGAGACATTAAAGGACTTTTTTATTCTTCTCCAGGAGGAAGATACGGAAAAATTGCTTTCCATTTTTGTAGGGGAACCTGTGATAGATACGCCCATGGAAGGAAGAATTACAGGCAGGGAGGAATTCATTGCATTTGTCGACCGGCAGCACCAATGGCTAAAAGGGCATGACGTAGGACAGCAATTCGTAGAGATTACAGCAAGCGTGCAGCGCGTCTGCGTCGAGCTTCTTCTGTACCTGCAGCATGATACCAGAAGTATGGACCTGCCGGTAGCCATCGTGGCTGACCTTGACGGGGACAAAAAAGTATCTGCGATCCGGATATATCACAGCATGTGGCCGCTCACAGGCAGGCACAGGGTAAGAGAGCCTCTGCTTAAACCTGCGGAAGGGCTTGAAGAGCCTGATTTTGTGAAGCAGTACATGCAGGCGCTGGGCAGCGGTGATGCTGCTATCATTGTGAACCTCTTCGAGGACGACGGCTATGCCAGGGAGCCCAGCAGTTAGGAATACACGCATTCGGGAAGAAGCAGCCTGAATAACTTCTATTCAACTATCTTGAAGGACGGTGGGATCTCACTCAAGCACTGCACAGCTACTTTTGATGGTAAACGTGCAGTAATCGAATATATTGCCGATGGCTGGGGAAAACAGAACTGCCACCACAGGCAGGGGTGGCTGTCTATGAACTCGGAAAAAACAGGAAGATGCACGCTGCCAGAATATACGACGATGTTACATCACCCGGAGAAGCAGTATAATTTCATTGCCCAGGATATTCATCTATCTTTAGGGAAATGTTCACAAACCACATCCCTTACCTTGTTCAGCCACCCCTTCCTTTGTTCGGGTATGCTTCCGGCTATAGTCCTGAACATCCTGCGATGAAAATTTCGTACGCCACAGAAGTCAAAGACACAACCCTTCTTTTATAAATGCAAAATAAAAAACATGACAAAATATGACTTCTTCTCAGATATAATAACAAGCCTATTCGATAATCCCATAGGTTTCTTAGTTTCGTTTATCATGTTAGCAGTCCCACCAGTACGGTTGTTATGGGTTTTTATAGCTGGTCTAATTACTTGCTTTCTCCGTTTTGCTTTCTCTGTTAGACCGATACCAGTAATTTAGAGCATCTCGATGGAGCCAAAGTGCTATTATGCTCATAACTATACTTACCACCAGCAAAAGGGTGGGTTCAGGATAGCGCCTGAAACTAATCCTGCTATCAGGAAATAGGCATGACATCCGAGAGGCACAAGAAAGACTCCTGCCGCCTGGAAGAATGGTGCAATCGTTGATGCTTCCTCTGTCTGCAATGCCTGGAGGTAGAACCAGATCGCACTCATGTAAAGGATTCCCGAGGCTGCTATGCCCACCATAAATTCATGGTCCAATACAAATACGCCAGGCCGGAAAAACAGCAGTGTAAACAATACTGGTATGTGAAGTTATTTAATTTTAAAAAACATTTATTCCAGAGAGGAAAATGGTAGACACTTCTATTTCATTGCTTCAAACAAATACACAATTTACAACCCTGATTTTAATTCTGGTGCTGTGGGAGCTCTTCTGGAAGGGGATAGCTCTGTGGAAGGCAGCACGAGAATCTCAGAGATACTGGTTTATCGCCATACTCATTTTGAATACGTTAGGTATTTTACCTATCCTTTATATTTTCTTATTTAAGGAAGGGAAAAAGGGAATATAAATAAAGAAGATCAAGTTGCACATCTCACACCGATATTCAGAGATTTCGACGGAAATTAAATGGATTGTTCACAAAGTCTGAGAATTACCAGTTACTATATAATTTACAAGCTTCTTTACCGCTTTTATTTAAAAGTTTAATAATTTTCTTTTCTTTATCCAATCCTTTATCTTCTTCAAATTACTTCTATCAAATCCACATTTCAGTCTTTCAGTGCTCCTCTCTCCTGCATCCTAAGCTGTTTTTCCTGTTGTACAACGTGCCAGGCCTAATGAGATAAATGCCTCTCTTGTCCCGGAGCTTTTAATTTATGATGACTCTTCTTCCTCTGTAATTTCCTGGTGCGGGATAGGTTCTTTTTGACTTATTGATTCACTCATGGTATAAAATTTGTTACATAGAAGTATACTCCTCCGATCCATTCATTTCTATCACGCGCAATTTGATTATTCAAAATGTAGGCTTTGATTTCCTCAACCCTTTGATCTGTGAAACTTTTAGCTTCTTTCTGTTCCTTTTGTCTTATTTCTCTTCCTGTACCTATTTGTCTACCCACTCTTTTGTAGAAACCATTTAATGGTAGGTTATTATCAGGAACTGCATCCGGTATATTAGCCAGGAAAACTTCTACACCACACTTTATGGAGTTCATGATGGTTTTATTATCATGGTCGGTTTCAGCAAAATAGATCACCATTTTATCATTTTTTAAGTAAAGATTAGGATTATTACGGTCTTCTACATTATTATTTACTAAAATTTTAAATGTGCTTACATAAGACTTCCAGTCTACACTTTTTTCCGTCCAACTCCAGGTAATATGTTTTGCAATCTCAACTGCCTGCTGCTGTGTTTTGATATTAACAATGATTCTATCGGTTTCATTGCCCAAATCTGTATTTGGATTTATTAAATGAAAATAATCACCTTCATCTAATCCATCCAACCTACGAAAATAATTAGTTATAGTCCAATAATCACTAAAATCAAATGAATTTATCTTCTTTTGAGGTATCAATCCCGCATACAATAACTCGGGACTTAATACAAATTCTTTAGGATTTACTGGTTCGTTTATGTAGTCCTTTTTAGGACTTGTACTTAAAATATGATATATGGCGTTAGTTAGATACTCATTTAATTTTCCGGCTCTTCCATGATGGTCATAGACAATATCATATACTTCCCCCAACATAAGTAAAGTCTCAATAATGTTAGCATCATTCTGAGATACAGTTTGGGAGGAAGGATCTCTAAATTTTTTCCCATTGATACACATATTATTACATATCAACTTCCTGCTTATCAATATTGAGGAATCAATATTGAGGATCTTTTTAAGAGGGAAATGAATGTCTTCCAGAATTACCCTGTTTCTCTTGTCATCTGCAGCCCCTCCAGTCCCCATACCTGAAAATCCCTGCCAAACATCACGATCACCCAGCAAAGAGCCTCACCCAGCAAAGATCCTGCAACCACTGCTCAGTCCCGTGCCCGGGATGATTTTCTGGGTGCTCCGCAGGCTTCGAAGTCCAACAGAAAAGGAGAATTCAATCTTTTGCATGCATTGTAAGTAATTCCTTTCGATCTTGGAACACTTCTTCAAGAGCCCTCAGAAAATCCTCATGCTACTCAAATATAAGATACGTTCCTTTTTCTTCCATATGAGGACCTATCTTCCCGGAACATATCAAAAAATTAATTTAAAAGTGGATGGTAAAGTTTTGAGTCCCTGTTCTCAAGTCCCTACCTGCGATCCAGCTCATCGATTAAGAGGAAACCCTATTACCCTTAATCTATACATCTTTATCAGTGCTTTTTATGTCGTGTCAACACATTTATTTTTGTGACGACAAATAAAATAGCCTACACATACGCCTTTCACAAAACCAATTAAACCGGCGCCCATAACAACACAAAAAGCTATTTTTGCAACTTTTTTGCATACTCTTTTAACCCCATCCATCGATACACCTCTATTATTTTAACTTTCGATTAAGTTTTTCTTTATTTCATGTGTTCTAATATTCATCTGTTCTAATATTATAGTACTAAATGCGTAAGTACATTTTGTTATGCTTAGTATATTGTTGAGATCTGCGCGCCACAAAAAATGAGACGTATTTTTTGAATTGTAAACATATTCTCAAAACTCTCATTATATCCATCTGTAGAACTCTCTGCCGCCTGCTTACGGACAGGTGCCCGAAAATATCAGTGATCTGTATAACAAAAGAGTCGGTTCCAGGGGTGCTTTTTCTGCGGGATTTCTGTAATACCTTCCTTTCAGGGTACGAAACTACAAAAGCCGCTTCAATTGCCAGCATGCTTGTTATTTTTGTACGCGACTGTAGAACAGCAGTAATCCGGTTTTTAAGATGTAGATTTGTATAACTGTGAAATTATTTTCGTCTAATACAAGATCGAAAGAGTTAATTATATATTAGGTATCTGTAAAAACAAAATTATAAATTATATCATAAAATATCATTAGCAGATCAAATTAGATTCGAGTTTAGTACCCATGGGTGAATATTTTCATAAATTGTGAGTCTCCAATTTAAGTTATAATGAGAGAGTGCCGAAACTGGCACCCCCTATCTGGAAAAGGAGAATGGAAACAAGTTTCGGTGGTAAAGATATATGAGTGACAACCAGACCCCTGAGCAAAAAGCCAGAAATGAAATTGATAAAAAACTAAATAACGCTGGCTGGATTGTGCAGAAAAAAAGCAAGATAGAGTGGAGTGCTTCAAGGGGTATTGCAGTTAAGGAATATTTGACCGATGTAGGGCCTGCTGATTATGTGCTGTTTGTTGATAAAAAGCCAGTCGGAGTCATTGAGGCAAAAAGAGACGAGGAAGGCCACCGATTAACTGTTGTAGAAGAACAATCATCCGAATATGCTTCAAGTAAGCTAAAGTACCTTAACAATGACCCCCTTCCTTTTGTATATGAAAGTACCGGGGAACTTACACGGTTCACAGATTTTCGCGACCCCAAACCGAGGTCAAGACCTGTTTTTTCTTTTTTCAGCCCGGAGACTTTTGATGAATACTTAAAAAAGAAACCCTTGCGAGAAAGGCTGCTTGACATTCCTGAACTGTACACAGACGGGCTGCGGGACTGCCAGATAACAGCGATCTCAAAGCTTGAAAAGTCCTTTAAGGACAACCGCCCGAGAGCTCTTGTCCAGATGGCTACAGGTTCCGGAAAGACGTATACTGCCATAACCTTCATTTACCGATTACTGAAATTTGCGAATGCAAAAAAGGTGCTCTTCCTTGTTGATACCAAAAACCTTGGTGAACAGGCAGAACAGGAATTCATGGCTTATGTGCCCAATGACGATAACCGCAAATTTACCGAGCTGTATAATGTGCAGCGCCTGCGTTCCAGTTACATCTCTTCGGACAGCCAGGTGTGTATTTCCACAATCCAGCGGATTTACTCCATCCTGAAGGGTGAAGAGCTGGACGAGAAAATTGAAGAAGAAAACCCTGCCGAGAGGGGCTGGCAGCCAAGGGAGCCACTTCCTGTAGTATATAATGAGAAGGTTCCCGTTGAAGAATTTGATTTTATCGTCATAGACGAGTGCCACCGCTCCATATACAATCTGTGGCAGCAGGTGCTGGACTATTTCGATGCTTTTCTGATAGGCCTTACAGCAACACCGGACAAACGCACTTTCGGGTTTTTCAATGAAAACGTTGTTAGCGAGTACAGCCATGAAGATGCTGTTGCAGACGGCGTGAATGTGGGTTATGATGTGTATACCATCGAGACTGAAATCAGCAAAAACGGGGCAAAGATTGCTGCAAAGGAATTTGTGGACAAAAGGGAGAAGCTTACCCGCAAAAAACGCTGGGAACAGCTTGATGAAGAGTTCAGCTATGATGCCCGGAAACTGGACAGGGACGTGGTCAACCCCAGCCAGATACGGCATGTGATACGGACTTTTAAGGAAAAGCTGCCTGAGATCTTTCCCTGCAGAAAGGAAGTCCCGAAAACCCTGATTTTTGCCAAGAGCGACAGCCATGCCGATGATATTATCAATATCGTTCGGGAAGAGTTTGCGGAAGGCAATGCATTTTGCAAGAAAGTGACCTATAAAGCCGAAGAAGACCCAAAATCAATATTATCGGCTTTCCGCAATGAATACGACCCCAGAATAGCAGTTACAGTGGACATGATCGCCACGGGCACGGATGTCAAGCCGCTGGAATGCCTGCTCTTCATGAGAGACGTTAAAAGCCGGAACTATTTCGAGCAGATGAAAGGCAGAGGCACGCGGACCCTGGGCTACGATGACCTGAAAAAAGTGACTCCTTCGGCAGTTTCGGACAAGACTCATTTTGTGGTTGTGGACGCCGCTGGCGTTACAAAAACGATGAAAACCGACAGCCGGCCTCTGGAACGCAAGAAAAGCACATCTCTGAAAGACCTGCTTGCAGCAGTAACCTTTGGCGCACAGGACGAAGACCTTTATGTTTCCCTGGCTAACAGGCTGGCAAGGCTGGACCGGCAGTTAAGCGAGAACGAAAGAGCCACTTTTGCGGAAAAAGCGAACGGAAAGACCATCAACCAGACAGTCAGGGACCTGCTCTATGCGTATAACCCTGACATTATCGACCTCCACGCCTCCGAAATCAAACAGCTCCATCCGGAAATTCAGGACGTTGAGGCAAAGAAAAAGGCGCAAGAAAAGCTAATTGATATTGCCAGATCCACTTTTTCCGGCGAGCTAAACGAATATATTGAAAACGTCCGCAAAGTCCATGAGCAGATTATCGATACAGTGAACACCGACACCGTCCACAGGGCCGAGTGGGACAAAGACGCTGTGGTAAGGGCGGATGAGCTGGTCAGTGACTTTAAGACATATCTGGAAGCTAATAAGGAAGAGATCGCAGCCCTGAGAATTTTCTACAACCAGCCTTACCGGCGCAGGGAAGTCACCTTTACGATGATAAAAGAGGTGCTGGACAAATTGAAGCTCGAAAAACCCCACTTTGCCCCTTCCAGGATCTGGCAGGCTTACGAACAGCTCGAAAAGGTGAACGGAAACTCCCCGAAAAACGAACTCACGGCTCTCGTCTCCTTAATCCGCAGGATAACCGAAATCGACCCTGTACTGACCCCCTACGACCAGACCGTGAACCGCAACTTCCAGGATTGGGTGTTCAAAAAACAGGCCGGAACCCTCAAGTTCAGTGAAGACCAGATGAACTGGCTCCGTATGATAAAAGATTATGTTGCAACAAGCTTCCACCTGGAAATCGAGGACCTTGATTACACCCCCTTTGACGCTCTTGGCGGGCGCGGCAGGATGTACCAGCTTTTCGGGGACGAGATGAATGCGGTTATCAGTGAATTGAATGAGGCACTGTCAGCATGAAAATGAAATGAGAAGAACGGGTTGGGTGAAAATTTTGGTGATGACCGGATGAAAAGTTTGGTGAAAACTCTGGTGAAAAACTGGGTGAAATCGCGAGTAAAAGTAAGAAATAAGATCCGGAGGACAATTAAGAGAAATATCCGGAGATGAGTTCGGAGAAAGTTTCGGATAAAACTGTGGAGAAACTGTGGAGAAATTGTGGGGTGAAAAGCTGGGTGAAAAGGGGGGTGAAAGCGGGATGAAAGTGGGGTGAAAAGGGGGTGAAAAGTTCTTGTACATAATCCAGCGAGGCACTGGCGGCGTAAGCAAAAATAGGAAATTAGTAAATATTATCGTGATGATCATAATATAATCTTCAAATGTTGCCGTCTTTTTTTCCTCATCAACAGAAAAAACCAGAACAAAGTGTTTGTCAATGTGCACTCTTTTGAGATGGTTCATCAGGGCCCTTAAATTTTTGAATCTAAGTGGGTCCCAGCTGATTTCTTCTGTTTTATTAAAAATATTTTAAAGTTCTTTTTGATTCTTGTGTGCTAACCTTTCGAATTTGCCATCAAGCCCCTATCTGATTTTTAAACAATGCATAAAAATTTGTAAAGCATTTGATGTAACGCACTGATTGACAGAGCATATGACAGATGATTTACAGGCAGACTTTGAAAAAAACGAGTCAGAAATATTACCCTCGGTAATTATACCGTTAGTATTATATACAGGAACTTACATATTATATATTGTTCACAAGGAACAAAGCTGTAAAATGAAGCAAATTCAGGACAGAGTAAAGCTTAGTCCCGCAATGAACTTCATTGACGTGTAAGCTGTAAAATGGAGCAAATTCAGACGGCTTGAGAACCGATCTCGAAATCTACTTCATTGGCGCGTGAACTGTAAAATGAAGCAAATTAAGGACAGTCTGAAAGCTATCCAGTATATACTTCATTAACGCGTAGCTATAAGGTGGAGCAAATTAAGGACAGCCTGAAAACTGACCCGAAATCTACTTCGTTGACGCGTAAGCTATAAGGTGGAGCAAATTAAGGCGGCTTGAAAACCTATCCCTAAATTGACTTCATTGATGCTTTTACTGCGAGGTGGAGCAAATTCAGGACAGAGCAAAATCTGATCCGGTAACATACTTCATTGACGCGTAAGCATAAGTTGGAGCAAATTCAGGAAGGTTTGAAAACCTATCCCGTAATTATACTTCATTTATGGCGTAAACTGCGAGATGAAGCAAATTAAGGCAGTCTGAAAGCTGATCCAGTAATATACTTCATTGGCACGCAAACTTAAAATGGAGCAAATTCAGGACAGAGTAAATCTCAGCCCCGCAATAAACTTCATTGTTGCAGACCAAACCTTGTGAACCCCTTATTCACTCTTTTAATCAAAGTTAAAGCGTATATACCTCATTTCTCTTCCTTTACTACTTTTCTCCATTTCGTTTTAGATGTTTGACAAATGACATCATGAAACTGTTTTGTGGCAAAATAACCATAATTTTTCTTCGTTTGCGGCTCTAAGTTTGTGGCTCTAATGCAGGCGTATATGCCGCTATCAGTTCTAATTTCTTATTAAACTGATTAAAAGGCACAAGTAAACAATTATTTAATCAACTGACATCTTAAAAGTACTCCAAAATTGATAATGAATGGTTCGGAGAAAAGTTCGGAGAAAAGTTCGGAGAAAAGTTCGGAGAAAAGTTCGGAGAAAAGTTCGGAGAAAATACTCCACTTTATCTCATAAAATAAATACATTTCTGCTCAGGAACTAGCCACACTATTAGGGATTAGTTCGCATGCAGTTGAAAAACAGATTGCAAATCTCAAAGACAAAGGACTTTTAAAAAGGATAGGTCCGGATAAAGGTGGCTATTGGGAAGTTAATCTGGAAAACAGAGAACTTAACTCCTGAGAGTAAATCGGGTGAAAAGTTGGGTGAAAAGTTGGGTGAAAATACACCGGATGATTAGTGATATTATTAACAAAATAAAAGAGGCTTTGACTGATTAAGATGAAAACGATTAAATCTTTAACTGAAGCCGAAATAGCTGAATTGCCCATATTACCAGATGGGTGGAGTTGGGTGAGGCTGGGAGAATCAATTGAAGTTTTAACTGACGGTTCTCATTTTTCACCAAAATCTATTGGCAAAGGTTATCCGTATATAACGGTAAAAGATATAAAAAATGATCAAATTGATTTTGACAATTGTTCAAAAATCTCAGAGGATGACTACAACAATCTTGTTAAAAGTGGATGCAAACCTTATAAAGGAGATGTACTCTTTTCAAAGGATGGTACTGTTGGCAAAGTGTCATTAGTAAGCTTTGAAAGAGATTTTGTGGTTTTATCTTCTTTAGCCATCATTCGCCCATTTACCAGTATAAATAGTTCTAATTCTAAGTTTTTGTTTTGGGTATTTAAATCCAGTCATTTCTTGAACCAAGCTCTAAAAAGCAAAAAAGGAGTGGCAATACGCAGAATTATTTTAAGGGATTTGAAAGCACTTATTATTCCATTCCCTCCTCTCCCCGAACAACGCGCCATAGTCTCCAAAATCGAGCAACTCTTCAGTGAACTGGACAACGGTATTGCCAACCTCAAACTGGCACAGGAACAGCTCAAAGTTTATCGGCAGGCGGTGCTGAAGAAAGCATTTGAAGGAGAGCTTACAAAAAAATGGCGGGAGCAGCAGACGGATTTGCCTAATACACAAAATTTGATGGAGCAAATTCGAAGGGAATGGGAAGAAGCTACGAAAGCTTCTGGAAAAAAGACGAAAGCAGTAAAAAATCTCACCGAGGCGGAATTAGAAGAATTATCCCTACTACCAGAGGGGTGGGGCTGGGTAAAGTTAGGTCGAGTTGTATGGTCAGTTAAAGATGGACCTCACTACAGCCCTAAATATGAAGAAAATGGAATTCCATTCATTTCTGGTGGTAATGTCAGACCTTCAGGTGTTGATTTTTCCAATGTTAAGTATATTTCAAAGGAACTTCATGAAGAATTATCTAAAAGATGTAAACCTGAGTTAAATGATATCTTGTATACTAAGGGAGGAACAACCGGTGTTGCAAGAGTTAATACTTATGATTTTGATTTTGATGTTTGGGTTCATGTAGCCGTCCTTAAAACTATAAAATCTATCTATCCTTTTTACCTACAACATGTATTGAATTCTTCTCACTGTTATCGTCAATCCCAAAAATACACGCATGGAGTAGGAAATCAAGATCTGGGATTAACAAGAATGATATTAATTACTTTACCAATTTGCTCATTCTCCGAACAAGAGGTCGTCGTTCAAGAAATCGAAACCCGCCTTTCAGTCTGCGACAAGATAGAACAGGATATTGAAACGAATCTGGAAAAAGCTGAAGCACTGCGGCAGAGTATTTTGAAAAAAGCGTTTGAAGGGAAGTTGCTTAATGAAAGGGAGCTGGCAGAGGTTCGAGGAGCAGAGGATTGGGAACCGGCTGAGGTTTTGCTGGAGAGGATAAAGGCTGAAAGAGTGAAAAATGGGAAAAAGTGAGGAACTATTATGATCTCTGAACAATTAAAAAGCATTATTAGGGATGGAGAAGGGCTTACTGTAGAATTCAAAGAGTGCAGAGATCAAATAAATCGGGATGTGTATGAAACTGTCTGTGCTTTTTTAAATCGCAGCGGAGGGCACATAGTTCTTGGAGTTGATGACACCGGGAACATTAAAGGAATTAATGCTGATGCCTTGCCTCAAATTAAAAAGGATCTGGTTACTACGTTGAATAACCCGCAAAAGATCAATCCACCTCTGTACATACTGCCGGAAACAGTTAGCGTGGAAGGAAAAACCCTCCTCTACCTGAGTATTCCTGAAAGTTCTCAGGTTCATCGCTGTAATGGAAAAATATTTGACCGTAATGAGGATGGGGATCTGGATGTAACAAACCACCCTGATGCTGTGGCTCATCTCTATATCCGTAAACAGAGTTCTTTTTCTGAGAACCGAATTTATCCTTATGTCAGGCTTGAAGATCTTCGGGATGACCTTATCCAGAAAGTGCGGAAAATGGTCCGTGCCGAAAACCCAAACCATCCATGGGGAACAATGACCGATGAAGAGCTTTTAAGCAGTGCCAGACTATATCTTCATGATTACCAGACCGGCAAAGAGGGTTATACTCTTGCTGCTATTCTTTTACTGGGCAAAGACGAGGTTATCCAGAGCGTCCTGCCCCATTTCAAGACTGATGCCATCCTTCGCAGAGTAAACCTTGACCGCTATGACGACAGGGACGACATCCGAACCAACCTGATAGAAAGCTATGACCGGCTGATGGCTTTTGTTGCAAAACATTTGCCAGACCCCTTCTATCTGGAAAAAGACCAGAGAATCAGCCTTAGAGATCATATTTTTAGAGAAGTTGTTGCAAATATGCTCATTCACAGGGAGTACATAAACGGTTTTCCTGCAAAATTCGTAATTGGAACTGATCAGGTTGTTGCGGAAAATGCAAACCGTCCACACGGGCATGGCAGAATAAATCCTTCCAATTTCACACCATACCCTAAAAATCCTGTAATTGCTCGCTTTTTTAAAGAGATCGGAAGGGCGGATGAGTTAGGTTCAGGTGTCAGGAATCTCTACAAATACACAAGGATTTATTCCGGTGGGGCTGACCCACAGCTTCTTGAAGGAGACATTTTTAAGATAATTGTTCCCGTCACCCCCCAAGCTACCCCCCAAGCTACCCCCCAAGCTACCCCCCAAGCTGAGAACGACAAGATCAACGCATTATTAGAGTATTGTATCGAACCAAGAAGTCGGGAGGAAATTCAAGAGTTTATGGGATTAAAAGATAGGAAACATTTCAGATTAGAAATCCTAAATCCACTTATTCAAGAAGGAAAACTTTTCCTAACCATCCCTGATAAACCGAATAGTCCTAACCAAAAATATTACTCTTATCTCAAAGGTCCAAACCATGTCTGAAAACACCTCATCCATCGTTTCCAAAGTCTGGAGCTTCTGCAACGTCCTGAGGGACGGGGGCGTGAGCTACGGCGATTATCTGGAACAGCTGACCTATCTCATATTCCTGAAAATGGCGGAAGAGTACAGGAAGCCGCCGTACAACAGGGATATCGGCATCCCGGAGAAATACACCTGGGATAATCTGAAACAGCAGCGTGGGGCTGAACTCGATACCCGCTACAAAGAGCTGTTAGAAGAACTCGGGCAAAAGCCGGGGATGCTTGGGCAGATCTTCCTCAAAGCCCAGAACAAGGTCAGCGACCCTGCCATGCTCTACAAGATCATTGATATGATCGACAAGGAAAGCTGGGTCATGATGGGTGTGGACACAAAAGGAGAGATTTACGAAGGGCTCCTGCAGAAGAACGCCGAAGATACGAAAAGCGGAGCCGGGCAGTACTTCACCCCGAGGCCGCTCATCAAGGTAATGGTGCAGTGCCTCCGGCCCGAGCCCATGAAAACAATAGGGGATCCCTGCTGCGGCACAGGCGGGTTCTTTTTGGCAGCTTATGACTTCCTTACCTCACACTACCGGCTGGACCGGGAGCAGAGCCGCTTCCTGAAAAATAAAACCTTTGGCGGGAACGAAATCGTTGCCGGGACCAGACGGCTTGCTTTAATGAACATGTTCCTGCACAACATCGGGGAAATAGACGGAGAGCCTATGATCTCCAATTCCGATGCTCTCATAGCCGATCCGGGTTACCGTTACGATTACATTCTCACAAACCCGCCTTTCGGAAAGAAAAGCAGCATGACCTTCACAAACGAAGAAGGCGAGCAGGAAAAAGAAGACCTCACCTACAACCGCCAGGACTTCTGGACAAGCACAAGCAACAAGCAGCTCAACTTCTTGCAGCACATCCATACGATCCTTAAGACCGGCGGGCAGGCAGCAGTGGTACTGCCGGATAACGTTCTTTTTGAAGGCGGAGCAGGAGAGACCATCCGCAAAAAACTTCTTGAAACTACCGACCTGCACACAATCATGCGCCTGCCGACAGGCATTTTCTATGCAAACGGTGTAAAGGCGAACGTGCTTTTCTTTGAAGCAAAACCCGCATCAAAAGACCCCTGGACAAAAGAAGTCTGGATCTATGACTACCGCACAAATGTGCATCACACCTTGAAGAAAAACCCTATGAAATATTCCGATCTGGAAGACTTTATCAAGTGCTACAACCCTGAAAACCGCCACAGCCGTACAGAGACTTGGAGCGAAGAAGCTCCCGAAGGCAGGTTCCGGAAATTCAGCTACGATGAAATAGTGGCGAGAGATAAAACGAATCTTGATATCTTCTGGCTCAAAGACAAAAGTCTAGCTGACCTCGATAATCTTCCTGACCCTGATATTCTCGCAAATGAGATCATCGAGAATATGGAGGCTTCACTGGCAAGTTTCAAAGAAATAATGGCTACAATTAACGGTGAAGGCGAAGAGAATTGAAACATCTATTTCTTCTTTTTTCCCTGCCAGATAATGGGTTAACCCTCTGACCTTTAAGATCAGGGTAGACTCTCAAGTGGTCTGTTTATCCCCAGAACCCACACCGTGATTCATCCCGCTAAAAAACCCATGACAGGATCACAGAAAACAAGTCTATAGTAACTGAACAGTAAACAAAAAACAAGGTTAATATCTATAGAGTAGAATCTACCGAATATTATGATGCAGTTCCCCGTTAACAGCAAGGAGTTGGCTAAAAATAATCCCCACAAATAAAAAAATCAAAATTCTGTCAGTCGTACTAACGGTACTTGTTATCACAGCCTTATCCCTGCTCACATATTCTCATATTACCTCTGGTTATTGTACGGAAACCATACCCCCAGGCAATATCATTGCTATCTATCAGGCAGACCACACATACGGGGACCTTAATGCAGTTTATGTAAGAGGAGCCGAATTGGATATCGATCCCGAGAACTATGACCGGATGATAAGCTACGAAGACATTCCTCAGATTGCTTCAATGGACGGGGTTGAAAATGTAATTCTTTATGATGCCAGTTATTTGGATCCCATTATTTATACAACTGCAGGCGAAGACAGATTACCGGATAAATTGAATCTCATTGCAGTGCCTGAAGCTATAGCACAGGATTACCTTAATCAGACTGTTATCCCCTACGGGACAGAATATCTGGAAGAAGGCAGGCTTCCTCGGGACGGCTCCCATGAAATTTCAATCTCAAAGAAATTGCTGGAAAAGCACTTTGCATACACCGATGAAATGCTGACCCGGGCAATCGGCAGCAAGGTAAATTATGAAAACGAAACCTATACCATCGCAGGCATAAACAGCTATGATATATGTTACATCTCCTTTGACGCAAAAAGAAACTATGGACTCTATCAGTATGATGCGGATACTTTTGATGAATTTATAAAAAGAAATCTCGACTATAAGCAAACGAATGATTATTTTCATCCGGAATATGCAAATGAAATCTTTATCTTTACAGCGGACGGCTCGGAAAAGTCGGTACTGGACAGGCTTTTTCAAGAGTATCCTGCTGAAAATTACATTTCCAGGGAATATGTTTCTGTATGGAAAAAGACATTTAACGGAAGTGTTCTGCGAAAAATAGTCGTCGTCGATATTATTGGTGTTGCCTGGCTGGGTGTTCTCCTTGTGCTCTTAAACAAAAAGCCCTTTTCAAAAGTATAAAATATAACCTCGTACAAAAGTTGTATTACAGAGAAAAACAGAGGAAAATGAATGAAAAAAATATATGAAAAACCAGATACTCCGACAGCAGGACTTTACATAACAGGCTTCATACTATGCGGTTATTTCATCATTAAAGTCATTCTAACCTTATAAACTGTTTTTTACGAAATCTTCATAATTCTCCCTGCGGATTTCAGCAGAGACCTTCTCTTCCACATGTTTAGTGTTTTTCTACATGTTTAGTGTTTTTCTACATGTTTAGTGTTTTTCTACATGTTTAGTGTTCTTCTCTTCTTATCTTAGCAGAGTTTTTTCTCTTCCGTATCTTCAGAGTTCTTCATTTCCGATTAATTTTTTCGACAGGTAATAAGCCAGAACGAACCCTATTGAGAGGCCCAGGATTTCAATTACATGGCTTTGCAGAAACTCAAGGTGGAAAGAGGCTTCAAACATATCCATGAGGTGTTCCAGTCCGACATAATCTCTGGATTCTCTGGGAAAACTCCACCCGAATAGAGGCCAGAGGAAAGTTTGGGGATCGGACCACATCTGGTCTTCAAAGAGGTGTAAAAAAGAGCCTGCTGTAAGAGAAAGGCCCCTGATGTCCCTGCTTCTTTCGTACATGTACAAACCTATCATAAAGAGAAGAAGGGAAAAAAGCAGGGTATGACCTATAATGCGGCCGCTTGAAAACGTTGAAGCAAAGATTACTTCGCCTATTGGCTTGTCTATCAAATCGGGCAGGATAGCTCCGATTGCCAGATAGCGCGGATCTATGATAGTCCTCAACCGAGGTATAAAAAGCCCAAGCCCGAAAAATATTCCGAGCGTAACGCCCAGATGTCCAAAGAGAAGCATCGGAAATCAGACTGTCCTTTTTTATTTTAATATTTCCTGTTTCGATATAAGGTTTCTATATGAATTTTCATTAAATAGAAGCTAAATATAGAACTTTAAAAAGCAAGAAATTTGAACCCAAATTCTACAGGACTGCAAATTATAAAAGTCTGGCCATCATTATTCCTGGTCGTTATTATACCTGGCTACTATTATTATACCTGGCTGCTGTCATTATACCTGACTGTTATTATGTCGACCACCATTAAAAGGGAATTCCCCAGAGGGGGTACCATTTTTCCACACTTTTTTCAACAGGCATCTCCCTTTCCATTGCGGTTCTGAGCCTGAATTCAAAAGGGCTGTCCCTCTGCCTGTTGGAAAGCGGAATAAAGGGGTAGTAAGTCCCCTGTTTAAAGTTGTAAATCCAGTAAACTGCTTTTCCAGCCCCTGTTTTTGTACCGTGCCCGGCTGTTCCGGCTTCAGGTTCGCTGTCAAACCTGTAAATGGCACAGAGGATCTGCTCGCCAAAGCCGCGGTCTTCAAGGGTCTGGCTTACAAGGTGGATGTTTGCAACCAGGTCTTCGAAATCAGGGTCCCTGAAAATAGCCCAGAGGAAATCAAACTCGTCTTTTTCCATCCTGAATTCGGTTTCCGTCTCTTTTGAGCTGTATTCCAGAAGCTCTTCAATCTCATTTCGGGCAGATTCGTAGGATGTAGCCCCAATCGGCTTAAAACAGATCCCCGCGTATCCTGAAGGCTTTAAGCCCAGACTGCTTTCAAGAGTAATACTGGCTGTGGAAATTGCAAAGAGTTTTTCACTTTTCGCCTTCGGAAGCCTGCTCCGTCCCATAACCGCATCCATAAAATCCCGCAAACCCATTTTAACCTATCTCCTCTGGAAACCATATCACTTGTTGTTAATCTTCCGGACTGCTATTCTGAGTTCTCTGACTGTTATTCGATATATTCTTCTTGTTTATATTCGATTCGTATTCTTCTTGTCTGTTAATTCTGTTCCTGTTTAACTCATTTCCTTCTGCATCTTTTCAAGCTGGGCTAACCTTTTTTCCACGGAGGGGTGAGTGGAAAAGATGTCCATGAACGAAGAGCCCGAGATTGCGGGGATAATGAAGAAGGCATTCATGCCCTCGACCTTCCTGAGGTCCTCACCCGGAACTCTATCCATAAGCCCGCTTATCTTCATCAGGGCAGAAGCGAGGTTTGCAGGCTGCCCGGTGATGATTGCCGATCCCCTGTCTGCAGCAAATTCCCTGTAGCGGGAAAGGGCACGGATCAGCAGGAAACTGACGACCCAGACTGCGATTGAGACCAGCCAGACAAGCAAAATGCCCCCGCCTTCCCGCCGCCTGTCTCCTCCCATGCCTCCGAAATAGAGGCTGTAGCGGACAATGTAGAAAGCTATGGTTGAGATAAAACTGGCAATTGTCAGGACAGCCATGTCCCTGTTCTTGACATGGCTCAGCTCATGAGCAAGCACTGCCTCAAGTTCGGCCGGCGTAAGTTTGTCCATGATCCCTGTTGTGACCGCAACAACGGCTTTACCCGGACTCCTGCCCGTGGCAAAAGCATTCGGCACCCGGGTCTGGACAATTGCTATCTGCGGCTTCGGAAGGTCAGCTATCGCACACAGCCTGGTGACCATATCATGCAGCTGCGGGGCTTCGCTTTCGGAGACAACGTGTGCTCCTGTTGTCCAGAGCACCATTTTGTCCGAATAAAAGTACTGAATGCCCATGAACGCGCCTACAAAAAACAGCATAAACACAGGCGGAGTCCCGCTGTACGAGAGAAAAGCTAGGAAGAAGAGGTAAACTGCCGCCAGAAGGAACATAGTAAAGAGCATCCGTCCCTGAAGTCCCAGGTCCCGTTCCCATTTTCTTTTCATATGCTATTGCTCCTGCCTACTATGATAGGCTTATAAAGCAGATACGAAATAAGTATCTGATAAATTTTCAATAAGGTAAATCAGCTGTAAATCAAACAAACAGCTTCGAAAAAGTAAAAATCCAGATATCAGCAGTACAATCTATCATCAATACCAAATTGTGACCGATATCCTGTCAAAAACCTGAAAATCAACTCCTGTTATCTTCAATAACACATTTCTTCAAAGATTTAAAGCCTTTCCCTTCTGAAAAATAAAAACAAAGCAATAAACAGGTTTGAATATACATGGTACCCGGAAACACCTCCACTTGATAATGATGGATTGGAATCAAAATGGAATTTCCGGAATTGAAAAGGGATTTCAATAATAGAATTTATAAGTAATGTCTTCATTTGCAGTAACAGAAAATATTTTCTATATAAACTCCAGCTTAAACTGCTCAAACTTTCAGGAGCAGGATGCCTTAAATCTGAAAATATAACTCCTTTGATTTGAATGTAACTTAATCCTTTCCTTATTGAAAAAAGAATTTCAGGTTCAGTCATGCAAAACATACTCTCAGTCCAGTCCCTGACAAAAAAATTTGACGATTTTACCGCAGTGAAGGGCATCAGTTTTGATGTTGAAACAGGTTCGATCTTTGCATTCCTCGGCCCGAACGGTGCAGGCAAGTCCACAACTATCAAGATGCTCACGACGGTCCTGAAACCCACAAGCGGGGAAATCCGGATCAACGGATATAACGCCCTTAAAGAACAGGACAAAGCCCGCTCTTCTTTTGGCATAGTCTTTCAGGACTACAGCCTGGACAGTGAGCTTACTGCTTACGAAAACATGGAATACCACTCCGTTATCTACAAAGTCCCCAAAGCCGAAAGGGAAGAGAGGATCAAAACTGCCCTTGAGATCGTCGGGCTCTGGGACCGGCGGAACGATTTAGTGAAAAAGTACTCAGGCGGGATGAAAAGGAGGCTTGAGATTGCGCGGGCGCTTGTCCACTACCCGAGGGTTCTTTTCCTGGATGAGCCTACGGTGGGGCTTGACCCCCAGACGCGAATGTCCATCTGGAGCCACATAAAAAGATTGAATGAAGAAAGGAAAATGACGATTTTCCTGACCACGCACTATATGGACGAAGCCGAAGCGATGGCGGACAAAATAGCAATCATTGACCACGGGAAAATAATCGAATCCGGAACCCTGGCAGAGATCATGGAAAGGACGGAAACCGAATCCTTAGAAGAATCCTTCCTGAAACTCACCGGGAGGGACATCCGGGACGAAAACGGAAACGGAGGGGATAAAATGCGGTTTATGCGGGGCATTGGCAGGAGGCACGGGCATTGATCGAAGTAATCTACATCCTGTGGCTGAGGCAGCTCAAGCACTACTGGCGCTCAAAAGCCCGGCTGCTAGGCTCCCTCGGGCAGCCCCTCCTCTTCATGGTCGCCTTCGGTTTCGGCTTCGGGCCCATGTACACTAGAGCCAGCGGAGGGGGAAACTACATGGACTTCCTGGCACCGGGAATAGTTTCCATGTCGATCCTCTTTACAGCCATCTTTTCCGGACTTGAGGTTATCTGGGACCGGCAGTTCGGCTTTCTGAAAGAAACTTTCGTAGCCCCGATTTCCCGAACGGAAATCATGGTCGGAAAAACCCTAGGAGGTGCAACTATAGCCATGATCCAGGGCTTGATCGTGCTCAGCCTGACTTATGTGCTGGGCTTCAGGATTTCCAGCCTTGCGAGCCTTGGAATGGGTTTAATTTTTATGTCTCTGATAGCCATTTTCTTTACGGGCCTTGGTCTTACGATCGCCTCCTCGATGGAAGATATGCAAGGTTTTCAGCTGATCATGAACTTCCTTATCATGCCTATCTTCTTCCTTTCAGGCGCCCTCTTCCCCCTCGAAAATCTGCCCCCGGCAATCTACTTCATAAGCAGAATCGACCCCCTGACTTACGGCGTGGACGGGCTCCGGGGAGTCCTTTCCGGGATGAGCACGTTTGGAATCTACAGCGACCTTGCAGTAATAGGTACGCTCTCAGTGCTTGTCTGCATAATCGGAGCTTTCCTGTTTTCGAAAGTTGAGGCTTAAGCGCCTTTTTTTCTTCCGGAAATCTCGCTTTAAGGCTAAAGTTCGGGTTTAAAGCTAAAGTACCGTATGAAATCAGAGGATTAAATCAGAGGATTATATATAGCATTAAAGTATCTTCTACATCATTATTGTATAATTATGTACTCTTTAATTGGATGTCCGGATTAGTATACGAAGTGAAAAAATGAGACGATGCGAATGCTGGATCTTATTGAATATTTAGGCATGGGAGCTTTTCTCGGTCTTGCTGCAGGGACATCGCCTGGCCCACTCCTAGCCGTAACTATTTCTGAGACCCTGCAGCACGGCAAGTGGGAAGGAATAAAGGTTGCAGTATCTCCTCTGATTACGGACCTGCCAATAATTTTAGCCGTACTGTTTGTTCTTTCCCACCTGACAGGCTCTGATTTTGTTATCGGGATTATTGCATTTTTCGGGGCTTCATATCTGATATATTCGGGAATGGAATCCCTGAAATCCGGAACGGACAGCTTTGAAATAAAAGAGGCAAAAAAAGACGCCCTTAAAAAAGGAGTTATTGTCAACTTCGGAAACCCGCACCCTTACGTCTTCTGGCTCTCCATAGGCGGGCCAATAATTTATAAGAGCTTCAGCACCCACGTCTGGGCTACAATCCTATTCATAGCCGGGTTCTATATGCTGCTTGTAGGATCAAAAGTGGGAGTCGCACTGATTGTAGAGAAGTCAAAATCTTTTGTCAACAGCAAGTATTACTTATCCATTATCCGGGCTCTTGGGATTGCACAGATTGTCTTCGGCTTGACTTTTATTAAAGTGGGCCTGGATTCGTTGAATGTAATTTGAAGCCTCCCCTTTTGAAGCCGTTCCCATTGAATTTTTATCTCCGTACGTTTCTATTTAAGCCGGGAAAGAAGAAAGGGAAGAGGAGAAAAGAGGAAAAGGGGAGAGGAAAAGAGAAGAAGAAAAAACGAACAGGAAAAGGAGAAAAAAAAGAAAAGCATACAGGGAAAAGGGAAAAGGAAAGGGAAAAAAGCTTCACCACACACTCGGATTATACTCAAACTCGAACTCATTAACCTTTTCTTCATGAAGTCCCAGTTTTTCAAACATCTCCTTAAACACTGCCTGATATTCATCTTCAGGAATTTTTTTTCCGGCGCTGGCTCTATGCATTAGAATGTCTGCACGTACAAATCCGGAACTGCTCACATGAAGTGTATATTTGTTAAATTTGTGGCTGGTGCTGACAGTAATTTCAGGGATTACGTAAGCTATGTATCCTATTTGCGTTCTGTCCCTGTAGAATTCTTCATCATTCCACATACCGGATTCTACAACAGTACTCGTACTGCTTTGATTCAGGTAGGCATAGACTGCCGGAAAATCTACGCTTTCGTTTGTACTCACTTCCGCACCCCACTCTCGCTTTGAGCCTTCAAGCTTCAGTCTCTCAAGTACCTCCTGCGAACCGGTTTCGTTCAGCTCTAAACTCAGCCCCAGCATTTCAAGCATCCACGAATCATCCGGAAAGTCGGATACATCAGGATGATCGGGGTTCCAGAGTGTAATTATCACTTCCGGACCTTCATATTTACAAAATTCAATGTAAGTGTCATCGGACGTATTTTCGTTGTAGTAAAACACAACCCTGTACACCATGTAATCGTTCTCAAACCGCTCTTCAAGGGCTTCGACATTCCCGGGCTCTATTAAAGTTGATTCGTTGAGCCTGGCATCACCGCTAATATCGTATCCCGATTCCTCTGCTTTTACAAGCACCGATTCAAAATCAATAGGTCCTACGTAAATTTCATTTCCGTCATAAGAAGCCTGGTCCATACCGACAAGGAGTGCAGCAAACCCCCCATAAAAAAGTACGATTAAACCCACAGGGATCAGTACTATATATAGTAAAATTTTCAAGGTTTTATCCATATTCCCAACCTCAAGGTTACAAACCTCTGATTTTCCAAATCTCTAATTTCCCAAGCCTTTAATTTCCCAACTCTTATTTTATCCCGGACAGCAGGATGCCTTTTAATTAAAAATCCGACATGGCATAAGAAAACTTCAGGACTCCCGATTCAAGATGGTTAAATTTCATCTGCATTTGGCGGGAAAGTTTCTTCTAATTTTTATTAGTAGTTCTTCTACTTTTTTATATTTTTTGATTATTTGCTTAGCTTGTGTTTCTTTATATTTTCGTAAACAGTACAAACCTTAACTCTGCCTATTTATAGGGACTATATCATCTAATTTGCTTATTTTTTCTCATTTTTAATATCAGTAGAACGATTTCAAATCGAAACTTATATATGCCTATATTCCCTACATAATAGGGATTATGGAACCCTGGGCAAGATGCTGGCTTGAAGATCAGCGTAAAGCTGGAGAAAAATGTCTTGAAATCAAAGTTCGAGGCGCTTGTCATTATGTTTATCGCTCTACGAGTAAATATGACAAAAAAATTAAGAAAGGTCGTAAAGTTTCAGTTTACATTGGTAGACTCGACAAAGATTACGGCTTTATACCTAAAGGTGAGAAACCTAAAACTAATGTGATACCTGTGCCTCACTCTGTCACTGACTATGGAAATTCAATGATTTTACATAATATGATGGGAGAGCTCAAACCTTTTCTCATGAAAAATTTTCCGGAATATTGGGAAGAACTCTATGCAATGTCAATTGTTCGTGTAAATGGATATGTCCCCCTCAAACGAATTAAAGATACTTGGGAAGATCTCTATAATCTTGAAGGTATAAAACCAAATCTTAATCCATCCAATCTTTCAAAAGTGTTAAGGGAAGTAGGCTGTGATAGGTTTGGGCAGAATGAGCTATTCAATCATCTCAAAAATGCAGACACTCAACTCGTCTATGACTTAAGTTCCTGTTTCTCTCGATCTATGAATATTCTACAGGCTGAAAAGGCTACAACAAAGACTGTATTCAAGTTCCCCAAATCAACTTTGCCCTTCTTTGTGGTCTTGATAGTGAAATGCCTACTATGATCAAATCAGTTCCAGGCAGTGTGAAGGACATAAAGACATTATACAAACAATAGAAGAGTTGGATATCAGCGATAAGATACTTCTTCTTGATCGTGGTTTTTTCTCAGAGAACATCCTTAACTGCTTAGAAGAAAAACATATCAAATTTGTGTTACCAACAAAAAGGAACAGCCACTATTATGACACAAGAATACACCTTAATGAAGAATTCATCTATCATGATAGACTCATCAAATGTGGTAAAAGAAAGTTAGGAAATAGGTTCCTATATTTATATGAAGACCTGGATCTAAGACTTGAAGAACA
The DNA here is from genome assembly GCF_000970085.1 of Methanosarcina siciliae T4/M. NCBI lineage: Archaea > Methanobacteriati > Methanobacteriota > Methanomicrobia > Methanosarcinales > Methanosarcinaceae > Methanosarcina > Methanosarcina siciliae. The sequence goes on along the minus strand of NZ_CP009506.1, from coordinate 1,956,738 downwards.
GAAGACGATCTTCAGAAAGAGAGAGGAAGGGAAGATCAGCGATGAAGAGTACTCTTTAAAACAAAATAGAGCAGGGAAGTTCTTGATTATCTCCAATTACGACATAGGAAAAAAGGAGATGTATGAACTCTACAAAAAAAGAGACTCGATTGAAAAGTTGTTTGATGCATACAAAACAACATTAGACGCTGACAAATTGTATCTTCATGATGATGAGAGCGTTTATGGGCATGTGTTTGTGGCATTTCTTTCATTATATGCGTACTGTAAATTGTTGAAGGCAATTAAAAAAGCAGAGATAAATGACAAGGTCTCACCCATTGATATCCTATTGAAGTTTAGAAAAGTGAAAAGTATAAACTTTGGTGAAAAAAGTATCATTACTGAAGTTCCTAAGAAAGTAAGAGAATTAGATAAAACTCTCAAATTCAACATATTCCCTACAAAAAATGGGAGTTAAGGTTAAATAATTATCAGTGGATGCAACGATTCCTATGCCAACAATATTATTAACTGCAATATTATTCAACCCGGTGTTATTATCTGAGTTAACCAGAACGATTCCAAAATAGTTATTTGATAGGATGTTGCTGTCAAACCTTGAATTGCTTGTATTAAATAAAAAAATAGCCTGGGAGTTGTTCTGGAGAACCTGATCTTTTATTGACATGTTCTGGCAGTTGATACAGTAAATAGCCCCGGCATTTGAGGCAGAATTTAAAGCAACATTCGAGACGTTAACAAGATAATAGACAGGTTTTCCATTTACAGTATTGGTAGTATCGATATTATTCCGCATACTCGCATTTCTATACGCAATATAAATCTCAAAATTATATGTGTTATTAACCATCGTGTTATTAACAAGTGTATTGTTACTGGCAAGTTCACTGTCATCTGGGAACAATCGGATTCCTGCCCAGCTATTGTCTGATGCTGTGTTATTGATCAGTATATTGTTGTTAGCATGCCAGAGATGTATTCCTATCTCATTAGCTTGTAAATGGTTGTTTGCAATAGTGTTATACTGCACACTGTCCAGATAAATTCCACTTCCTGAAATGGAATTTTTCAAACTAAAACCTTTGATGGTCACATTGTTCGCAGTTACATGAAAGATGTGATCACCTGGACTAAGAGCTTGAACGATCGTATCTTCCGGATTTCCTGACTTTGAGGTTATTGTTAACTTCTTATCTACATCTACATTTTCGATGTATGTTCCTGTATTAACGAGTATTATATCTCCGTTATTAGAATTGATCACAGCTTGCTGTATAGAGGTATAATCTCCTTCTCCACCGCTATCAACAGTAATCGTATCCGCCGCAACGGTGTTTACATATATTATCAGAAAAGAAAACGCGATTATAAAATAGGTTTTAGTTTTCAGTTAGCCACCTTCTCGGGTGATTCATTATTCATATTTATATTGGGACTTCCGCGGTTGAACTGATGAAGCAATAGACTCTAATCCCCAAGCTATCTAAAAACTATTTTGGTCATAATGTCTATTGTACTTGATTTTATTCATCAGTATGGGGTTCTGCAAGAAGCTTTCAATTCCTGGGGCTCTCATATAGTATGAAATAACTTGCTTTTTTTCATGGCACAGTATGATTTTTTAATATAAATTATTTATGGCCAAATCATCAAACTATTTAGTGTTGTATGATTTTTTAATAAAAAGTCACACTAAATAATAAACAACTGGAATATTTTTTCAAACAACCAAAAATAATGGATTAACATACCTGTCTTTCCGCAGATGTTCTCCATATATAAATACTTTTGTTGATATTTTTTTAGAGCAATTTCCACAAATTTCGGATTGAAATTATCCTAAATTATCTTAGATCTCAATTGTTGCTGCCCAAAACAAAAAGGAAAACTTACTGAATATATAAGGTTTTAATGAGTGAGTAAACTGAGAAATACAAGTTAAAATAATCAAAATAGATATTGGGGGAAACGATATCGGGAAAGATAGTGAAATTTCTCAGACATCTGAAGAAGGTGGGATATACAGTTTTGTAAAAAAACACTAATATATCTACATAAGTCTGAAAATGGATTAGCAAAATAAGGACATTAAAATAAGAGAGACAAAGAAAAAAATAAGAAAAAATAAAGCCGCCTTTAAAAAGCAGCTTTGATTTTACTTAATGATGTGCATGTTCCTGCTCAATCATCTCTTTCTTATGCCTGATATAAGCCTCATCGACTCCTTTCAGGCACCTGTAGCAGAGATCCACATCTTTCTTGACTATCCCTTTTGAGAAATCCGGGACCTGCAGTTCCACCGAGAAAACTCCTGTTTTGTCTCCGCAGAGGGCGCATTTGCCTTTTCTGCATGAAGGTTGGTTTTTGTTTACTTCCAGGTAAGTTTTCTGGGCGGAATCGAGGCAGGTCTCACAGAGACCTTTCCAGACCCCGTTGGGGTAGGCGAATTTGAGGAGGGGGCGGATAACCCGGACCGGGATGACGGTCGGGATTGCTTTTCCGCATAGGTCGCAATCTGTCATTTCTCATACCTCCTTATACCAGTACCATTGCTGCTTTCATAGCCAGTTCCACGAAGGGTTCGGGCCAGATACCCATTACCAGCACGCCTGCCACTGCAACCAGAAGGGCGGCTGCATACGGGAAAGGAACGCTGACGGATTTACCCTCGGGGGGCAGGAAGTACATGTATCCCACAAGCCGCGCGTAGTAGAACAGGGAAAGGGCACTGTTCAGGATTGCTATTACTGCAAGCCAGGCCATGCCCGCCTGGATGGTTGAAGAGAAGAGCACGAACTTGGCCATGAAACCTGCAGTCGGGGGAATACCTGCGAGGGCAAAGACGAAGACCGTCATGGAAAGGGCCGCAAGAGGCATTCTTTTCCCGAGGCCCTTAAAGCTGTCCAGGTGGTCGGGGACATTGAGGTTGCCTGTCTTTTCCTGGCTTACCATCCAGACCACGACTCCGGCTGCAATAAAGGCTCCTGCTTTCATAAAGGCGTGGGCAAGAGCGTACATGATGCCTCCTCCGAGGGCCACAGGGGTCATAACGGCAAAAGCCATTGCAATGTATCCGGCCTGGGCTACGGAAGAGTAGGCAAGCATGCGTTTTACGCTGGTCTGGGCAACTGCGACCACGTTTCCGAAGGTCATGGTTGCAACTGCCAGAATGGTAAAGATAAACTGCCAGTCAGGCTGCAGGGCTGCAAGAGCTATAATGAAGATTCTGAAAGCTGCTACAAAACCCATCTTCTTGGACCCGGCTGCAAGCAGGGCGGAAACGACCGAGGGAGAACCCTGGTAGGTATCCGGAGCCCACATGTGGAAGGGCACAAGTGCCATCTTGAAGCCGAAACCTGCAATAAGCAGCACGACTGCTACAAGCCCGATCGGGTTTTCTATAAGGAGCCAGGGGTTTGCAGCAATCAGGGGGATGCTCGTGGTGCCGGTTGCCCCGTAGACAAAGGAAAGCCCGAAGAGCATGAGGGCTGCCGAGACCGAACCGATCACGAAATACTTCATGGCTCCTTCAAGAGACCTCGGGTTCTGCTTTTCGTAGCCTGCAAGGGCGTAGGTTGCAAGACTTGCCAGTTCAAAGGCAACGAAGAGTACGATCAGGTCGTTTGCAGAAGCTACGACCATCATCCCGAAGGTTGCAAAGAGCATCAGGGTGTAGAACTCTTCGGTATGGTCACTGTTTTCATTGTACTTGATTGCAGCAATCGAAACGATCAGGGCAACTACCAGGAAGACCAGTTTGAAGAACTGGGAGAGAGCATCGATATTCAGAGCTTCCGAGAAAACCGAATATCCGATCTGTAAGCCCTCCATAGTCAGGAGCCCGAAACTTTTAACCGTCAGGAAGAGGGCTGCAAGGATTCCCAGGGTTGCCAGGTAACCAAGTATGTTCTTGGACCGGGGGGACAGGAAAACTCCGGCCAGAAGTATGACCAGGCCGGTTGCAACCACTACGATTTCAGGTGCAAGATACATTAACTCGTTCATTTCTTACACCCCCAGGCCAGCCGCCAGGCTGACTATTGCTTCCGAATTCTTAATCATCATATTAAGCACCGGACTCGGGTTCAGGCCAAAATAAAGCACAAGTAGGGCGATTACTCCCATCGAAAAGACCTGCAGGGTATTGATGTCCCTGATACTCCCGAGTTTCTCATTGTACACTCCGAACATTGCCCTCTGCATTGCCCAGAGGTGGTAACCTGCAGTAATCACTATTGCCAGCAGGGCAAGTAAGACAAAACCGGGCAGGTTCACGAAAGTAAAGGTCAGGACCAGGAACTCGGCAATAAAGCCTGTCAGGCCCGGAAGCCCGAGGGATGCCATAAAGCCGACCATCATAAGCACGGTGAGCATCGGCATCTTCCTTGCAAGCCCGCCGAGATCGTTAATGATCCTTGTGCCTGTGGCGCTCTGGATCACTCCTGCAGACATGAACATGATGCTCATGATAAGCCCGTGGGAAAACTGCTGGAACATGGCGCCTGAAACCGAAAGGGCAACAAGGCCTGCCGAACCCAGGGTTACAAAGCCCATGTGGCTCAGACTGGAGTAGGCGATCATGCGCTTGAGGTCTTTCTGCCTCAAGGCCAGAAGAGCCCCGTAGACTATGCTGAATGAGCCAAGCAGGCCAAGCATCATGATCATCAGATTAGGGTTTCCGGTGTGAGGGAGCATCGGGAGGGAGATCCTGAAAAGCCCGTATCCTCCGATCTTGAGCAGGATAAAGAGTACACTGCCTGCGGTCGGGGCTTCGACATATGCATCCGGAAGCCAGGAGTGGAAGGGGAAGGTCGGCAGCTTTGCCAGGAATCCGAAGAGGATTGCCAGGAATATTGCGTCCTTCATCAGGCCGGACCCGAAGAACTGGAACTGTGCGATCAGTTCTCTGATGTCAAAGGTCGGAACCCCTGTCTGGTGGAGGGCTGTGTAGAAGAGCCCGAAGATCCCGAGCAGCATCACCAGGGATGCAACGTGTGTGTAGATAAAGAACTTGTAGGACGCATGAGCCCGCTTTTCTCCTCCCCAGATGTTTACGATGAAGAAGAGAGGGACAAGGGTCAGCTCCCAGAAGATGTAGAAGACTACGAAATCGAGGGCCACAAAGACCCCTATGACGGCGGCCTGCATGGTAAGGATCAGCCCGTAGAACCTGTTCGGGGCTTCCCTTTCCTCATTCCAGCTGAAAAGGATCAGGAGGGGGATAACGATTGCATTCAGGAGGATAAGGGGCATTGAAATGCCGTCAATTCCAACCGAATAATTGATCCCGAGGAAGGGAACCCACGGAATTGATTCATAGAACTGCATTGCAGCAGTGCTGCTGTCAAAGTTCAGGTAGGCGTAAAGGGTAAGGCCCAGGGTCACAAGGGACCCGATAAGACCCAGCCCCGCAGCCTGGTCTTTTGTTTTTGTGAAAAAGGTCACAGCTGCGAAAATCAGCGGCACCAGAATCAACAACGATGCGACCGGCAGCATCAGAGTACCTCCGTTATTAATTTAATGAGTATTATCAGCAGGCTCACACCCGCGATTATGACGGTTGCATAGGTCTGGACAACCCCGGTCTGAACCTTCCTGAGTTCTTCCCCAACTCCAACCGTGAGAATTCCGATTCCTTCAACGATACTGTCGACGATCACATCAACTACCTGTGTAAGGAAAGCGATAACTCCGTAGACTATTCCTATCGAGAAGAACTCGGTATAAATTTCGTGCTGGTAGTAGCGCCTGTAAAGCAGTCTGTAAATCGGGTTTTTCATGGAAGCCAGAGGTCCGAGGCTGAATGCTTTGAGATAATAGATCACAAAAGCGATTGCAAGACCTGCAACGGCCATGATTAACGGGAGCCACAGGATTAAGACAGGTTCATGCCCGACTGCCTCTACAAGCTCGTTTCCGCCTATGCCTGCAAGGTTTCCTATATTCAGGTCCACAAAGCTGTTGGTAAAGGTTTCTTCAAGGAAATTCATAAAGCCGGTCCTTGTCAGCGATCCGAAAACAAGGGCAAAAAGGGCAAGTATGGAGAGAGGAACGGTCATAATGGCGGGGGATTCATGCCCGTGATAGTCGCTTCTCGGCTTTCCCGTAAAGGTCATGAAGATCAGCCTGAAGATGTAAATAGAGGTCAGGAGGGCTGCAACAATTGCGAAGATATAGGGGATCCAGTTCCCGCTGTGTTCTGCGAAAAGGTATGCATTTTCAATGATCGGGTCCTTTGACATAAAGCCGCTTGTCCCTATCGAGGTTCCGGGAATCCCGAAGCCTGCAAGGGAAAGGGCTGCGATGGCCATGGTTCCGGCAGTGATCGGCATTACCTTTCCGACGCCTCCGAGCTCCCTCATGTCCTGGGTGCCGACTGCATGGATTACACTGCCTGCACAGAGGAAGAGAAGGGCTTTGAAGAAAGCGTGGTTGATCAGGTGGAAAAGGGAAACTCCGACTGCTTCAAGTCCTACTGTAGCCCCAAGGCCCAGGGCAAGCATCATGTACCCGAGCTGGCTGATAGTCGAGTAAGCGAGCACACGCTTCAGGTCGTTCATTACAATGCCCATGGTGCCTGCAAAGAGAGCGGTAAAGCCTCCCAGATACGCAACAACCATGAGGGTACCGGGGGCTGCGAGAAACATCGGGAAAGTCCTTGCAACCAGGTAAACCCCGGCAGTAACCATTGTTGCTGCATGGATGAGGGCTGAGACGGTTGTGGGACCCTCCATCGCATCGGGCAGCCACACATGTAAGGGGAACTGCCCGGATTTACCTACGGCTCCCCCGAAGAAGAGCAGGGTGATAATAGTAAGGTGGCTTACTTCAAAGCCGAAAATATTTACCTGAAGCGCCGAAAGCTGGGGAATATAGCTGAAGATTTCGTCAAAGCGAAGCAAATATACTCCTTCCTGGAAGCCGCCTGCAAGTTTCAGGAGATCGGAAGTAAGCACGATTATTCCCGTAAGGAACATTACGTCTCCGACCCTGGTTGTCAGGAAAGCTTTCTTGGCAGCAGCCGCAGCCGAGGGTTTTTCGAACCAGAACCCTATCAGGAGATAGGAACAGAGCCCGACAAGTTCCCACGAAACAAAGAGCTGCAGGATGTTGTCCGAGAGGACCAGGGAAAGCATTGCTGCGGTAAACAGTGCGGTTTCTGCAAAGTACCTGGCTTTTCCCTCATCATGGGACATGTAGCTGACTGCGTAGATGTGGATTAACAGGCTCACAAAGGAGACCATTGACAGCATAACTGCAGCCAGGGGGTCGATTAATATTCCTATGTCAAGCACTGCAAACCAGGAATATGACTGGCTTACGACTTCTCCGGGGTTTGCCAGCAGCCCGAGGGTAATCGCAAAAGAGATTACAAAGGAGGCGGCGATGGCAAGGATGGGAACGATTGCCCCTCCTGAGGGCATTTTCTTGCCAAAGAAGAAGGTGATCGCAAAGGCCAGTGCCGGAAGCAGGGGAATCAAAAATGCAAATTCTTCCAGTGCCGTTTTTACCACCTCAAAATGTTAAGCTCGTTAAGGTTAATTTTATCGTGCATCCTGTAGATTGCCATGAAAATCGCAAACCCTACGGCTGCTTCAGCGGCTGCAAGGGCAATTGAAAATATGGCAAAGACCTGCCCGTTCAGGGTGTCCGTATAGCTTGAGAATGCTACAAGGTTCAGGTTTGCGGAGTTCAGCATGAGTTCGATACACATGATCATCCTGATCCCGCTTTTATGGGTCATCACGCCGTAAAGCCCTATTGAAAAGAGCAGGGCTGCAAGCCCAAGATAAAATGTTAACGGAATAGCGGTCATCTGTTGCCCTCCCCTTTTGCCATGTAGATTGCCCCTATCAGGGATGCGAGCAGGACAATTGACAGGACCTCAAAAGGCACCACGTACTGGGTAAAGATCAACATGCCTATGCCCTGGATATTACTCGGGTCAGCCGGGTTCTCAGGAAGTTCCGAAACCGTATGCCAGGAAGTCCCGAAAGCGCCTGTTACTATGACCGCGACAAAAAGCAGAGAGACGAGGAGAGCCAGGGGCCGGTTAATTCGCACGAGACCCACCTCCGAGTTCGCGTTTTGTAAGCATAACCGCAAAGAGGATCAGCACTCCGATTGCTCCTATATAGACCAGCACCTGAATTATTCCAAGGAACTGAGCGTTTAAGAGAATGTAAAGTACTGCAACACCGAACATGCACATAATCAGGGCAAGCCCGGCTCTAACGACATCTTTTGCAATAACCACAAAAATTGCAAAGAAGACCGTGACAAGTGCAAGGAGTCCGAAGACAGCCATTTCCAGAGCTGCTCCAACCGTTTCAAGTCCGATCATTTCTCATCACCCTCCTTGATATCAACTTCCCTTGCGAGTTTTTCAGGGGTCATGAGCAGATCTTTGTGAGCCCATTTTACCATACCTTTGGTATATTCTTTCCCACTGGAAAGAGCACCTTTGGGGCACTGGTCAATGCAGAGCCCGCAGAAGAGGCAGTGGCCTACATCGATTTCAGGAAACCAGCGCTGTTTGCTGCTGCCCGGTTCAATCGGGGCTTTTACGATCTTGATCGCATTGTTAGGGCAGGTATTGGCACAGATCCCACAGCCTATGCATTTGCCTTTGTCGAGGATCTGAAGCCCTCTGAACCTATCGGATAGCGGGCTTTCCACTTCCGGACACAGCCTGGTTACGCGTTTTTTAGGGATGTTTTTTATTGCATATTTGATATTTTTAAGAACCATATCTTAAGCCCCCAGATAAAGTCCAAGACCCACAGCCCAGACGAGGTTCAAAAGGGACAGGGGCAGGAGTTTCTTCCAGCTCAGGTCCACTACCTGGTCGATCCTGAATCTCGGGACAGCCCACCTCATTCCGATGATAGTCATCAGCACAAGTACGGTTTTAAGCAGGAAGAAACCTGTGGGGGCAATCAGACCGAGCACCGGGTTGTTTGCAACAAAAGCCGGCACGTTCCAGCCTCCGAGGAAAAGGAGTGCAACAAGGAAGGAACCAAGGATCATGTGGATATACTCGGCAAAGAAACCGAGACCGAAACGCATTCCGGTGTATTCGGTAATCCAGCCTGCAACCAGTTCTTCTTCAGACTCGTTCTGGTCGAAGGGGAGCCGTCCCATATCAGCCATAAGGGCAATAAAGAAAACAATGAATCCGATCGGCTGCAGGAAGATGTTCCAGTGTAGTCCCTGAGCGCTGGCAATTTCCACGATGTTCAGGGAACCTGTCATTATAGCAACACTGACAACAGTGATTCCGAGGGGCACTTCATACCCGACCATGCGGGCGAAGTTCCTGAAAGCTCCGAGCAGGGAATACTTGTTATTAGAACCGTAAGCAATCATGAAAATTCCGAAAATGGAAATCGCAGAAACTGCTTCAATATAAAGAACACTGACATCCATCTCGGTTACAGCAAGGGGGTACTGGACACCGTTAATGAAAACCGCACCCACAGGGATTGCGACAAGCATCAGGAAAACCGAGCTCATCATGAAAATAGGAGCATTATCAAAGAGAAGACGGTCGGCATTTCTCGGTCTCACGTCCTCTTTGGTAAAGAGCTTGATTGCATCGGCTACCAGCTGCAGCAGCCCGAACTTTCCTACCCTTGAAGGTCCGTATCTGAACTGGATGTCGGCCGAGAGTTTACGCTCAAGCCAGACAGCCCCCATTGCTCCAAGGAAGATGGCTCCCACAAGAACCAGGCCCACAACCCCGCGGATCCAGGGGATTAAGGGAATTATGAATTCAGGAATTTCTATCATGATATTCACCTGTCCGCTTCACTGGTACAGCCGTCCATGCTGCCTGAAATCGCTGCAACGTCCGCAACTGTCGTACCTTTGATCAGAGGAGGCAGAGCCTGCAGAGTCGGGAAGTAGGGGCCTCTGACTTTTACCCTGTACGGTTTGTCGCTGCCGTCGGAGATCATGTACATGCCCATTTCACCTCTCGGGTCTTCGACCCTGTGGAAGACTTCTCCGGCAGGCACTCTCATTACAGGAGTCCTTCTGCCGTAGGGGGTGCCTTCAGGGAAGAGGGGGCCGTTCGGGATCCGGTCAAGGCACTGCTCAAGGATATAAATGCTCTCCCGCATCTCGTTGAGCCTGACCTGCACTCTTGCAAAACAATCGCCTGCAGTTTCCGTGCAGACCTTGAAGTCGAGGTCCTTATACACAAGGTATGGTTCGTTCTTCCGGATATCGAAGGGGACACCCGTTGCCCGCAGCGCAGGGCCCGAAACCCCGAGGCTCTTTGCGACATCTGCGGTCAAGACACCGACTCCTATGGTTCTTTCCCTGTAAATCCTGTCCGAATTGAACAATTCTTCGTAGTCGGAAATGACTTTCTTGAGATTGTTCAGGACAGGAAGGGCTTTTTCCTTGAAGCCTTCGGGCAGGTCGTCGCGGACCCCTCCGAATTTCAGGTAGCTGTGGGTGACCCTTGCTCCTGTGACCATGTCAATCAGGGTGAGGACATCTTCTCTTTCCTTGATGGTATACATGAACATGGAAACGAAGCCTATGAACTCCCCGAACTCTCCCATGCCGAGCAGGTGGCTCTGTATCCTGGAGAGTTCTTCTAAAATGACCCTTATATACTGTGCCCTCTCCGGGGGTTCGATGCCCAGCAGCTTTTCAGTGCAGCCCACAAAACATTCTTCGTTTGTAAGGGCTACAAGGTAACAGATCCTGTCCACTATCGTTATTCCCTGGAGGTAGGTTTTATTCTCCAGGATTTTTTCAATTCCCTTGTGGATGAAACCCAGTTCCACTTCAGCATCCATTACGGTTTCCCCTTTCAACCTCAGGTTTAACCTGAATGGTCCGGGCTGCATGGGATGCTGTGGGCCCAGGTGTACGATCATTTCATTTGGTTCAAGCATTTCTTCCATTTTTCACCCCTCACACAAGGTTTCTTGCTGTCCTGTTCGGGAAACCTTCGTAGTCTTTCCGGAGAGGCCACTCTCCCAGCATATCTTCGGGGAGCACAAGGGCCTTCAGATTCGGGTGGTTTTTAAAGAAGATCCCGAAGAGTTCGTAGGTTTCTCTCTCATACCAGTTCGCATTCCAGTATACCGGTACGATGGACTCGATTTCAGGGGAATCCCTGGACAGCTTTGCTTTGAGCATCAGGACAACGGGATGGTCATACGAAGCTATATGATACACTGCTTCCTGCTCGTTCCTCCGGGGATAGTCCACTCCGCAAACGGAACAGAGGTGGTCGAACTGAAGGGAGTCCTTAAGGTACTGGCAGACCTCTTTTGCTTTCTCCTTATCCACATATGCCCGGATACGGATAGGGGACTCGATCTCGGCTTCGGAAATTGCCTCAGGAAATTTCCCGGTTAATGATTCGATAATTGTTCTGGCATCCATTCTTTTCCCTCAAATAAACCTGAAATTTCTCAGTATTCCGTGCCCCGGTCTTTTTTAGCTTTAATCTTTTCCTGCAGCTCCACAAATCCCTGAATAAGGGCTTCGGGTCTGGGCGGGCAGCCGGGAATGAAGACATCGATAGGAAAGAGTTCATCGATATTCTGCACCGTGCTGTAAGACTCATAGAAGGGGCCGCCGCTGATCGAACAGTCCCCCATAGCGAGAACCCATTTGGGAGCCGGCATCTGTTCCCAGAGCCTCTTTAAGGCAGGCAGGTATTTTTTTGTCACATAACCACTGATGATCATGACATCCGCATGCCTCGGGGAGTTTCTGGGAATGATCCCGAAGCGGTCAGTATCATAGTGGGCACAGCCGGTAGCGATCATTTCCACACCGCAGCAGCCCATTGGCTGGGTCATGAACCAGAGCGAGTTTTTCCGGCCCCAGTTGATCAGGTCCTGAGCCTTGGTCTTCTTGAGAAAGTCGCTGATCGCATTGGTGGTTGTTGTGATAACGCCGGGAATTTCTTCTTCCGGAGTTCCTGTTGTGTTAGTCGTTTTTGTCTCCTTCACTTCACCCATGTAAGGGCCTCCTTCTTCCAGAGATACACGTATCCGAAGAGCAGTATGAAGATAAATAGTAACATCTCAACTACTGCAATTGAGGTAATCCCATGCCCCTTATAGACGGTAGCCCACGGGTAAAGGAAAAGCACCTCAATATCAAAGAGCACAAAAGCAATCGCATAAAGATAATACTCGACATTGAACTGGATTCTGGCAGTTCCCGTAGGAATGGAACCCGATTCGTATGTCGTGTATTTGCTGGCTGCTTTGCTCCTCGGACTCAGTTGCTTTACCATGAACATTGTCATGGGCGGCATAATCAGTCCCACGGCAAGAAATATCGCAACCGGTATATAGCTATCAATTATTCCAGACATCGTATCACCTATCAAAGTGCAGCAATCTGAAATTGCAGCGTCGCATGATCTTGATTTTTTTGTTTTTAAAGATAAAAGGACAAAAAAAACCGTATCCGGACTCCCGGTTGTTTCGAAAAACCACTGTGGTCCGAACACAGGTCCTGCAAGGAATGCCCGGATCCGGGCCTTCTTTCTTCCGACAGAAAGGCTTTTCCGAATACGGACTATTTAGTGCCGAGCTCCGATAAATTTCCTTTTTCGTTGCCCGGAGTTATGTAATAAACTGCCGAATGTCAGGGGAGACCCTTTCTTCCGGCAACATGGATTCAATTGCCGTGAAAGTAGTATAATTAATAGTTATGATTCGAAGTAGCTATGCTAGTTCTGCAAATGAATCAGGGGTTATTTATAGCTATTTGCTAGATAATTAATATTATATAAATATTAAGTCTAAATAATTAAAAATCTCTTTTTAAAATATGCGTATGTTAATATAATATAGAGGAAAAGCCCTGACCCGATCGCGAAATTATATATACACCATAAATATGTTATTATTTTTGAACAGCTGAAAATTCCTGATAATTATTCATCTGCAGGTCCGGAGTTTTCCTCTGGCATGGAAAGGAATTATATATAACCGTTAATTATTTTTATTTCCAGAATATACCCTGTGGATACTGCATGAATAATAATGTTAAATAGAAGGGATCCGGTGCTCCTGAGGCAACCTTTAAAATGAAAATATTAAGGAACTGAAAGGGCTGAAAATTTCCTGCGTAATTAAGGGAGAAGCGGCATCTGCTCTCATCCAAATTATACATTCCGGGCATCATACGGACAACCACCATAATCTAAATGGTTATTATGTCGGTAAATAGGTATGTCGGATTGCCAGGATGGCTGAATAGCTATATCCTGAATATCTATGATGACGTAATGGATATCTGGAATGTTTTGGTGCGAGCCCTTAAGTATTATTATGTACAGGTAGCTGTCTGCAAATGCCTTCCGGCAATCACAATAGTTCGAAAAAAGCGGGGATTTCCGTGTTTTTGAGCGGTTACTTTTAAGCCGTATTGTATTCTGAAAGGGGATATATTCATAGTATACTACTGATTAGATATTAAAAACAGGGCGTTATCCGCAGGAAAGCCAGGTTTTCCTTTTGCCCTGAGAAGAATAACATGAGCGGCACACTAACCAACACATTATAATAAGTCTTTTCACGATAGGAAAGCTGGTGGATCGCATGAAAATAAACGATAACTGCGTAGGGTGCGGCCAATGCGCTTCTTTTTGCAAAAAAGGAGCAATAGAGGTCAGGGGAAGAGCACGGGCTACCGATGCCTGTGTGGATTGCGGGCTGTGCGTCCCCTACTGTCCTGTAAAAGCCATCGAGGTGCCGGCATGAAAACGATTATCATAGGGGCAGGTCTCGGAGGGCTCTTAAGCGCTGCCAGGCTAGCAAAGACAGGGCATGAAGTTGAAGTTTTTGAAAGGCTTCCTATTACAGGAGGCAGGTTTACCAATCTCGATTATAAAGGGTTCCAGCTCTCAAGCGGAGCTTTCCATATGCTTCCAAGCGGGCCCGGAGGACCGCTTGCCAGGCTCCTGGAGGAAATAGGAGCTAATGTGCATATCATCCGGTCGGAAATGACCACCATACGGGTGCCGCTCAAGAAAGGGAACCCCGATTACGCAAAAGGCTTTAAAGACATCTCTTTTAGTGATTTTCCCTCGCTTCTTTCCTATAAAGACCGAATGAAAATTGCTCTTTTGATTGTGAGCACAAGAAAGAACCGTCCTGCAGGAACTACGCTTCAGGCCTGGATAAAGGCTCAGGTAAATGACGAATGGCTGGTAAAATTTGCCGATTCTTTCTGCGGCTGGGCGCTAAGCCTGAAAAGCAATGAAGTCCCGGTAGAAGAGGTTTTTGAGATAATAGAAAACATGTACCGGTTCGGAGGTCCCGGAATCCCGATTGGAGGTTGCAAAGGGGTTATTGATGCTCTTGAAGCCGTAATCCGGGCAAATGAGGGAAAAATCCATACCGGACAGGAAGTCTCAAAAATCCTGGTTGAAAACGGAAATGCTGCAGGGGTTGTTGCTGAAGGCAAAGAGCATAAGGCTGATCTCGTTATCAGCAACCTTGGGCATACTGCAACCGCTCTGCTCTGCGGGGAAGCCCTCTCTGAAAAAATGCATTCTGATTACCTTAAAATGCTTGAGACCCTTAAGCCGTCTGCCGGAATAAAGATCTGCCTTGCTGCAGACGAGCCTCTGGTCGGGCACTCAGGGGTCCTGTTAACCCCCTATACCAGGCGGATAAACGGAATCAATGAAGTTACTCAGGCTGACCCGAAACTTGCTCCTCCGGGAAAACACCTTACCATGTGCCACCAGTATGTAGCCCCTGAGAACGTAAAGAACCTCGAAGCCGAAATTCAGATGGGGCTTGACGACCTCAAAGAAGTTTTTCCCGGCAAGAAGTATGAAATCCTCCTGATCCAGTCCTACCACGACGAATGGCCCGTAAACAGGGCGGCTTCAGGTACGGATCCAGGAAATGAAACTCCTTTTACCGGGCTCTATGTCGTAGGAGACGGGGCCAAAGGAAAGGGAGGAATAGAAGTTGAAGGGGTAGCCCTTGGCGTCTCTTCGGCTGTGAAGAAAATCCTGGGCTGAAAAGTCAAAAAACAATAAAGCAGAATCAGCAGGTGTTTTACCATTACTCCGGAAAAAGCTCCGTTCGTAACTTTCTCAAAAAACGTTTTCATTCCCGTAACCAATATCTGCAGAAACCGCTGCGGATACTGCGGTTTTCGGCGGGATCCCGGACAGCCCGGAGCCCGGCTTATGAAACCTGCAGAGGTAACCTCAATTCTTAAAAACGGAGTAAGGGCAGGGTGTACCGAAGCCCTCTTCACTTTCGGGGAGTATGCCGAGGAAGTGCCCGGATACAACCTGATGCTTGATGAAATCGGCTTTTCCTCGACACTTGACTATCTCTTATTCCTTTGCGAAACTGCAGTCGAGATGGGAATTCTTCCCCATACGAACGCTGGAGTCATGACCCGTTCCGAACTTGAAGCGTTAAAGCCCCTGAATGCGAGTATGGGGCTGATGCTCGAGAGTACGGCAACCCTGGAAGCCCATAAAGACTGCCTCGGGAAAATTCCGGAATGCAGGCTTGAGACAATCCGGGAAGCCGGAAAACTTCAGATTCCCTATACAAGCGGCCTCCTCATAGGTATAGGGGAGGACCGGGAGGATAGAATCGAGTCTCTCGAAGCCCTCGCATCCCTGCACAGGGAGTACGGGCACATTCAGGAAGTAATAATTCAGAACTTTGCCCCTAAGCCCGGGACGCCCATGGAAAATTACCCGGAGCCCACCGTGGGGGAAATGATGGATGCGGTAGTTCTTGCCAGGCAGATCCTGCCCTCTGATGTCTCAATACAGGTCGCCCCTAATCTCATAAACCCTAAAACCCTTATCGGAAAGGGAGTAACGGATCTTGGGGGCATCTCTCCTCTTACTATTGATTGGATCAACCCCGAAGCCGAATGGCCTGACGTGAAAGATCTGCAGAATAAGCTCGGGGACATTCCGCTCAGAGAACGCCTGCCAGTTTACCCTCAGTATGTGAAAAGAGGGTGGTATTCGGAAAGGATTGGCAGCCTCGTCGAGCGGCTCTCGGATAATGAGGGCTACAGAAAGCAGCCCGCAACAGAGAACGCGGAGGATTTAGAAAAATGAACAGCAAAATTCCCGAAGACCTCATGGAACGCGCATACCAGGGGAAGTGCACAAAAGAAGACGCGCTGCAACTCCTGGAAGTACCCCCTTTCGAACTTTTCAGGTTTGCAGACAAGCTCCGCGACCTGGCAGTAGGGGACACAGTGACTTATGTTGTTAACAGGAACATAAACTTCACAAGCCGCTGTATAGGAACATGCGGGTTCTGTGCATTCAGGACAAATAACGGTAAGGTCCTCAGCATCGAAGAAATTATGGAAAAGGTCAGAGAAGCCGAAAAGGCAAACGCAACCGAAGTCTGTATCCAGGGAGGGTTACTTCCGGATGTAGGCCTGGACTTTTACCAGGGGATTGCCGAAACCATAAAAGCCGAATTCCCGGAAATGCATATCCACTCTTTTTCGCCGATGGAGGTCTACCATGCTTCCCGTGTTAGTGAAATCCCGGTAAAAGAAGCCCTCAGGAAGCTTAAAAGAAGCGGGCTTGATACCATGCCCGGGACAGCAGCCGAAATTCTCTCGGATCGCGTGCGGAAAATAATCTGCCCTTCAAAACTCAGGACCTCAGAATGGGTCGAGGTAGTCCGGCAGGCACATGCAGCAGGCATTCCGACCACTGCAACCATGATGTACGGGCACGTTGAAACCCCGGAAGAGAGAATCGATCACATGCTGATTATCAGGGAGATCCAGAAAGAGACCGGAGGAATTACCGAGTTTGTACCCCTGCCTTTTATGCCCTACAACAATCCGATTGGGGAAAAAATGATTCGAGAAGGCCGCTATGCAACTCCGGGCCTTGAGGACCTGAAAATCTATGCAGTATCCCGTGTCCTCTTCCATGGGCACGTGGACAATATCCAGGCAAGCTGGGTGAAACTCGGAAAGAAACTCGCCCAGTTTTCTCTCCACTGCGGGACCAATGACCTTGGCGGTACCCTTATGGAAGAAAGCATCTCCAGGTCTGCAGGAGCCTCCCACGGGGAAATGATTACTGTAGATGAGCTTGAATGGATGATCCACGGAGCCGGCAGGATCCCTAAAGAGAGGAATACTCTGTACAGGGGAGTTGAGTTTGCCTCCGGAAACGTGCGAAAGATGTCCGGGTGCGGAGCTTACGAATAAACCCGGGAAAAAGAAAACATATCTAATCTGGAAAGGAATGAACGGCATGTACATGAGAAAACCGGCAATTCCGGATGATGTCATTGAAAGGGCTCAGCAGGGAAAATGCACTAGAGAAGACGCCCTTCTCCTGCTTGAAGGAAACCCCTTTGAGCTTTTTGAGCTTGCCAACGAACTCAGAGCAAGTACCGTAGGCGACGTTGTAAGTTATGTGGTAAACAGGAATATCTATATTACAAACAAATGCGTCGGAACCTGCGGGTTCTGTGCTTACAGGACCGATAAAGGGTATATTCTGGGTATTGGGGAAATCCTGAAGCAAACGGAAGAGGCAAGAGAAGCCGGAGCTGTCGAGGTCTGTGTCCAGGGAGGATATACCCCAGAGGTAGATATGGAATTCTATCTTGAGATTATAGAGTCCATAAAGTCAAGTTTTCCTGATATCTGCGTCCATGCCCTGTCCCCGATGGAAGTAAACTACGCAGCAAGGCTTTCCGGCATGTCTGTCGAAGATGCCCTGCGTAAACTTAAAAAAAGCGGGCTTGATTCCCTTACCGGGACCTCTGCCGAGATCCTTTCCGACAGGGTGAGAAAGATAATCTGCCCCGGAAAGGTCACTACCCGGCAGTGGATTGACACTGTAAAAGCGGCACACAGGGCAGGGATTTCCACCAATTCCACTATCATGTACGGACACGTAGAAACTCTTGAAGAACGCCTTGACCACGTCTTCACCATCCGCGAAATCCAGAAAGAGACCGGGGGCATTTCGGAACTCATCCCCATGTCTTTTTTGCCCTACAACAACCCCATAGGGGAAAAAATGATGGCCTCAGGAAAGTTCACCAGCACAGGACTTGAAGACCTCCAGCTTATAGCCATTTCTCGCATAATATTACATACCCACGTAAACAATATTCAGGCCAGCTGGGTAAAATTAGGGAAAAAACTTGCCCAGTTTGCTCTGCAGTGCGGAGCCAACGACCTGGGAGGCACGCTTATGGAAGACCAGATCTCAACAGCTTCCGGGGGCAGCTATGGAGAATATGTATCTCCTGCCGAGTTTGAATGGATGATAAAAGGGGCAGGAAGAGTCCCCATACAGAGAGATACCCTCTACCGGAAGGTAGAACCAAGGTTGCCGGTTGGTGAAAGTTTGCTTCCGGGTTATGCAAAGCCAAAGATGGGCAGCAAAGAGTGAAAGCTGTAAATGGGCAGCAAAGAATAAAAACTTAATAAAAACTGAATTCGCGGGTAGGAAGAATAAAAGCCGAACAGGTAGATCAATCACAGAATTTCCCCGAGCTATAATTAACGAAAATATACAGGAGTCCAGATGAGAGCCGTAATCCCCTACAAAAAAGCCGGCGCAAAATCCAGGCTGTCGCCAGTCCTTAGCCTGGAGGAGAGGGAAGAGTTTGTAGAACTCATGCTAAATCAGGTAATCGATTCTTTAAGAAATGCCGAAATTGAAAAAATCGATGTCTTAAGCCCTTCTGTCTACGGACTCGAGGATATGACAAAAGCGAGAGTTCTGCTGGACGAAGATGACCTGAACGAAGCTCTCAACAGGTACCTCGCAGGCTCAAAAGAGCCTGTCCTGATTGTAATGGCCGACCTGCCTTTACTCTCCCCTGCCCACATAAAAGGCATATGTTCAACTGAAAAGGATGTATGCATCGTCCCGGGAAAAGGCGGGGGTACGAACGCCCTGTTTATAAAGAACCCCTCCAGATACAGGGTAAAGTATTACGGCTCAAGTTTTCTGACCCACTGTTCAATTGCAACAGATACCGGACAGGATTTTGAAATTTATGACTCCTTCCTTGCAGGCACGGATATAGACGAACCTGAAGATCTCGTAGAACTTCTCATCCACGGAAATGGTTCGGCAAAAGAATACATCAACCGAAAATTCCGCCTGGAAGTCAGCCGGGGAAGGGTCGGACTGGTTCCGCTTTAAGCTACTTGTCTGAAAATACCCCCGATAGACATCTGGCGTTTCCTCTTAATTATAAATTTCCTAAGTATCTTTTTTCCTTTACCCTTTCTTTTCTTTAAATCCTTCTATTTTTATCGACTTTTTTCTTTTTTCGGTATGAAAATACTTTTAAATCACTGTCATTATTTGTGTCTGTGATTTGAAATATTTCAGGTTTGTTTTTTGATCCAATAATTTTTGATCCAATAATTTTAAATAATTAATATGGTAATTAACCTATGAATTAAAAATCAAATGATTCACTGATATTCTCAGTTTTTGTTTTTAAAGTGGATGAACTTCGGGTATGGAAATCCAGCAAAACTCTGGAAGAGTTTCTTCCTTAAGAGGTGGGCCTGTGCGGTCTTTTACGGATGAAGAAAGAGAGATCATAAAAAGAAAAATTATAGACCGGGGAAAGGACTGCTTTTCCAGGTACGGGATTAAGAAAACAGGCATTGAAGACCTTACCGAGGGTCTGGGGATTTCGAAGAGTTCTTTTTATTCCTTTTTTATCAGTAAGGAAGATCTTTTTCTGCAGATCTTTAAGGAGGAAAAAGAGGCTTTAAAGGACAACATACTCGAAAATTCCTTCCTGAAATACAGGACGGAACCCGATAAGGCGATAAGGGCTTATCTCCGCTACGTGCTGGATATCGTAGATAACCATCCGATCTGGAGAAAAGTTTTAATTGAGAAAGAACAGTTTGAACTCACAATTTCCCGGTCTTCGGAGGAAGAACTCAAAAATATTCGTAGAGACAACGTGGCAATAATTCTTCCTTTTTTTGAAGAGTGGGAAGAAGCCGGGCTTCTTATTGACAAGCCCGCCCGGATTCTTGCAGAGACCACACAGACGGTTCTTTCCTTTATTCACTTCAGAAACGAAATCGAGGACGAAGATTTTTCCGAAATTATGGAGATCTTTATCGATCTGATAGCAGACAATATTGTAAAAAAGAGTTCATAGTGTCTCTGGCAGGAGTTCGGGTATATAACTGAGGTAGCTGATAGACAATGCTGTACTTAACAAAATGCTGTACTTAACAAGTTAGTATGGGAGCCAATAACTTTAAACTAGATAAATACAATAAATGTGGAAACTGATTCGAATTCTAAATTATATTAAAAGGATACATATGAATTCGGACATTACCTTCCTTGAAAAGAAAGTTAAATATTAAAAGATCTTAAGATATGAAAAAGATTATTAACAGAATATAATTTCGAAAGCATAGTTATCAAAAAAGAGATATTCAGGAATTATATTATATTCATTCGCTTAAATATTCATTCGCTTAAATATTCATTCGCTTAAAAACCCATTCGTTTAAATAATGTGGCATTATGTTTGTGAGCCTTTCTATTCATGCTATATTATTTGCAAGAGACGATATCTGCGGTTAACTATTATGATTTACCTTCAAAAGTTACAGGTGAGCTGGTGAGCATCAACATAAACAGATACAAATGTGGATACTGTGGTGCCTGTGTGGGAGTCTGCCCCAAGGGAGCACTCGAACTTGTGGAGACCTGGATTGAAGTAGATGAAAGTATGTGCATAAAATGCGGGATATGTGATCGTATCTGCCCGGTGGGAGCAATTGAGGTAATGAAATGAAGGATAGCTATGATGTTCTCGTGATAGGAGCCGGGCCTGCAGGTTCCATTGCTGCAAAAACGGCAGCTGAAAAAGGGCTTGATGTGCTTTTAATCGAAAAGCGCCAGGAAATAGGCGACCCTGTACGCTGTGCCGAAGGCGTAAACAAAGAATATCTCAAAAAACACGTTGAAATTGACGAAAGCTGGATCTGCGCCGACCTTAAAGGTTCCCGTATTTACTCCCCAAACGGCACCAAGGTCGAAATGGCAGAAGAAATCTCCGGTGGAGAGGTGGGTTATGTCCTTGAAAGAAAAATATTTGACCGTGCCCTCGCTGAGCATGCTGCAAAAGCCGGAGCAGAGGTTAGGGTAAAGACAAGGGCAACAGGCCTGATCATTGAAGACGATTTCGTGAAGGGAGCAAGGCTCATGCACCTGGGAAAAGAGTATGAAGTAAGGGCAAAAATAGTCATAGGTGCAGACGGAGTCGAGTCCAAGGTAGGCAGGTGGGCAGGAATAGATACCTCTCTGAAGCCCATAGACATAGAAACCTGCTCCCAGTACCTTATAGCAGGCGTGGACATAGATCCGGAATACTGCGAATTTTACATCGGAAATGAGATTGCCCCCGGGGGATACGTCTGGATCTTCCCTAAGGGGGGAGGGAAAGCCAATGTGGGAATAGGAATTCTGGGAAACAGAACAGGTAAATTCAAACCCAGACCTGTCGATTACCTCAATAATTTCGTAGAGAAAAAGTTCCCCAACGCCAGGATTGTAGAAATGATCTTCGGAGGAGTTCCGGTTTCGGGAAGCATTGAAAAAACTTCCTCAAACGGCTTAATGCTTGTCGGAGATGCGGCCCGCCAGTCCGACCCTATTACAGGCGGTGGAATCCTCAATGCAATGGATGCAGGAAAGATTGCCGGAGAAGCCTCTTACGAAGCCATCTCCGCAGGAGATGTTTCCCTTGAAAAACTTGAAGAAGTTTATGAAAAACGCTGGAGGGAAACTACCGGGCATGACATAGACATGAGCCTCATCGTAAAGAATTGTTTTATCAACCTCAAGGACGAGGACCTGGACGCCCTTGCCGATTCTCTCAAGGAAGTAAAGTTCGAGAGCATGAGGCTTTTTGACCTACTGCAGGCCCTCTTCAAAGCCAACAAAAAACTACTCTGGGACCTTCGCGTACTTTTCAAGGACGTAGCAAAAGAAGCGATGAAGAACAGAACATAATGCCTGAAAACCAGGCATTTCTACTCTTTTTATTATTCTTTTTTGAAAGTTATTCTTGCTCTTTATTGGGGCTTTTATTTCTTTTACTGGGATTATCCCGAAACTTCAGCTGCTTCAATAAATCACTTGTTCCAGAACTCCGGCGTAAAGAGCACTATTACAGTGTAGACTTCAAGCCTTCCTATCCACATGTTCGCAATCAGGATTAATTTTCCGAGAGGGGGGATCGGGTCAAAAGTTCCCATCGGACCTACCACATTAAGGCCGGGACCTATGTTCCCGAGGGTAGCTATGGAGGCAGTAGTTGAAGTTATGATATCCATGCCGAGTACCGCGAGGATAAGGGCACTTGACATAAAAATAAAGAGATAGATTACCACAAAGGAAAATATAGAGTTTATAACCTCGTCCGGAACGTTCTTGTTGTTGAATTTTACACCTCTTATGGCTCTCGGATGGAGGGACTTAAAAAGCTCCACTCTCCCGTGCCTGAGGAGCATGAGGATGCGCACGACTTTGATGCCTCCACCCGTAGAGCCGGCACACCCGCCTACAAACATAACGAGGAGAAGCACCATTTTTGCCGAGTCGGACCAGAGGTTAAAATCCGTTGTGGCAAACCCGGTCGTTGTCATGATGGAAACTACCTGAAAGATCGAAAGTCTGAAAGAGTCGAAAAACCCCGTATTAATATCGCGATAGAGCAGGAGGGTTAAAAGTCCGGTTGCTGCAAGGGTGAGGGCTGTATAGAAGCGAAATTCATCGTCTTTTAGAAGAAAGTCCTTATCAACATAAATTGCCCTGTAATGGAGAGCAAAGTTTGCACCTGAAACGAACATGAAAAACGTTATTATGTATTCTACCAGAGGGCTTCCGAAAGCTTCAATGCTCGCTCCATAAGGTGAAAAGCCTCCGCATGCCATTGTGGTAAAAGTATGGGTAATAGCATCGTATAAAGAAAGTCCTGCAAGCAGAAGGGCAACAACCTCCGCGAATGAGATTACAAAGTAGACCATCCACAGGATCTTTGCAGTTTCCCTTATTCTTGGTTTTAGCTTATCTTCGGTAGGTCCCGGCGCTTCAGCCCTGAAAAGCTGGCGTCCGGCAACTCCGAGTTTTGGCAGGACGGCAATGAAAAGCACAATGATACCCATTCCGCCCAGCCACTGCATCATGGACCGCCAGAAGAGGATGCCTTTTGGATGACTGTCAATGTTAGTTAAAATTGTAGAGCCCGTGGTTGTAAAGGCCGACATGGATTCGAAAAGAGAATTGAGGGGAGAAATCCCATCCAGCATAAAAGGAATTGCCCCGAAGACTGCAACTGCAAGCCAGCCCAGAGCAACGATTGCAAAACCTTCTTTGCGCATCCATTCTTCATCGGTTTTGTATGAAAGCAGGATTAAGCCGGTAAGGACGGTTATGACGATAGATACAAGAAATGGCGTCAGGCTTTCCCCGTAATAATAAGCGACTCCGAGAGGAACAATCATAAGCAACCCGAGAAGCCTGAGTAAACCGCCAAGCACATAAAAAACAATCTTAATATTCATGCCGATCCTCTGTTTTTTGCAGCTATGACCCTTTCAATGTATTCATACTTATTCCTTACTTAAACAACTTCTCAACATGAGGGACCGCGGAAGAAAGAGCAAAAACGATAACTCTATCCCCCTCCCAGATAATGAAATCTCCTCTGGGGATAATGACTTCATTCTTATGGACCACCATGGTGATGATTGCTCCTTTGGGAAACTTGACCTTGCTGAGCGCTTTTCCCACTATTTTTGACTGCCGGGATGCAGTGTACTCAATAATTTCGGCTTTTTCGCCTTCAAGCGTTGCAAGGGTTTCTATGCCCTTTCCCATAGTAAGCTTGAGGACCTCATTTACGGTTGCTGCTCTCGGGCTTACTGCAATGTCGATCCCAACCATCTCGAAAAGAGGCACATAGTCCGAGCGGTCAGCTCTTGCAATCACCTTTTTGGCGCCCATTTGCTTTGCAAGCAGGGAACAGAGCAGGTTTTTTTCGTCACTGTCCGTAACCGCAACAACAACATCCATATCCTCAATATTTTCTTCCTTTAGAAGGCTGACATCAGTGCCGTCCCCGTTGAGGATAAGGGCATTTTCCAGCACCTCGGCAACTTCTATGCAGCGGCTTTTCCGGTATTCAATGATCTTGAGGTCTGCGTTCTCATCCTTATCGATAATTTTGGCAAGGTAGAAGCCCACAATTCCGCAGCCGATAAGAAGTATTCTGTTTCTGTGGGACTCTTTGTCCCCGAAAACGCTCTCAAGGTTTTCCATGGCACTGGGCTTGCCCACAACTACCATACGGTCGTTTGCCTTGATCAGGTCGTCTCCTCTGGGGATAATTATTTCTTTTTCCCGGAAAATCGCACTGACAATGCAGCAGTCGTCAAGTTTGAGATCCTGCATATATTTTCCTACATACCTGTTGTCAGGACGAATGGCAAATTCCATCATCTGAACTTTGCCCCCTGCAAACATTTCCGCATCTATTGCGGAAGGGTTTGAGAGCACCTCAGCAACCTCCGAGGCAAGTGCAAGTTCGGGACAGATCATAATGTCCACACCTACCTGAGCTCTGGAGGTGACAGGCACATCGATGTAGTCCGGGTTGCTGACCCTGGCAATAGTTTTTGTTTCTTTCCAGCCGTGGTGGGATCTTATGATTAGCTTTGCAGTCATACAGGCAACGATATTAACTTCATCAATGCCAGTGACCGCAACGAGAATATCCACATCCGGAAGGACACTCGCAAGAATATCGGCATTTGCTCCGTTCCCTTCCACGACCTGAACATCCAGTTCATCTGCCCGTCTCAGAGCGCTCTCATTGTTTTCGATAACAATCACATCATGTGTGAGGGAAAGAAATTTTGCGATATGATATCCCACTTCACCTGCGCCGATAACCACTGCTTTCATAAGATTCCCTCAAAGAAAAGAATGTTCTCAAATATTACCTGCTTGCTTAAGTATTCTTTGGAAAAAAGAAACCGTAAATGAGTATATTTCTAAGAATTAGTATATTGTAACGTATAAATAGTCACCTTGTATATCGTAACGTATAAATAATCATCTAAAACTACAGAATTGGTGGGAGTTCAGGCATATCTGTGGTTATGTAGTGGTAATTAAATGTCTGACTATTCTGAAAAAAAAGAGATGCCTGAAAAACAGGTGTCTGAATATTCAGAGCCTGATGTTTTTGAGCCTGCGGACATCTCCGGTTCAGGAGTGCCAGAAGTCACTTGTGAAGAGTACCAGTACGGTGTACAATTCCAGCCTGCCAATCCACATATTACTGATAAGGACAATTTTACCCAGCGGGAGAAGAGACTCAAAGTTTCCCATAGGGCCAAAAAGATTAAAGCCAGGCCCGATGTTTCCGAGGGTCGTTATCGAAGTTGTAACCGAGCTAATAAGTTCTACCCCTAGCAGGGTTCAGAAGCATTGAGCTGAAGACAAAGACGGAGATGTAAATCACAACAAAAGAGAGTACGGACTGCAAAACGTCATCAGAAACAGTTTTTCCATTGAAACGGATGGGTTTCACAACTTTTGGGTGAATAAATTTAAAGAGTTCTCTTCTTGCGTATTTCAACATTAACAGAAAACGCACAACCTTCATGCCTCCTTCCGTAGAACCTGCACAGCCTCCTATAAACATGACTGCAAGGACCAGGACTTTTGCAGAGTCCTTCCACAGATTAAAGTCGACAGAGGCAAAACCCGTGGCTGTCATAACCGATGTTATCTGAAAAGAAGCGTAGCGGATGGAATTGAACAGGGAAAGTCCCATGTCTTTGTACAGGACAAGGGTAAGCAAGCCTGTAAAACCCAGAAGAAAGGATGCATAGACCCTAAATTCCTCATCCCTGAACAGTATGTTTTTATCAGTGCGGACTGCCCGGTAATAGAGGGCAAAGTTCGCCCCGGTTGCAAACATGAAAAAGGTAAGGACAAACTCGATTAGAGGGCTTCCAAAAGCTTCGATCCCTGCTCCGTAAGGGGAAAACCCGCCGCAGGCCATACAGGCAAAGGTATGGATGAGGGCATCGTAAAGGGACATCCCTGCCAGCATCAGGGCCAGAACCTCAAGAGCAGAGATAAGGACATAAAGGACCCACAGGATCTTTGCCGTATCTTTTATTCTCGGTTTTAGCTTATCTTCTGCGGGGCCCGGGGCTTTCAAGGGGTTCCCTGTAATAAAGAGCCACAAAAAGGGGAACAAACATGGTAAAAGCCAGAAGTACCAGAATTTTCCCCAGGGCGTTAAAAATAGCTTTATCATTCATGGAAAAACTTCTTCTCCGGAAAACTTATTTGAAGAATTTTTCCACTTCGGAAACCGCAGAAGCCATTGAGAATATAACTACACGGTCTCCGTTGTTGACGACGAAATCACCCCTCGGAATTATAGTTTCTTTTCCTCGTACTACCATATTGATAAGAGCTCCTTTGGGGAACTTTACCTTGTTTAAGGGTTTGCCGACAATTTTTGACCTATCGGAAGCCGTATATTCTATGATTTCGGCTTTTTCGCCTTCGATAGTCGTGAGCGTCTGTATGCCTTTGCCCATGGTTAGCTTGAGGACCTCGTTTACGGTTGCTTCTCTGGGGCTTACGGCCATGTCGATTCCGACCATTTCGAAAAGAGGCAGGTAGTCCGAGCGGTCAGCCCTGGCAATTACCTTTTTTGCCCCAAGCTGCTTTGCAAGCAGGGCGCAGAGCAGGTTCTTTTCGTCGCTGTCCGTGACCGCAACGACAACGTCCATGTCCTCAATATTTTCTTCCTTTAGAAGGGTGACATCAGTGCCGTCTCCGTTGAGCACAAGGGCATTTTCCAGCATCTCGGCAACTTCTATGCAGCGACTTTTCTTGTGCTCGATAATCCTCAAATCGGCGTTTTCCTCCCTGTCAATCAATTTTGCCAGATAGAAGCCTACGGTTCCGCAGCCAATAAGGAGAATTCTGTTTCTATGGGGCACTTTGCTCTCGAAAACGTTTTCAAGGGTTTCCAGGGCATCGGGCTTGCCTACAACTACCATGTGGTCGTTTGCTTTAATTAAATCGTCTCCGTGGGGAATTATGATCTGGTCTTCACGGAAAACCGCACTGACAATGCAACAGTCTGAAAGTCGGAGGTCCTGCATCTGCTTTCCAACGAGCCTGCTCTCCGGGTTTATTGCAAACTCGGTCATCTTTACTTTTCCCTCTGCAAACATTTCCGCATCTATGGCAGAAGGGCTTGAGAGCACGTCAGCAACTTCCGATGCGAGTGCAAGTTCGGGACAGATCATAAGGTCGACGCCAACCTGAGCTCTTGACGTAACAGGGGAATCTATATAATCAGGATTGCTAACCCTTGCTATGGTCTTTGTATCCTTCCAGCTGAGTTTGTTTTTTGTAATGAGTTTGGTGGTCATGCAGGTAACAATATTAACCTCATCAACACCCGTAACAGCTACAAGCAGATCAGCATTATGCAGAAATTTTGAAAGAACTTCTGCGTTCGCGCCGTTTCCTTCTACCACGAGCACGTCAAGTTCGTCTGCTCTTTTTGCTGCTTCCTCGTCTTTTTCTATAATTACCACATCATTTTTAGAGGAGAGAGCTTTTGCAATATGATAGCCTACTTCCCCTGCACCAATAATTACAGCTTTCATAGAACACCTTCAAAAAAACTGTTTTTAACGAATCTACCACTGTATAAATCACCGAACCAGAAGCAATGAGCACAGGACAGATTAAAAAGAACGAAAAGATTCGAATAAAAATAACCGAAGTGAAAGCAGTCAAAGTAAATAAAGCTAAAATAAACATATAGAATATCTCAGGCTCAATCCTTATGCGTAAAATGGCGCCTGATACGTAATTCGTTGCAGTAAAATTAACCAGCGTGTTATCATCTCTGGAAATTAACGTTTTGCAAACAAGAATTTTTCAAACCTATGCTTTTGCAAAGTAAGTATGATTCTTAGCATAGAATTAAACAGGTATATATAAATGTTTTTCAAACTTCCGGTATAGAAAATAGTCTTGATATAAAGATATTCTGCAAAGAAAAAAGCTATTCTGCAAAGAAAAAAGAAAGTTTATAAAGAATAATTCTCATGAAATCAAAAACAAAACAAGATAGAAAAAAGTGTGTAAAAGGGAAAAATAGAAAATTAAAAAAGATCTGAAAAATTAAAATTTAAGCCAAAGTTTTTTCAACTTTCAAAGGCATCTTTTACTTTTTCAAAAATCCCTTTTTTATGCTTTTCGGCTTTACTCTTTTCCTCTCCTTCGGGCTTCTTTCCTTTGCTCAGATACTCAAACTGGCGGAGCAGCTCTTTCTGCTCCTGATTGAGCTTTGTAGGAGTTTTGATCATCACTCTTACGAGCTGGTCCCCTTTGCCGTGCCCATGGAGGCGCTGTATGCCCTTGTCCCTGAGCCTGAAGACTGAATGGGTCTGAGTCCCTGCCGGGATATTCATTTTGACCTTACCGTAAAGGGTATCGACCATAACATCGGCTCCGAGTGCGGCCTGTGTGAAGGTTATTGGCAGTTCGGAGATTACATCGTAATCTACCCGCTTGAATTTCTTGTGTTCCATCACGTGGATGATAATATAAAGGTCTCCTGAGGGTGCACCCGGCTCTCCCGAATCGCCTTCTCCGCTGAGCCTGAGGGTCATACCCGAGTCCGCTCCTGCAGGTACGTTAACTGTTATTGTTCTCTTATTCCGGACTCTGCCCGCCCCGCCGCAAACAGAGCATGGGGACTCAATTATCTGGCCTCTGCCGTGACAGGTACTGCAGGTGGTGGTGCTTATGAACTGCATCCCCAGAGTTGAACGGGTGGTGCGGACCTGCCCCGTACCGCCACAGGTAGGGCAGCGTTTCGGGCTTGTGCCCGGTTTTGCTCCCGTGCCTGAACAGGTGGAACACCTTTCTGTCCTTGGGATATCGATATCTTTACGGACGCCGAAAGCAGCTTCTTCGAAGGTTATATAGAGGTCATACTGGAGGTCCGAACCTCTCCTTGGGCCCATAGGCCCGCCTCTCCTACCGCCTCCGAAAAACATTTCAAAAATATCTCCGAACCCACCGAAGTCCGCACCCCGGAAGATGTCCTCTGCACTGTATTGGTTATCAATTCCGGCGTGCCCGAAGCGGTCGTACTGAGCCCGTTTTTCCGTGTCTGAAAGAACGGCGTAAGCCTCGGATATTTCCTTGAATTTTTCCTCAGCCCCGGGGTCCTTGTTTCTGTCAGGATGGTACTGCAGTGCAAGTTTCCGGTATTTTTTCTTTATGTCTTCGACTGAGGCATCTTTAGGTAGTCCGAGAATTTCGTAATAATCACGTTTGGTAGCCATCAGGATTCCCTGTAGTTTTAAAAAAAATAAAGGAGACGGAACCTGTTCCCAGGTTTCCGGTCAGGCCTGGGAATTCCCAGGCATCTATTGTTTCTGTTAATTCTTCTTTATTTACTTACTCTTTTCGTCGTCAACTACTTCGTAGTCGGCGTCAACGACGGTATCATCAGGACCCTTTGCATCAGTGCCCGCTTCGCCTGCAGCCTGTTGAGCCTCCTGCTGGGCTTTCTGGTACATGGCTGTCGAAATAGGGTATACGGCTTCCTGAAGAGCCTCTGTCTTTGCCTTAATATCTTCGGCATCCTTTCCTTCAAGGGCTTTCTTCAGATCTTCAATTGCAGCATCAACTTTTGATTTCTGGTCTTCGGTAGCTGCATCGCCGGCTTCCTTGAGAGTCTTTTCCGCAGCATTGATCAAGGCTTCGGCGTTGTTTCTGGTCTCAACTTCTTCCTTGCGCTTCTTGTCTTCTTCGGCGTGGAGTTCCGCGTCCTTGACCATGCGTTCAATTTCTGCATCGGAAAGTCCGCCTGGTTTCTGGATGGAAATGGACTGCTCCTTGCCTGTGCCCAGGTCCTTTGCATTCACATGCAGAATCCCGTTTGCATCAATGTCAAAGGCGACCTCGATCTGCGGGATGCCCCTCGGCGCCGGGGGTATGCCGTCAAGGGTGAACCTGCCGAGAGTCTTGTTTTCAGAAGCAATTCCGCGTTCTCCCTGCAGGACATGGATCTCGACCGAGGGCTGGTTATCAGCAGCGGTTGAGAATATCTGGCTCTTTTTGGTCGGAATGGTGGTATTTCTCTGGATGAGTGGGGTTGCAATGCCCCCGAGAGTCTCGATTCCCAGGGTAAGGGGAGTAACGTCGAGCAGGAGGACATCTTTTACTTCTCCGCCCAGGACTCCTGCCTGGATAGCTGCCCCGATTGCAACTGCCTCGTCAGGGTTGATATTCTTGTAGGGCTTTTTGCCTGTGAAGTTCTCGACAAGTTCGACCACAGCAGGCATCCTTGTTGCGCCTCCTACGAGGATCACTTTGTCAAGGTCATTCGGGGTAAGTTTTGCATCGCTGAGGGCGCGGCGCATGGATACGAGGGTTTTTTCCAGGAGGTCCTCAGTCATCTTCTGGAACTGGGCTCTGGTCAGGTCCACGTCCATATGCTTTGGTTCCCCGTCAGTCCCGACGGTCAGGAAGGGGAGATTGATGTTGGTGCTGGCGACTCCCGAAAGCTCGATCTTTGCTTTTTCGGCAGCGTCTTTCAGGCGCTGGAGGATAGCTTTATTTTTGGAAAGGTCAATTCCTTCGGTTTTCTTAAATTCTGCGAGCAGGTAGTCGATAATACGCTGGTCGAAGTCGTCTCCGCCAAGGCGGGTGTCCCCGCTTGTGGACTTAACCTCAAAGACCCCGCCTCCGAGCTCCAGGATTGATACGTCAAAGGTCCCGCCTCCAAGGTCGTAGACAAGGATCTTCTGGTCCACATCTCCTTTGTCAAGCCCGTAAGCCAGGGATGCGGCTGTGGGCTCGTTTATGATTCTCATGACTTCAAGCCCGGCAATCGAACCTGCATCCTTTGTAGCCTGCCTCTGCGCATCGTTGAAATAAGCAGGAACTGTAATAACAGCTTGTTTTATTGTCTCTCCGAGATAAGCTTCTGCTTCCGTTTTGAGCTTCTGGAGGATCATTGCAGAAATTTCCTGAGGAGTGTATTCTTTTCCATGGAGTGTGACTTTGTAGTTTGCTTCTCCCATGTGCCTTTTAATGGAATAAACAGTGTTCTCAGGGTTTGAAATTGCCTGCCGCTTTGCGACCTGGCCCACAAGTTTCTCTCCTTTCTTGGAGAATCCTACGACTGAAGGAGTTGTTCTGCTTCCTTCGGCATTCGGGAGCACGACAGCGTCCCCGCCTTCCATCACTGCCATACAAGAGTTGGTAGTACCAAGGTCTATACCCAGTATCTTTGCCATATTATAGCCTCATAGTAAATTGTCAATTAAGTTATTTAGTTGGATTACCCATACAGGTTGTTTTTCAGGTTAATCAATTAAATTTCCGGTCAACGGACCCGGAAATAACTTAATAAATTTGTTCCTTCTGATCGGCAGGTCTATTTGTTAGTTTGTCTGCCCGGAGAAGTTATTGAATTTAGTGTCGATTTTAATGTAAGTTCGGTTTAACAGGTGTGAATGTAAGTTCGGTTTAACCGGTGTAAATGGAAGTTCGGTGTATGTCTGGTTTTGAGTTAATCAATTTTATTTTTCTGTCTCTTCAGGGTTTTTTGCCACTGAAACCAGAGCAGGTCTGACAACCTTTTCGTTCAGAGAATAACCCTGTTTGTAAACATCAACTATGGTATTATCCGGAACTTCGGAAGTTTCTATGTGCTGGATTGCCTCATGTCTGTGAGGGTCAAACTCCCCTGTCTTTTCGCATTTTATTCTCTCAAGCCCGTATTTTTCCAGGATAGAGAAAAACTGCTTTGAAAGCTGCTCAATTCCGCTTACAATCGAACCCATGTCTTCTGCAGTCCGTGCAGATTTCAGGGCACGTTCGAAGTTATCTGTCACTTCGACAAAGTCAAGAAGCACCTGTTCGAGCACAGCTTTTCGGTTTTCTTCCATCTGACGGGCGGTCCGTTTTTTGAAGTTCTCAAAATCCGCTGCAAGCCGGAAAAGTTGATCCTTGAGTAGTTCGTTTTCCTCCCTGCAGGTAGCCTCTGGACTCTTTTTAGCGCCTGAACCCGCAGGTTCTTTTTCAGGGCCTGCCGTTTTTTCACCGGCTTGTTCGGTAGAAGGTCCAGAGTTCCGGGCTTCGGAATTTTCAGCCTGATTCTGGCTATCTTCTTTAGAATGCGTACTTTCCTTTTTAGTGGACTTCTTCATTTATAGATCCCCATGAAATTATTGTAACGGTTCGCTCGCCTTGATCTGTGATTGTTTGTAATTCTATAAATAGTTTTTGGATAATCTGGTAGCAAATCTCCCAGAGTGAGCAAAAAAACGCATATGAAATTCTTTGAATAAGAGCCTATCCGACAGGTCCTGCCTACAACCCATCTTCTTACTCTAAAATCTGATATCTCTATTCTTGCGTTTTCCTCTCCTCGGGTTTTGATATGAACAGCATAACCATATTCTTTAACCAATTCTCTGATCTCAGGAGAATCATATCCTTTATCCATGCATATATTTTGAATTACTTTCATGCGTGTTCGGTTAAGTGATGAATAGTGATAAATTACCTCCATTCTCACAACAGTCTCCAAAAGTGTTATCACAGTGGAAGTTGGTAATGGGTGTCGATTTCATGTGAAAAAGACAAAATTTAAGGCATCCTTTTGGTGCAAAATCGATAGCTTTCAGGCAAGAAAATCCCTTAACCGATGACCAATGATTAATAGTTAGGATTTCTATAAAAACATATGTAGGAGTGAGTTTCTGATGTTTAACCGATGACTCACGAGAAGTCATCAGACTGGCTACGAATAATCTCAGTATCCATAAAGAAAAGTCATTCTACGAAACATTCTCCGAAGAGGAAGCAAAGCAGATCCGGAACAAGATAGAGTTACATTACACGCTGGAATTTAGAGTTATGTTACACTCCAAAATGCAAGTTGGCTCAATGCTGCAGAAATAGAGATATGAGAAAATTTCAAAGTATTATGTGAAATAATTGAATGGGTACGACACTAGATTTATAAGATGAGCAACATACATTGCGAAGGATATATAGAGGGAAACTCGGTGTTATGGAGATATCCGGACATTTAGCAGTTCGGAAACCGAAAATTGCTCAACGCCCAGAGAAGTTCCTGTATTCAACTGATTTTCTTTTAAAAAATGTAAAGGTCACACCTGGAAAGCTGTCAAGTTGTATCTCCAGTTACTGAGCAGAAGAATAACTCAACCCGTACTTAGATTAAGGAAGGCAGATAGAAAGGAATCTGCATAAAGCAAATTAAAAATGGTACCGAAGAGGTGACAAACGTGATTTTATCAGATCCAGGCGGCACTAAAGAGGGGATAAAGCAGCAAGATCTGGAAAAGAAAATGGGGAATGGTCCATACCGGAAAGAATCTTCCGAGTTAGTGGTTTCAGAGAGCCAGGATAAAGATACCGTTAAATGGCATTCTCAGGAAAATGAGAAAATCTTTAGAGAGCTTGAAACTTCCTCCAGGGGACTTGACCCTGAAGAAGCAGCCATCAGGCTCAAGGAATATGGAGAAAATACCCTTCCGACAAAGAAGCCCCCGAAACTTGCGGAAATAGTTCTTCACCAGTTTAAAAGCCCTTTAATTTACATCCTTCTTATAGCAGGAATAATCGCTGTTTTTATGGACGATCTCAGAGATGCGGGATTCATTTTTCTTGTAGTAATTATTAATGCTGTAATCGGTACTATCCAGGAATGGAAAGCAGAACAGAGTGCATCCCAGCTCCAGACAATCTTAAAAATTATGTCCCGGATCAGAAGAAGGGGGGTCGAGAGTGAAATTCCGGCTGAAGAGATAGTCCCCGGAGATATTGTCCTGCTCGAATCCGGAAGCCGTATCCCTGCCGACCTTCGTATTCTCCGGGCGACAAACCTCACCGTTGACGAATCGCTCCTTACCGGTGAGTCCGCTGCTGTACAGAAAACTGTGGGCGTACTTAAAGAAGATACTCCTGTGAGTGACCGGCACAATATGACATACGCTGGCAGTACTGTAATTACGGGACGCGGCTGTGGAGTTGCGACTGCAACAGGCAGCCGAACCGAAGTTGGCAGGATTGCCCGTGCAGTTACGGAAACCGAGTCTGCAAAGCCCCCTCTCCTCATACGGATGGAAGATTTTTCCCGGAGAATAGGAATTTTTGTGATCTTTGCCAGCGTCGTGATGAGCGCGGTTGCCCTTTCACAGGGAACCGCTCCTGTGGAGGTTTTTTTCCTTGCAGTAGCTCTCGTAGTGTCCGCTATTCCTGAAGGGTTGCCTGTAGGGGTTACGGTTGCACTTTCAATTGCGTCCACCCGTATGGCTAAAAGAAATGTAATCGTCCGCAAACTTTCTGCTGTCGAAAGTTTGGGAAGCTGCACTACAATAGCAACCGACAAGACAGGGACTCTCACTGTCAACCAGCAGACGGCAAGGATGGTCCTGTTGCCCCCTGGAAACTATTTTGAAATCTTGGGAGAAGGTTACATCCCTGAAGGTGAGGTAAAGAAGAAAGATGGGGGTTTCCCTAATGCAGAAGAGATGAAGAGACTCCAAAAATTTGCGCTGGCTACTGCAATCTGTAATGAAGGGACCCTCTATGAGGAAAATGGAAAATGGGTTAATCACGGAGACTCTATAGATGTAGCATTCCTTGCACTCGCATCCAAGATAGGAATAAACCCGAAAGAGGCGATGAAGGAAGTAAAAATAATTGCCGAAGTCCCTTTCGAATCAGAAAGAATGTACGCAGCTGTATATTATCAGGAAGATCGAAGCGAACCCGTCAGGTTGGCTGTCAAAGGGGCTATGGAAGCCGTTCTCCCGTATTGTACAGCGATGAATACATCGGAAGGCTCAGTTCCGATTAACCCTGATGCCCTGAACCAGGGACTGAATTTCCTGATGGAGGAGGGATATCGCGCTCTCGTTGTGGCTGAAGGTCAGATCTCAGGGGAAGTCGGCGAGGCGCCAGAACTCGAATCCGTAAAGCCAGAGCTCACATTTCTCGGCATTGCGGCGTTCATAGATCCTTTAAGGCCCGATGTTACCGAAGCGGTCCATACCTGCAAGAGAGCCGGAATTGATGTAATAATGATTACCGGGGATCACCCGAAAACCGCATATGCAATCGCCAGAGAGCTCGACATCACTCATTCCATCGAAGAAATGATCACAGGCAGAGAGATGGAAAAACTTGGAGACCCCGAACTCCCTGTTTTTATCTCTACGCTTGAGAAAGTGCGAGTTTTTGCAAGGGTGACACCAATTCAGAAGATGCAGATTGTAGATTCACTTGTCAGGAGGGGACATTTTGTTGCTGTTACAGGTGACGGAGTTAATGATGCTCCTGCACTCCAGAGGGCAAATATCGGCGTGGCAATGGGGTCAGGTACCGATGTGGCAAAAGATACATCTTCAATGATAGTAACTGATGATACATTCTCCTCGATTGTTGCAGGGGCTGAAGAAGGAAGAATTGCTTATGACAATATCAGGAAGGTCACTCTCCTTCTTATTTCAACCGGGCTTGCAGAAGTTATCCTTTTCATACTCGCGCTTTTTGCGGGCTTGCCAGTACCATTGCTTGCAGTGCAACTCCTCTGGCTTAATCTCGTTACAAACGGGATTCAGGGAGTGGCTATGGCCTTCGAGGCAGGGGAACCCGGAACAATGCTCAGGAAGCCGAGAAAGCCGGAAGAAGGGATTTTTAATAAACTGATGATAGAACAGACCCTTATCTCAGGAGTGACCGTTGGGGTCGTAGCGTTTGCAGTCTGGTTATGGTTAACTGGAGAAGGATATGAGGAAGACCATGCAAGAAATTTCCTGTTACTATTGATGATTCTCTTTGAAAATTGCCATGTGTTCAACTGC
The DNA here is from genome assembly GCF_000970085.1 of Methanosarcina siciliae T4/M. Classification (NCBI taxonomy): domain Archaea; kingdom Methanobacteriati; phylum Methanobacteriota; class Methanomicrobia; order Methanosarcinales; family Methanosarcinaceae; genus Methanosarcina; species Methanosarcina siciliae. The sequence continues at coordinate 1,920,729 of NZ_CP009506.1, read as the reverse complement.
CGCTCCGAATACCGCTCCGCGTTCCGGGTGCCAATCAGGAACAATTATTTTCTGATTGCAGGCGTTATTATTATGCAGGGACTTCACATTGTTTCCATGCACATACCTTTTATGCAGGAACTTCTTGATTTAAACCCTGTTTCATTTGAGAGCTGGTTTAGCCTTTTTCTGATTGCCAGCATTGTCGTTGTCGTAATGGAGATATTTAAAAAGGTTAACTACCACTCAGCTAAAGACTGAGTGACTTCCTGGTTCATTCCTTCCTCTCTTGAGAGCAAGTCCCCAAGTTCTTCCCCACTTTCCGCAGGTGTCATGCCAAAGAAAAATCAGTAAAAGTGGTTCTGAAGTTTATACGATAGCACTTTGAGCATTACAACGCCTGCAATCATGCAGCCTGCAACTGCCGAAATTACCTGTTCCCATCCAATAGCGGAAATTCCTCCTCCCAGAGCAAACTGCACGCCTCCAACAAGGGAGACAAATACGAAGGAAAGTCCAAAGCCTGCAAGTGCTCCTCCCATAATGGAACTCAGGGTGTCTAGCCCCTGTCTCTCATAGAAGACCATCCCCCCTATAAACATGACAGCAAAGATCATAAGCACAAATGCCGACGGCAGGGGGCTTGATTTAGTAGAAAATATATCAAATACCCCTAACCCCATGTCGACCAGGAATATACCCATAAGAACCGCAACAGTGAGGGTTTTGACAAAAGGATTTTCAACCAAAGACTGAGATTTTGGGTTTCTGCTGTTGATTTTACCAGCCACCATCAAGATTATTTATTTACCTTTCCTTTTATGCTATAAACTATATAAATTATATAAACCTTTACTTACGTAACAGAATTAGTTACCTCTTATCCCTTTTTCCTTCTTTCCTTCACATCTCCTGATCTGTCTATTCGGATAATTTTTCCGTAGATTCAAAGAATTCATTTTCGTCTTCTTCCTTCTCTTCTTTTTGCGGGAAAGTTCACTCTCCTGTATCGACCCATCAAATAGTCCGCTTGAGCGGAGCGAAAAGGACAGCGCACTGCAGAGCCGCAACTCTGCTGGCGCAGTTCGGCCGAAGCAAATTAGTCCTCTTGAGCGAGCTAAGCGAGCGAAAAGGACCTCGTGCTCCCGAAGCGAAACTCGGGAGACAAAAAATAATATAAAATGACCGGGTTTTTCTTCTCCGATGAAAATCCTGATTGCAGAATTCGCTGTAGGTACGGATATCGAAAAGTCCCTGATCCCGGAAGGGGCAGCTATGTTAAAAACACTTGCAGAAAGCTTTGTCCGGGTAGGGCATGAAGTGTACTATCCGTCTGCAGGTACGGAAATAGGTGCAGGCACTTCCTTGAAATCCACGGTTGAAAACTTCGGGCAGGTAGTTGAAAGGGAGGCAAAGAAATGTGATGCCGGACTTCTTATTGCTCCTGACGGAATGCTTCCCGAGCTGAACCGGGCACTTGAAGAAAACACCGTAAACCTGGGGTGCTCACCGGAATCGGCAGCCTGCTGTGCGGACAAAGTCCTGTGCACAGAAGTCCTGAAAAAGGCAGGAATTAGGGTTCCGGAGATTGCGGAAAGGGCTGAAAAGGGCAAAAAGTATGTCATAAAGCCAAGGTTCGGATGCGGGGCAGAGGCAACATCTCTTGTTACGGAATTCGAAAAAACGGAAGCTTTCATTGCCAATGATTGCATCGCAAGTGAATATATTGAAGGAAAACACCTGAGCGTAAGTCTGATTGCCGGGGAAAAGCCGCTTCCACTTACCGTAAACCGCCAGTTCATCGAGTTTGGAGAGAAAAAGGCCGGAGACGAAGAAAATTCTGAGAAAACCGGGATATCGGGCATAAAATACAACGGAAGCCTAACTCCCTACAGGACTCCGCGAAAAGAGGAACTCTATGAGACTGCTATCTCTGCAGTGAAGTGTCTGGGTTGCTTTGGGTATGTGGGTGTGGATATCGTACTTTCAGACCTTCCGTATGTCGTTGATGTAAATCCAAGACCTACGGCTTCTTTGTTCGGGATTAGCAGGGTTATGAAGGAAGAAATCGGCGACCTTCTTCTCAGGAACAGGTTTGGCGAACTCCCGGATTCCGTGCGGATCGAAGGGGAATATCACTTTTCGAAAGATATGCTTGGAGAACTTTTCGGAAAGAATTGAGTCCGGGAAAGTGTGGAGAATTAGAACCGGGTAAGGTGTGGAGAATTAAAACCGGGAAAAATGTGGAGAATTCGAGCAGATAAATGCGCGGAGAATTATGCGTTTAATATTTGCTGACCTGGAAATACACGGAAAGGAATCAAAAATGAATTCAAAAATCATAGGACTTGACATTGGAGGGGCGAACACAAAGCTTGCTTCTGCGGACGGAAAGATCGTAGAACTTCATTATCTGCCTCTCTGGAAAAATACCAGGCTGCCGGAGGTCTTAAAGGAGATTGCACAAAGGCTGAAGCCTGAAGGGGTAGCTGTTGTGATGACCGGGGAGCTTGCGGACTGTTTTGAAGACAAAGAGCAGGGTATTCGTTTCATAAAAGAAACGGTTGATTCGGCTTTCGGTTCTGAAAAGGTCTCATATATAAACAGTCAGGGAAAGTTCCAGAGTGAAGCTGATTCCCTGAGGGAGCTTGCTGCCGCAAACTGGGCAGCTTCAGCCCGGTTGATCGGAAAAGAGCTTGGAGATTGTATTTTTGTTGATGTCGGGAGTACCACAAGCGATATCATCCCTATCATATCAGGGGAACACAGAGCAGGGCTCACGGACTTCGAACGCCTGCTCAGGAGTGAACTCGTATACGCAGGCACCCTCAGGACAAACCTTGCCGCTCTTCTTGAAAAGGTAAAGCTTGAGAAAGGCTTGTGCAGGACCTCCTCGGAACTCTTTGCAACGACGGCAGACGCTTACCTCCTCCTTGGGAAAATCGAAGAAGCTGCATACACCTGTGAGACGGCTGACGGGGCTGGCAGGAGCAGAATAGATGCCATGCGCAGGATTGCAAGGCTTGTCTGTGCAGACCTTTCGGAGGTCGGGGACAGAGAAATCTGTGAGATTGCAGAGCAGGTAAAAGAGAAACAGGTCTCTACCCTGGCTGAAGCAATCTTCGAGGTTGCGGAAAGAAACGGACTTAACATGATTGTATCTGCGGGCCTGGGAGAGTTTCTGATTCAGGAAGCTGCAGAAAGGCTCGGATTCGAATGCATTTCGGTTTCCGGGCGCTGGGGAGAAGAGATTTCAAAGGTTTTCCCGGCATATGCTGCTGCTCGCCTGCTGGCAGCCGAAAAATCAGGAAACTGAAGCTCCAGAAAATTTGTCTCCCTTTTAGCTAAAATTTATTCCACTAAAAAATCGAACTCATTTCCCTTAAAAATCGAACCTATTTCCCTTAATAAGTGAGCCTTAACTGAAAGCCATTAATTGAGAAAAACCTTAAAGAACGAGAAATCTCCATGAAAACCATTCGGGTAGTTATTAAAGTGGGAGGAAGCCTTATCAGTGAAGCTCCGGCGCTTCTTAACAGGCTCGTAAAAGAATTTGGTTCCGGACATTCGGAAGCTACTGTGGATGAGCAGGTTTCCGATGAGCAGGTTTCCGAAAGCCCCCTTTTTTCCATCCTTATCGTGCCCGGAGGAGGAATATTTGCAGATGCTGTAAGGGGGGCTGACGAGAGGTTCGGGCTTGGGGACGATGCAGCTCACTGGATGGCTGTACTTGGCATGGAGCAGTACGCCTGCTACCTGCAGGACAAAAGCCTGGCTCAGGTCAAGGATTCGATTACAGAAGAACCGTCTTCCGGAGTTTCTATTCTTTTTCCTTACAGGTTGCTGAAGGCTGAAGACCCTCTGCCTCACTCCTGGAACGTGACTTCGGATACAATTGCTGCCTGGGTTGCGAAGCAGACCGGAGCCCTCTTCATTAAGGTTACGGATGTTGACGGGATTTTCAGGGAGGGAAAACTTGCCAGGGAGGTTTTTGCCACCGATTTCTCAGAAAATTTTGAGAGCTGCATTGACCCTTTCCTGCCCGAATTTCTCCTGAAAAACAGAATGGAATGCAGAGTTATTAACGGAAAATTTCCTGAGAGGGTGATTCGGGCGGTGTACGGAAAACCTGTACCCTGTACAACGGTAAAGGGGAATATTTAAATCGTATATCGTATATGACTAGGGAGAGAAGCAAGCCGTGTCCAAAAAGCATCATTATATTCAGTTAATCAGACTTATTGATGTTAACACAGGCGCCGAAAAAAGCAAGATCTTGAGCTTAAGAAGGGGCCTGATTCACCGGTTAATTCATTGCAGTTCACTATAAGAAATAATTCAGGAGAATAAAAATGTCATCACAGAAAATTGAATACTGTACCTCATGCGGTATCCGTCTTGTGGAGAAAGGCTATGTGAAGTTTCCCTGCCCTCAGTGCGGAGCAGAGATCGGAAGATGTATAAGCTGCAGGCAGCAGGGTAACGTATATACCTGTCCGAAGTGCGGATTCAAAGCTCCGTGATTTTGGCCAGAGTTTCAGAAGCTCAAGAAGCGCATTGTAAAAGCAGCTTGAATTTGTTCATGGAATCGTAATATATTACAAGAGGGATTGAAATGGGTGATGTTGCAGCAAAAATTAAAATTATGCCAGAAGGTATCGAAACCGACCTTGCGGAATTGAAAGAGAAAATAAAAGCCGTAATTCCTGCAATGGCCGACCTTCACGGAGATATTGTTGAGGAACCTATCGCTTTTGGTTTGAAGGCTCTGATTGTAACATTAATCGTTAATGATGAAGAAGGTGGAACTGAACCTGCAGAAGAAGCCTTTGCAAAAGTTTCCGGCGTCGAGAACGTTCAGGTTCTGGAAGCCTACCGCATCTGAGAAGGGAAAAAGAACCGGACAATGTGTCCGGAAGACTTTTTCATCATTCTCTTTTTCGTAAAAGGGCTCGTAGATCAGGGGAAGATCGTTACGTTCGCAACGTAAAGGCCGCGGGTTCAAATCCCGCCGAGTCCATTTATTTGAATCTGTTAATTAGACAGTTTATATCCTGTTAATTATTTCGGTCTTATTTCTCATTCAAATCTGTTTTTTAACGGGATCACCAGACATGCCGGAGACGGTATTTTTTATAAATTGATTAAAAATCCGCTTTCAGCCGGGAGGGTTTCATGGTTTTTTATCATCAACTGATACTTAAATTTAAAAATGTTGTAATTTATTTGTCCTGTCTTATGTTATCTTATTTTTACACAAATATTTAATATTTTCAGACTTTTTAAGCTCTTCCGATATATTTTATGGTAAATTTATCTTTTTAAACTGTCAAAAAATTGAAAACAATTAAATACAAATAACTCTTTTTAAATATTAGTGTGGTTGTCCCACGCTAAAATAACCCCCTCAGATGACCAGGGAAAGTTGAAGCTCCCCCTGGCCATCTATAATATATTTTTTAAGGATGAACTTTCAGTTGAACTTTTCTGTTTGTGCGGTATTTTTCGTTATCCCGATCCTAACTTTACAAAAGCCTGTGCTACATCATATACTTTTTAAATAATGGATACATAACAGAGCAACGTATATTTTTTTACAATAAAACTCCAGGGTATCGGATTGAAGGGAGTAAATAGCGGAAAAATGGGAAAGTCCGCAAGGCTATTTTTAACCCTGTTTTTAAACTAATATATTGTTCTCGCTCTACGATTCAGGAGACTAAGGAAAAAGTGAAAAATGGGGGACTGGAAGATTAAAACTAACGGATTTCCCGAGAAAAAAGAAGATATTGAAGAAGAAGAGGATAGGGAACTGGAGCAGGAAAGCTCAATAAAACTGCAAGAAAAAATAATAGAGCCCTTCCCTTCGGAGAATCCTAACCCTGTCCTCAGAGTAGAAAAGGATGGGAAAGTTCTTTTTGCCAATAGGGCAGCTTGTTTTCTTCTTGAACACTGGGGTATTAAAGAAGGAGGTGAGCTTCCTCAAGCCCTGAAACACGGTATAAGAAGGGCTTTTTCCCAGAAAACACCTGAAAAACTTGAAATCAGAATAGGGGAAACTACGTATGCCCTGATGCTCTATCCTCGTCCGGAAATTGAGCTCATAGACATTTACGGGTTTGATATAAGTTTCAGGGTCCGGGCTGAGGAAAAACTCAGGTCCTGGCATGAGAGGCTGGAAAATCTTGTTGAGCTGAGAACCCTGGAGTACATAGAAGCAAACGATAAACTTGCATGGGAACTCACTGAAAGGAAAGGTATTGAAAAGACCCTGCGGAACAATCTCCAGTTTCTTGAGACCCTTTTAGACAGCATTCCGAGCCCCGTCTTCCAGAGGGATCGGAACGATATTTATGTAAACTGCAACGAGAGTTTTGCCCGGCAAATCATGGGGCTTCCTAAAAAGCTGGTCATAGGGGGCTCCTTCTCCGAGTTTCAAAAAAAGATCCCAAAAGAACTTGCTGAGATATATTACAAACATGACAGGGAACTTCTCGATAGTAGGGGGAGCCGTTACTACGAGACCAGAGTTAACTGTGCTGACGGCGTAAGCAGAGACTTCCTGTTCCATAAAGCTACTTATGAGAATAGTTTGGGAGAAGTTGCCGGTGTTGTGGGTGTAATGCTGGATATCACCCCGTGCAAAGAAGCTGAGAAATTTTTCCGAAAAGGGGAGAAGAGGTACAGGATTACTGCTAAGCAGACAGGGCAGATAGTTTATGATTATGATGTTGAATCTGGAAAAATTGGCTGGGCCGGATCAATCCAGCAGCTTACAGGCTACAGCTCTGAAGAGTTTAGTCAGGTAGATCTGGAAGGATGGATAGCTCATGTCCATCCTGAGGATCGAGGAAGGGTCTGGGAATCACATGAAAAGTGTATGGAAAACGGGGGGAAATGTCTTGAAGAATACGGATTCAGAAAAAAAGACGGGAGTTACATCTGCGTTGAAGATGTCGGCATTTACCTTAAAGTAGGGGATAAAAGAGTTTGCAGGGTTCTTGGAGTAATAAAAGATATCACAGAGAAGAGATCCTCCCGGGGAAAACTTCAGGAAAGCGAAGAAAGGTTCCGAATAACTACCGAGCAGACAGGGCAGATAGTGTTTGAGCACGACCACGGAGATAATATGATTAAGTGGGCAGGAGCTGTCCAAGATGTCACGGGATATACGGCGGAGGAGTTTAGCAAATTCGACTATGCTATGTGGACAAACCATATCCATCCTAGAGACCGGGAACGAGTTCTTGGCGAACTCCGGATATTTCATATGACTGACACTAAGTTCCGCGTTGAGTACAGGTTCAGGAAAAAGGATGGAACCTATATTCATGTGGAAGATAGCGGGGTTTACCAGAGGAATGAAGAAGGAAGCATTCGAAGGTCTTTAGGTGTAATAAAAGACATTACAGGCATAAAACTGGCTTCTGAAAAACTGAAAGAAAGCGAGGCTCGATACAGGTCCTTCATGAAAAACTTCCGGGGAATTGCTTTCCAGATGGGAATCGACTTCACCCTGATTCTCATAGATGGCAATACGGAAGAAACCACAGGGTACTGCAGAGAAGAATTCTTCTCCGGAAAAGTTAACTGGTACCAGCTTGTCCATCCTGCAGATAGATATAGGGTTTTTGAGAATAGAGGGAGACTGAAAAAGGATCCCCTGCTTTTAATAGGGCATGAGTACCGGATAAGGCACAGGGATGGAAATATAAGGTGGGTTCGTGAGATTATACAGAACGTCTCCGACCCTTCGGACAAAAAGAGAATTTTACAGGGGACAATCTATGATATCAGCAAGCAAAAAGAAGCTGAAGAATCTCTTGCAAAAGTGGAAGAAATCCGTAAGAAGGAAATACACCACAGGATCAAAAACAACCTGCAGGTAATCTCAAGCCTCCTTGAACTTCAGGCAGAGAAATTTGACGATCCCGAGGTCCTCGAAGCCTTCCGGGAGAGCCAGAACCGGGTTGCTACGATGGCAATAATTCATGAGGAACTGTACAGGTCCCGAAATAACGAGACTCTGGATTTTTCAGCTTACCTTCAGAAACTGACTGCAGACCTGTTCAACTCATACATTGTCCGAAAAGGAGATGTCGGGATGCAGCTCAACATTGAAGAGATTTTCCTTGGAATGGATACTGCAGTTCCTCTTGGGATAATCATCAATGAGCTTGTATCCAATTCTCTTAAACACGCATTTCCATCGGGCAGGAAAGGTGAAGTTTGCATCAGCCTCTGCAGAACAGAAGAAAATAATGAAAATAAAAGTATAAGTAATATCATCAATAATATGGATTCTAAGAGTCCAGTCGATAAAAATATACAGCACATACTGGTAGTTTCGGATAATGGGTTGGGTTTTCCGGAAAACGTTGATTTCAGGAACACGAACTCTCTGGGTCTCCAGCTGGTAAATATACTTGTTGAACAACTGGAGGGTACGATTGAACTTGAAAATGATTCGGGGACCAAGTTCAAGATCTGGTTTAAAGAACCCTGCCAGTCATCTGAAAGAGTGTCCAGTGCCAAAGGGGAGATATAATGAAAAAAGCAAAAATTCTGGTTGTTGAAGACCAGAACATTGTCGCTCTGAACATCAGAAACAAACTCAAAAATCTGGGTTATACCGTACCCGGTACTGCTTCCACAGGAGAGGAAGCAATAAGAAAGGCGGAGCTGACAAATGCGGATCTTGTTTTGATGGATATCATGTTGAAAGGAGATATGGATGGAATTGAAGCCGCACGTGAAATAAAAGCTCGCCTTAAAATTCCTGTCCTGTATCTGACAGCTTATACTGACGATGAAACCCTTGAAAGGGCTAAAATGACGGAACCGGCGGGATACATTTCCAAGCCTTTCAAAGAAGAAGACCTGCACAGCAATATCGAGATGGCACTCCATAAACACAAAGCCGAAAAAAAAGAGATTGAATCCGATAGTGATGAATAAAACTTCTCAATATACCTTAACAGGGGTCCGTATCCGGCTAAAACCTGCAATAAATCGGATACATATTTCATGACAAATTCTAAAAATTTAGTAGCCTTTTTTCGAAACCCTTTAAAGGCATGTTTTAAGGTTGGGGAGTAAAAAGAAAGTCTGAACCTGCATAACTCTCAGGGAATTTCATAAATAAATTCTTCGCCTGCCTTAGAAACATTTTTCTCTGCTCATAAAACTTTTATAAACTCCCATTATCAGACACTAATAAAGTCCGCTTTCCTGAAATGTCTGCCTAAGAAATTCCAGTGGGAATTTTCTAGCGCCGGGAGTTCAGGAAAGTGACTAAATTAAATAGGAGCCAGAGACCACAGAAAAACCAGAATACAGGACCTGCTGTGCTTATAAGAAACTCGCCTTTTTCCGGATTATCAGGAAACAGATCGATATACAAAGAGCCGGCAGTCAGCAACAGAAAACTTATGATCGTAAATAAAAGCAAAACCGTTCTTGTTCTGGAAGCTATTGTATCTGAACGGGAAGTATCTGAGCGGGAAAAATCATTCATAGAATAGATTAGCAGGAGTAATGATAAATAATTTTTTAAATTAGTTCGTTTTGAAGAAAGTTAGGACTAATCCTGAAAAATACGAGAAAGCCTGGTCGGAGTCGTAGTTTAGGAAGATTCGGACCATTTCTCATAAAGAGAAGGGCGTTAACTGTAGTGTGAAATTTGTGATTGTGGATTGAACCTGTGGATTGAACTGGAGATTGGATGATGAACTCCATTGGATGTATAACGCCCAGAATATTAAAAGTAAGAAATCTTATATAAATCATTTCAATTTTATATATTTTTTAAAGTATTTTTTCTTGTATTATATATCTCAAAATATTATTTACAGGAAAACTGAATTAGAATAAGCTGGAGAATTCCAGCTCTATCGAACAGAATCCCTGTCCGAAAACTGTGCCTCGAATCAGAGCTTGAGGATTTTTACAGCTTTCAGGGCATCGCTAACCATGGTCTCAATCCCAAGCTTTTTCTCTTCAAGGACTATAAGGTCATAGTTTGCCTTAACTTCGGGTCGCTCCGGAACTGCGGTACAGGTTCCTGCCGGCCTTGTAGAGATATCGTAAGTTCCAATTCTGCGGGCGATATCCACGATCTCGGTCTTGTCAAAGGCAATTAACGGGTGATAAATCGGGATAGGAAGCTGGTAGATTTCGGCATGCATATTGGCCGCAGTCTGGGAAGCCACCTGTCCGAGAGATGAGCCGGTAATAATCCCGCTTGCCCCAACTTTTTTCATAACTTCGTAGGCTTCCCTGTACATCATGCGCTTGCAGAGGAGGCAGGTGTTTTTCCGCTCGCATGTCCCGATAAAAGCCCTTAGATTTGGACCGTGGGGGATCTCATAAGTTGTGAACTGTTGTCCTGGGGCCCAGGCCTGAAGCTGGCGGATGCAATCAAAAGCCCTTTTCCTTGCTGCATCTTCTGCGTAGGGAGAGTTATTGCAGTAAACAGGTGTAATCATTACCCCGCGTTTCATCATCAGCCATGCGGCAACAGGGGAATCGAGGCCTCCGGACATAAGCACTACCATACTGCCCTGCGTGCCAAGGGGTAGCCCTCCCACTCCTTTAACCGTTTCCAGATAAACGTAAGCCAGATTCTGCCGCATCTCTACAAAAATTTCCTTATCCGGAGAACTTAGGTTCACTCTGGGATGTTTTCCTTCTTTTTCAAGTGCGTTCCAGACAGCATCCCCGCATTTTCGCCCCACATCTGCTGAGGAGAACGGATGGTTTCCGCTTCTTCTTGCCCGAATGGCAAAAGACTCTCCTTCCCGAATTAGGCCTGTTCCAAGAAAGGCACAGGTTCTGGACGCGCTCTCAAGGTCCGGTTCCGTTACTAATGCAGGGGAAGTTGAAACGACTCCAAAAACGTCTGCTGCAGCTCCTGCTGCTTGCGGATCTGTTGTCTCGATAAATATCCTTCCCCATTCTCTCCGCAGAAGGGAATGCGGAATGTTCCTTGAGTCCAGCATTGCGGCAATGTTCTTCATGAGAATTTTCTCATACCAGTTCCGAACTCCTGTGCTTTTAAGGGCAAGCTCCCCGTATCTAACTATAACAACATTTGCCTGGCCTTCGGAACCCTGGCGAGAAGGATCTGAGTCCTGATTATCCGTATTGTCAGTAAAAGTATCTGGCATGTTCTGGCTATCTCTTTTTGTTTTTTTCTCAACGTCATATGTATTTTTTGAGTTTATCTCTTAGGAATTGCCTACCATGGATACTTAACGCTTAGGGTAACATAGCGTTTAAAGGTTTCAGAAAAAAGAATTTTTCTGGAAAAAATGGTACATTGCGGCAACCCAGAAGAGCTCAATGGGAACCTTTAAATACAGGAATATTCTCGAACATCCGGGAATTGCAGGGGCATATATGAAAGAATATTAAAAAACATGAAAAATTGCTCTTTTAGTTTATCATCGTTGATCGGTATAAAATATATACAGACCGTAATATTATTTTTGGAAAATCTATATAAGTCAGTACTTGCATAGAATTGTATGCTATTGTGTACTACGCACAATATCGAAGACATTGGGTAAGACTGGGTAAATATTGCCCAACTATCGAAACGACGAAAACAAAAAAGACAACCACGCCAGGGGTGGAGTACCAATGGATACTCTGAAGAAGCTTGCAGGGAAATCGATTGTAACAGCAATTGCTGCATATAGCCTTCTGCTGATACTGTTTCCTGTGGGCTGGATCGTTTTGCTCGGTACGACTATCGGAAAGCCGAGCCCAGAAGAAGGATCTGTCGAAGCGAGAATTCTTGGGGCAGACCTTTAAGTCTGAAACCCCGAGAGAAAAGGCATGGGTGTCAGAAACCAACAAGGAAGCCCTAAATGGATTTCTGGCCAACATTCTTGCCGCCCAGCACCGGTGTCGAAACAAACAAGGGAGTCCAAAAGACTTCTGGTCAACATTCGCACCACCCTCTTGCAATCTGAAAACTGGTTTCAAGCGGGTGTCGGAAACTAACAAGGAAACAGCAGTTTCAGGGAAGCTATCCGGCTACCTGCCATATCAAGAGGCGGATCTGGGAGGAACTGGATAAAAAAGATAGAAGCGGCCGTTTCTGGCTACATTCAGGCAACCCACTTTTTTTTATTCCAATATATTTTGTTCCAATATATTTTGTCGGAGTATTTTTCTATTAATTTTACTGCTTTGAACATATTTCTTATTAGTTCTTATGGCCTTACCCCAAACTCCAGTAACCTTCCCTCTCCATTAATGATTGTCTTTTTTCCGTCCTCGTAGACGTATCTTAGTGATATATTTCCATCCTCGCCGTACTTTGTCCAGACTGTGGTGTTTTTGTCCTGTGACCACATGTACTCGTATCCGGTATTGTTTTCTTCACTCCCTGTGATTATCATAGCTTTGCAAAGAGTTTTGTTTCCGAACTCTTCGGTGCCGGTAACTGTCATATTAAGGGCTTTTCCTGTTGTGGGGTTTTTAATCTGGACCTGAGACCCCGCAGGGCACCAGTTGCCTTCGGCTTGCTCGGAGATGTTGACATTAATTTCGGTTTCATTGCCCGAAATTGAAATTTTTGTTCCACTGTCCCCCAAGCAGCCTGATGCGAGAAGGACGGTTGTGAGAAATAAGATCAGAATTGCCTGTTTTTTTGACAACTTATATCACCTGGTTTTCATTTCCAATTAAAGATAAGGATTAGTCCATAAAAATTATTCCATTATTCCATCTGTGACCATTGATATTACCGAGAGGAAGGATGCAGAAGAAGCCCTGGAAAAAGCTGAACAATTCAGGATGAAATTTTAATATTAATACCTGCATATTTTAATTTATAAAAATAAAGGGGGTAGTTAAATGAGTGAAAATCTTTTAAAAAAAATTCTGATTGCAACGGATGGTTCGGAAAACGCCCAAAAAGCAGCTGCTTATGGAATCGACATTGCGAAAGTAACAGGGGCTCAAGTATATGCCCTTTATGTTGTTTCTACCGAGCACGCCGGAACTGCCAGGTCGGTTATGGGCTGGACCGATGCATTTGAAGAATATCTCGCAAATAAAGGAGGAGTTGCAACCGCTTATGTAGAAAAACTCGGAAAAGAAGCCGGAGTTAAAGTGGAGCCGTTGTACTTGAAAGGCGTCCCGGCTGAAAAAATCCTTGAATATGCAGAGGAGAGTGATATTGACCTGATAGTAATGGGCACACAGGGCCTGACCGGAGTCCAGAGGTTCCTGATCGGTAGTGTGGCAGAAAACGTTCTAAGGCACTCAAAAGTACCCGTAATGATTATAAGGTAATGTAGGCCCTCAAACTGCCAGTTATTTTTCCGATCGGATTACAAATTTACCAGGACAGTTTCCAGATTATCTGAAGTACACGGATTATCCGGAAGCTGTTCATGGTATTCAGTCAATTATTTTTATGGAAATCGCAGAGTTTTAAAGTATTTCAGCCCTGTTGAACTCCTCAACCCTGGATTTTCAGTTCTTTACAGCTTCAGTCCTCAAAAATCCCTGAACCTGTAAATACGGCTTTTGCTTCCTCAAGGCTCAGGTCTTCCGGGGGGACAATGATGTCGGATTCCAGAATTTCTTCTGCGCCAATTGCTTCTCCTTTTTCCTTTATCTCCGAGATCAGCTTTGAAAGTTCTTTTCGAAACTCCTCGGCTTTCTCTTCCGAAACAAGGACTACGATTCTGTTATCTATCTTGTTTAATTCCTCGCAGAGGGCTTCAGGTGCCCGGTACTGCCCTTCTCCAATGATCCGGATTATCATCTTCAGACCTCCTTTTTTTCTTCCCCAGTTTTCTCTTTTTCGGGCTCCTTCCCAGCTTCGGCTTTAAGCTTTGCAAGTTCGGATTCGACACTGGTCTGGGCACTGATTTTTGCAAGTTCACGTTCAATATCATCCTTGCTGCCTGTGAGGTCTTCGAGGGTGCCGGCTTCCATAAGCTCGTCAATTGCCTCGGCGCGAGCTTTCATCTCTTCGGTCTTATTTTCAGCTCTTTCAAGGGCAAGCCCCACATCTGCCATCTCTTCGCCTATCCCGGTGACGGACTCATTAATCTTCACCTGGGCTTCGGCTGCGGAGTACTGGGCTTTAATGGACTCTTTCTTTGTCCTGAAAATCTCTACTTTTGTAGAAAGCCTCTTCTCCGAGGAAACGAGCTTTTCTTCCTGTTTTTCTAGCTCTACGATTTCCCTGTCAATCCCATCAACCTGCTGCTGGAGGGCTGCTTTTCTCTCAAGAGCAAGCCTTGCGAGATCTTCCCGGTCAGCGGCAACCGCATCTCTTGCCTGTTTCTCAAGTTTTTCGTTGTTCTGAATCAGTTTTGCCCGCTGGAGCTGGAGGCGTTTTTTAGAAGTTGTCACTTCTGCAATACCTCTCTTTACGTTCTGCAGCAATTCCAGCTGCTTTTCATAGGAATAATCAAGGGTTTCCCGAGGGTCTTCCATTTTGTTAAGCACTTTGTTCATCTTTGATTTAAATACGGTTTCCATCCGTGTTAATAATCCCATGTGTTTTCCCCTTTGCTTTTTTAAAAATTGGTCTGTAAACAGACTGGCATATTTTTTCTTTTTCTGGTATGAAAGCACTGTGATTTGAAAGTTACTTTCATTACCTGGTGGATATTATTTGAAGAATTTCATGCTTCTTTTCCGGAGTACGTTTTTTGAAAAATCCTGCAATTTTTTTTGCAGTACCCTTTTCTTTCTGTACCTTTTCTTTCTGTATCTTTTGGCTGGAGTTCTATTTTTAGCTTATCAGTACTTCATTCTGTTCCTCTTTACTTTATCGCTTACTTCATCCCTCTGTTTTATTTAGTTTTGCTTTACCACCCCTTCTCCCTTTCTTTACATTATTTTATACCTGCATTATTATATTTTAATCATGATTATTCGTAGTCACGCGAACGTTTTATATATTCAAAACACAACTTATCTAAAGATATTATGGCAAAACCTGAGACCAGAACTGAATTTTTTTATACCGAAAGAGGGCTCATAGCCGTAGACAGCCCTGTTAAACTCCAGATCCTGAATTTGCTCAGGGAAGAGCCAAAATCGTTTGACGAAATTGTAAAATTTACGGCAAAAGCCAAATCAACCATTTCCGTTCATCTTAATAATCTCAGAACATGCGAGCTTGTTGAAGAAAATTCGGACCCCGAAGACCGGCGCAAGAAGATTTATTCCCTTACTTCCCAGTACATGGGTTGCTCCAAGGAGCCTTTTCCGGAGCATTACCGAAGCTTGCTGGAAAAAGTTGCTGAAAACGAAAATGACAGGTCCTGCTTTATGGGAGCCCTTTTTCATGTGCTACGATTCGGTTTTGAAGCATACGGTATTGATAATGCCCCTGTTGTCAGGACGATCGGAAAAGACATTGGAAAATGTCTTTCTGCTAATTTTGAATCAAACACCCCTGAAGCCCTGTTTAAGGAAATTGCAGCCTTTATGGAATTTCACGGGGACTGCCGGGTCTCGGTGCTCATGGGCGGTTCTCCTGCCCTTCAGATTGAAGACGACTTTAAAGCCAGGTTCATGCCGGCAATAGGAAAACCTTTCTGTGTTCTCAGAGAAGGCATCCTTGAAGGCGTCCTTAAAGGAAAACTGGGAAAAGAGTGCGGAGTCCTGGAAACCGAGTGTTATGGGACCGGGCACACCCGCTGCCTTTTTGAAATTACAATGTAAATTATCTTTTTCCATTTTCCATTTTTACATAATTATTTTTATCCCGAACTTCCAGGCATTGTGAAAACGAAATTAGCGGGAATCTCCGATTACGACTCCCATTTCGGATTTCAGGCGGGGCCCTATTGCTGCCACGATTCCGGGTCCGTCTGTTTTTTCACGGCATACGACGGCATGCTCAAGCAGCCCGAGGCGCTCGATTTCGTAAATGTCCCGGCCGTGCCCTGTCTTTTTTACCGCACTTTTAATTTCCGAACGGGTGGCGGCATTAATGATAACCCTGTCAGTACTTGCTTTTTTCCATCCCCACCATAGGTCAAACTGTTTTTTTGTAAAACTGGCTTTTATTTTTTTGTTAGCCTCAAATACCTCAACTTCAACCGGCAGGTGAGGGACCAGACCGAACCTTGATGCAAGCTGTTTTGGCTTTCCGCTGCCCAGGGCTTTAAGTTCCTCTGCTTCGATGCGCACAGGGATACCGATGTTGGCAATAAACGCGTCCTCCGTAAAAGCCTGAAGAAAACCCAGGTACACCTTCCCTGGTTCGGCTTTTTTTGCAGGACTTCCGTACCTGGATTTCAGGAGATTTGCCGATACCTCTTCATCTTCACCCTCAAGGGTAAACTCTGCCCAGTTTTCCGGGGTAATGGAGACCTCAACCTTTACTTCAAGGTCTTTTAATTCATTCTCAACCAGGCTTTTCAGGAGTTCAGCCATTCTGTCCCGCTTTTTTCCATAAATATGCTGAAGGGTCACAACTTTTTCCATTTTCTTCCTGCCGCTTTTCTCTCTACCTGGATCTGCCGTATTAAGTATTTTCCGGTTTTGGACCCTTAAGATAAGCCTCAAGGAGTCTTTCAGTCTCTTCCAGAGCCGAAACTACTGCTTCATCAACAGGGCTTTCAGCCTTCTCAACCTGGCTATGCAGTTTCCTGATATCCCGGCTGTAAGGGCCAAGTTTTCTGGAAACCATCTCTTTACTCTGTCCTTGTTCAACTGCTTCCCTGTGGATGCTCTCGATCTTATTTCTAAGGTTCCTGACCTTTTCAAGGATCTCAACACTTAGAAGGTCAAGCTCTTTTATGTTCTCAATTTCGGTTGCTTCTTTCGGTTTCTCTGATTTATTGCCTTCCGCCGCTTCGCCTTTTTCTTCAATTTCTTCTTCTGTTTTTTGTATTTCTTCGCTTGCAGGAGATTCTGCTGTAATTATGTTTCGGAACTCTTTAAGGGCGGTTTCCACTTCCTTTCCGTACTCAGTAAGTTCGACAAACTTAATCCGTCCTTCAAATGTGAATCTTATAAGTCCGGACTGCTCCATCTTCGAAAGAATTCTCGTGGTATGGGCAAAAGTCGAGTCTATCTCCTTTGAAATAACCGAAGCATAGGTTTTTCCCATCGAACCTATAAACAGCAATGCAAGAGTGGGCTTCTCCTGCAAAAATAGCTTTTCTACATCATCGTCGGACATGATATCACATTGAGTTTTTTAACGGATTATTTGCGGATCTGAACTCGGGCGTTTATTATTCTTTTATAGTTTATATAATATTTGAACAGGTTTCTGCCTCCGGGCTTCAAAGGAACATTCGCTTCAGCCGGAAAGTGCCTGGATTATTTTCTTTATTTCAGCAATGGGAGCATCTGTCCTGAACGAAGTCCCGCTGAAATGAGTCCTTGAAGCCTCAAACCCGTCGGCTTTAAGAGTCTCGATCAGAGTCTCGATCCCTGTTGCAGAAGCCCCAAGTTCCTTACAGATTACGTGCTGGTCATAGAACATGGGAATGTCGAGTTCGTCCCTGCAGAACGTAATTATTTTTTTTGCTTTCTCTTTCATGTTCAGAGGGTGCACCTCAAGCTCGGAAAGCGCCTCATTGCAGAACTCCGATTTTCTAAAAGGTCCGAGCCACAGAGGACCTGCAACCTTTGTCTGGGCTCCACAGGCAGGACATTCTTTCTCAATATGCACGGCAAGCCCGTAGACAGGGCCTCTGAATCCACACTTCGGGCAGTGAACGCTGAATCCCATGGATTTCAAGGTCTTGTCAGCCTGTCCGGCTCCGGGAAGCACTTCAAGGTAGCTGCGAACATAGTGCCGCGTGACATGTGAAAGTAGGGGCAGCATCCCTTTTTCGTGTTTTGCAAGTTCTCTGGCACAGGCTCCGAGGAGGACCCTTAAGCCCATCTCGCTGTGATACTCCGTATTCAGAGGTACGGATGCGTACTTTCTGATTCCCGAATTCAAATGGGCTCCACAGAGGGGAGCAGTATCTGTTGCAGTAACCGCGAGCATGCCCTGTGCCGAAGTTGCGGTTGCATCGAGGTAAGGCGCAGGGGTCCCGAACGGGTCGACATCCACGATATGGAATTTCTGCTCATGAAGCAGCACATTTGCATTCTTGCGTGTAGCCTGGGCTTTTTCCTCAAGCCCATTAATCTTTATATTTTCCTTTATCAGTTCAAACGCTTCAGGGTTCCAGTCATTCATGGTCGCATGTATTCCTACTTCCCCTGCAATCCTGAGACCCCGGATTCCTGATGCTGAAAAGGCATCTACGTAGCGGACCTCCTCTCTCTTCAAGTCTTTTCTCGAAAGAAGCCTCTTCACAAATGCTGCAGTTGCTGCAACATTGATATCCCGGTTCAACTCCATCTCCGGGTTATAGAACACCGGCGCTGCCGAGGGAGGGAAATTTGCATCCGGAGGTGGGACCGGAACCGAAATCTTTGTCGTCCCTTCCACTATAGTTCTACGGATCATCTGAAGTTGCTATACTTTGTGATATTATTTTACCGTGATGGTCATCTGCATGTTCGGATACCCATTTGCACTGAAACTGTAGCTTCCGTTTTCAGTAAACGTATAGTTCAGGGTATTTCCGTATCCAAGCTGTTGATCCTCAAAAAGCTCCTCTTCACTACTCAGGGTAAAAACATCGGATTCATCGAAATTTCTCCACACAACCGTATCCCCTTCATTTATCTCCAGTTCGGAGGGAATAAAGAGATAATTCTTGAGCCTTACAAGGTAAGTTTCCGGCTCGGTTTCCTCAGGCTGCACTGTCCCTGTTTCTTCCTCTTCACCGGTCACGTTTTCGGTTTGTTCCTCTTCAATTCCGGACTCAAGACCCGGAGTTACTGTTTCCTCGGGCGTTTCGTCCTCTTCAGCCGTTTCTGTTTCTTGCGGCGTCTCTGCTTCTTCTAATGTTTCCGTTTCTTCAGATGTTTCCGTTTCTTCAGATGTTTCCGTTTCTTCAGATGTTTCCGTTTCTTCAGATGTTTCCGTTTCTTCTGGTGTTATTGCCTCTTGCGGTGTCTCCACTCCTGTTGGTTGCTGTGTTCCTCCTGAAGTGCCACCCGAACCCCCGGAATCCCCCATGGCTTCTTCTCGCTCCTGATTTCCTCCCCACCAGTTCATGTAGGCAAACACTAATACTGCCAGGACTACGAGGAGCAGAATGAGTTTTTTTATCACTATTATTTCCCCCCTGTGTAAGTTTTCCTTTTTTACTCCCAATCCAATATAATCCTCATTAAATAATAATACTTTCTTATATTAAGCCTTGTTTTAAAAAATAGTTTGTTTGTAGGCGATTTTGCCACTTCTGACCTGAGAAACGACTTTCTGAAAAAATAGTTAATCGGCTAATTGGCTGGCCTATCAGCTATTTATTGGCTGATTTTTTGCTTCCGGGCCTTTTTCTTCAGGAGGAAGAGGTAGAAAGATCATGGAAATAGGGTCGGGAAGGTTCAAAAATCAAAATAAGCAGGAAAGTTCGGAAGCTAAAAAAAAGTGAATTTACTGGAAAGTTTTGCTTACTTTCCAGATAGCCGTACATGCCTTTTGAGTTATCCTATCTCTCGGTCCCTTCGAAAAATTTCTTCAGGTAATTTTTTCAGGGTTCGCTCACAGTTATATTTACACTCATTTTTGGTTGCCCGACAACGGTAAAGTTGTAAGCTCCTGTTTCATTGAAAGTGTAGGGAAAGGAACGCCTGTACACAAGGCTCTCGTTTTCAAAGAGGCCCTGTTCGCTAACAAGGGTAAAGACTCTCCTTGGGCTGTCCTGATAGTTCATCCAGGCAACCGTTTCCCCCTGTTTAATGTTCAGGCTTGTGGGATATGCTCTGTAACTAACAAGCCTTACGAGATAGGGAGTTGTCTTTATATTGGATGTGTTAATAGTCGGTCCTTCTTCTGTTTCATTTTCAACCGGAGTTACTACTTCTGTTTCATTTTCCTCCGGGGTTTCAACTTCTTCCTCGGTCTCCGTTACTTCCGGGGTTTCGGTTTCTTCTGGAGTTGAAACTTCCTCCGGGGTTACGGTTTCTTCAGGTGTCACGTTTTCTTCCGGGGAGGTTTCTTCATTTCCAGCGCATCCCGAGAATAAAACTGCGCTTAAAACTAGAAGCAGAACAATGATTTTTGCTTTCATTTTATTCCCCATGATCTCTTTTGGTTATGGAATTAGAACTCTACAGAAATAATTCCAAGTTCCATACAATTTTTTTAATGTAATTCCAAATTCAATTCAGTTTTTTTGATGTTTTACTTTAAAGTCTCTAAATCTTTCGAATATTAGTTTTTTATTCTTGTTTATTTAATATCTAATGTTATTTAATCTTAAGTTCCTGCTTTAATGGACTTTTCAAGCTTTCAGCTTTGTCTGTACATTCAAGTACATATAAATATATTTTTGTATTTTTCTTTTATATTGCCTGTTTTCAAGGCAAAATTCTTTATGAAATCTAAGTGCTTTGCTTCCATATAAAGATATTTTAGACTTCTTCGGTCACAATTCGAGCCGGGATAAAACTGTTTTCACATCAAACACTTCTCACCTTAAGAAGTTCTTTAAAAATCTAAACAACCCACACAATACCTTAGATATCCTACATATTGATGTAAAAAAGTAAGTTCGGCCATAAAAAAAATCTTTCCAGAGCTTGTCCTCGCTTACAAGGACAAAGATTCTTTTTGGCTTGTTCAGGTTGCGCCATATAACTGTATCATACTGGTTTGTTTTGAAAAGATGAAAACTCCTATTAATGATATGAAGGCGCCTTAATACCCCTTATTCTCTCTTTTTGCTTTC
Source organism: Methanosarcina siciliae T4/M (assembly GCF_000970085.1). Taxonomy (NCBI): domain Archaea; kingdom Methanobacteriati; phylum Methanobacteriota; class Methanomicrobia; order Methanosarcinales; family Methanosarcinaceae; genus Methanosarcina; species Methanosarcina siciliae. The sequence continues at coordinate 1,899,952 of NZ_CP009506.1, read as the reverse complement.
TCTCACCGGATGTTCCATAAAAGCAAAGCAATGGTTCCGGTTAATGCAATGATTCCGAATGCTTTTTTGGAGAGGGAAAATAGGTTTTCAGAACCTGATATTCTTGAAAGCAAAATTTTATTTAGAGTACTTATGATGCTTGCGAGCACTGCAGTGTTTGCTGCGACTTCGTAAGAGATATTTCCGTTTACGGCAAGGAGGGCTACGGAGACTATCACTCCTGAACTGCTGACAAGCGCGCCGAGGGCGGTTACGTATATGCCGGCAGTCCCTGCAAAGTCATAGGCATAGTTTCCTATGATAAGAATAAGGGTAAAGGCAATGCCGAATTTAAACGCCTGTCCCAGAGAGAAAGGAGACCGGATCTTAAGTTCTCCCCCATCTATAGAGCAGAATTTCTTACTGTGCCTGAGGACTATTACTATGGAAACGGCAATGAGTACAAGCTGGGGAGGGAGCATAAGCAGGGTTATCTTTCCTTTCGGGTCAACTATAAAGGCGAGTATAAGGTTTCGAATGAGCATGGAAATATTGCAGAGTAGAATTCCCGTAAGGACAGGATCGGCCATTGTCTCTGTTTTTTTTGAGAGCCCTGCAAGGGCTCCTGTGGTAGCTTCACTGTTAATAAAGCCCCCCAGAAAGCCCGAATAACAGAGGCCGCGTTTTGCCCCGAACTTTCTCAGGAGGACATAACTTAAGAAACTGATCAGGGAAACAAGAATCACAATCAGAATTGCAGACCTGAGGTTTACAAGCCCGAGGATTTTTTTTTCCGGCATCACCGGATAAAGTATGAAGGCGACAGCCAGAAACTGTACGGCATTGAAAAGCTCTTCTTTTGTCAGGCTCCCCGCGAACTGGTGGAGGGGCTGCTTCTGGATCAGGAGAAAAGCTACGACTATTGAGGAGACTATGGCAAACATGCCATAGTTATAGCCAACAAGGACTCCCATCACGAAAATAAAGAAGAGGGTGATAGGACTTGTAACCCCTATCCGCCTGTAGAGAAATATCTTGGAATAGGTAATTATGGAACAGATAGCTGCAAAGAAAAGCGTGGCTACGTACACGAAACCGGGACCTGCCGATTCGCTTGCAAGAGCAACCAGCATGCCTGTTATGCAGGTTATGCTGTAACTCCTGACTCCTGCAAAAATCTCGTGTTCCAGGCCTCTGTGCTCCCTTTCCACACCTACCAGGATCCCTATCAAAAAGGCAATGGCAAGTTTTGTCAGGAATTCCACAAAAACCGGGTCGAAACCGAAATCGTTGATTACGTCCGTAGCTAAACCTCTTATCTTTTTTTAGCTGTATGTCCCATATTCTATAAAACAAAATATAATTATATAGTAAGGATGTTCTTGCTAATGAATATACTCCTCAAAGGAGAAAAAGGTTCAGAGTGTACGGAAATATCCAATAATTTATCCCAGTGCCTCTGAATGTCCGAACAGAACTTTTTCAGACTTCCACTAATTCAACTTCGATGGGCTTTTTTCCGTTTTCTTCAATCTCTATAAGGGCACAGGCTCCTTTGCAGGCTTCTCCGGGGTTTACGACAATGGTTTTCCCGACTTTTTCCATACCTTTTGCTTCATGGATGTGCCCGCAGACGATCAGGTCAACCCTGTCCAAGAATTTCTGGATGGATTTGCTGCCCACATGCCCGAAAGGGAGTTCGTCCCTTGCTCCGAGGGGAGGGGCGTGAGTCAGGAGCACTATTGTCCCGCATTCCCCTGAATTTTCGGCGGAGCAGACCATTCCTTCAAGGGCATTTTCAATTTCTTCTTCGGAAAGCTCAAATGGTGTGTTAAAAGGAGTGGGGTTTGAGCCTCCAATCCCGATAAACCGGATTTTTCCAATCTGTTCGGCTTTTCCATGAAGGTTTACGGCTTTTGAATTTTCAAGGGCTTCGAGGATGGTCCTCTGGTCGCAGTTCCCGGGAATTGCAAGCAAGGGCTTATCAAACATCTCAGCCAGTTCATCCACCTGTTCATCGGGCCCGAAATTGGTAATGTCTCCGACTACCACGGCAAGGTCAAAGTCCCCGGCTTTTTCTATGATCTGTTTCATCTTCGAGTAGTCCCCATGGGGGTCGGAAATTGCGAGTATCTTCATCCGTATCCCATCCTTAATGATTTATTTAATTCTCTTATCGTTAAATTATAATTTTTTAGTTCTTGTTTGAATTCTTAGATACAATCTCTTTTACACTTTCGTTATGTGTTTTTCTGTGAACATGCACACATCTTTTATATCCCTTACGTAATATACTGCCGCATGCGTGATATCGTTATCATAGGGCACAAAGCAAAGACGAGCGGCGATTTTTCTTTAAACGACCTCCCGGGGTCTGCAGGAAGAATGGATATACTCTGCCGCTGCGTAAGTTCTGCCCTTTTTCTCTCTTTCGGAATGCGCAGGGATGTAAACGTTCACCTGCTCCTTCTGGGAGATCCTGAGCCCGGAAAAATTATCCGATTCGAAGGCCTCCACCTGAGGTACCTCAACCCGGATGAAAGAAGCAGCGGGTCTCTGATCCAGAAAGCCCTTCAGAAAAACATAACCGAAAGAGACATCCGGTCAACTCCCGGGGTCTGGATCCGGAACGGAGACTTAAATACCCTGCTGGCTTCTTTTGAAGGGAGGACCCTCCTCTACCTTCGGGAAGACGGCGAGGATATCCGGGGACTTGCGGGAGAAATCCGGGACCCTGTCTTTATCCTGGGCGACCATACAGGCGTTACGGAAGAAGAGGAAAAACAGCTCCTAGAAGCCGGAGCAAAAATTATCTCTGTTGGGCCTATTTCCCTTCACTCCAACCACTGTATAACCCTTATCCACAATGAACTGGACAGGGCCGAAGCGGAAAGAGGGGAAATTCCGGGAGGGGAAAAATTAAGGGTTAAGGAATAAGCTCCGGTTTTTTCCAATTATAATCCAAAAAGTTATATTACACTTCCCTGTATCAGGATAGAAACTTATCCGGATACGCTTTTTAGAGTACATGCTTCAATTTGCGCATTCCCTTCAATGTAATCTTTAATTATCTCCAATCCAATCTACCAATCGATCCAATATGTCAATACTATTTCCCATGTCAATATTTTTCCCAACATAAGCTTTCAACTCATCTTTCAATTAAACTCTTAAACTCTAAATTACCCTCAAACACTCAAATAAATTCAATTATCCACTTCCAGGTCTATTCCCCGAACAAAGAGCTTAGAGAAAGTGAAACCAAATGGATGTACTTGAAATATCAAAAAAAATTCTGCACGAAGGTCCTGTCTGTGACCACTGTCTTGGCCGTCAGTTTGCAAAATTATCTACGGGCCTCAGCAACAGAGAACGCGGGCAGGCGATGAAACTCGCGCTTGCCCTTGAAGGGGACCGCATTTACAAAAGTGAAAACGACGACTCCCTCTTAAAGGAACTTGTTCCCTGCAGTGCCTTTGCAAGAAAAGCCCTCCGGGTAGAGGGGGAAGACGAGCAGTGCTGGGTCTGCCTTGACCAGTTCAAAAAACTGGACGATTGGGCGGCTGAGGTGGCAAAGGCTCTCGAGGGGCTTGAGTACTCCACCTTCCTTGTCGGTACGAAGGTAAGCGGGCTTCTGAGTGAAAACGAAGAGATGCTCTGGGCTGAGGCAGGGACTGCCTATGCCGAACAGTTGAAAACCGAGCTTAATCGGGAAGTAGGCAAGAGGATCGCAGAAAAGGTTGACAAGGAAGTGGACTTTGGAAACCCGGATATTGTGATTACCCTTGACCTTGCAACACACAAATTCGAGCTCCAGGTCCGTTCGGTATATATTTACGGGCGCTACCTCAAAAAAGTCCGCGGAATTCCCCAGACCCGCTGGCCCTGCAGGAAATGCAAGGGCAGGGGCTGCGAAAGTTGCGGATTTACCGGCAAACAGTACCAGGAGTCCGTAGACGAGCTTATCAAAGGGCCGGTAGTTGAAGCATTCGAGGCAACTGATACGGCTTTCCACGGATCGGGCAGGGAAGATATAGATGCCCTGATGCTCGGAAGCGGCAGGCCTTTTGTGGTGGAAGCAAAGTCTCCTGTAAAGCGCAGTACTGACCTTGGGGCACTTGCTGCCCGAATTAACGAAACTGCCGCAGGAAAAGTTGAGGTAAAGGATCTTCGCTTTGTCGAAAAAGGCATGATTGAGACCCTCAAGAGTTCCAAGGCGGATAAAACTTATAAGCTTAAAGTTACATTTAAAGAGCCTGTTTCAGAGGAAAAGCTTAAATCCTGCCTCGAGGCTTTGAGTGGCAAGGAGATTGCCCAGCAGACTCCAAAGCGCGTGGTTCACAGACGTGCAGATCTTGTCCGGAAAAGGTATGTGCACAGCATCACGCTTGACGAGCTGAAAGATGACGGAAACGCCTACATAACTGTGAACTGTGAAGGCGGGCTTTATGTCAAGGAACTGATTTCCGGAGACGAAGGCAGGACAAATCCGAGCCTTACAGGGCTTTTAGGATTCCAGGCACTTGTGGAAGACCTCGATGTGGTCAACGTCGAAATTTAAGCTCCGGGCATCTGAATCTAATCTGAATAAACCAAATCGATCCAATCTAAATCAATCTGGATTTCAATCTGGGTCCGTTTCATTGGCCGATCGGGACACAGAGAACGAGTGCCTTAATGAACGGTTCATTTAAATAATATCCATCTTATTTAGAGGAAAATCAATTAATTGAATAGAAAATTTCTTAGAGAGAAATTACTCGAGCATTCTAACGGAGGAACATGCGATGACAAATTCCCACGGTGAAAAACGCTGCACAAGGTACAAATTACAGAAGACGGTTCGCGAAAGAGGGATTTCCCCTGTAAGCAGGGCAATTCAGGAATTCGAAGAAGGACAGATGGTTCACATCGACATCGACCCGAGCGTCCAGAAAGGTATGCCAAATCCAAAATTCCAGGGTTCTACCGGAAAGGTTATCGGACAGCGTGGTCGTTCATATGTGCTGGAAGTCCGCAGCGGAAACGCAATGAAGGAAGTTATTTCCCTTCCGCAGCACCTGAAGCCGCAGAAGTACTGATTCTGGGCAGTTAGGTTTTTACACCCTAATTTCCCTTTTCTTCCGAAATTTAAGGTATTCAGGCTTCCGACCGGAGGTTTGAAATCCTTCCGGGAATTCCGGCAAATTACAGCTTGAAGAACGCCGTTAAAGGATTGGATGTGACAGAACTGGTATCCCTTAAACTAAAAGGGCACACTTACAGGGGATCTGGAACAACTGCTTTTTGAAAATTAGTCTTTTATCCCGGAAAAGGAACATCTATAATTATATATCATTTGTAAACCATATAGCTGAGATAGCTCAGGATAGTGTTATTCAATACAGTTCCGGCTTATCGGGTGATGCCGGATACTGAAAGGCAGAAAATGCTTGCAGCAGGAATTAGGGTTCACAATAAAATATCAATTACAGGTTGTTCTACAAGGAAGCAAAACTACCTGAAATTTTTAAGTTAAAAGAGTGTATTCCAATGATAGTTAAGGAAGTCCTCAATGAAGAGTTATTGACATTGGCCGAGGTCAAGGATATACTTACAAGGATCGCTGACGAGCGCAGAGAGAAGGGGATTGAGGTAGCATACAGCTTTAGAAAAGCCCTTCATCATGCGGAACAGTTCTCTAAAATCAGCGGAGAAAAGTCAAGAGAACTTGTTAGCAAGTTGCTTGAGCTTGAAAAAATGAAGCCAGTTATTGCGGTCCGGATCGCAGACATCCTGCCTCAATCCAGAGACGAACTAAGGTCAATTTACGCTAAGGAAAAGTACACCCTGAGCAATGAAGAGCTGGATCAAATTCTTGACTATGTATTTGAAGCTATGGAATAATTAGAAAGTAAAGAGGATAAGCTATATAGCAGTTTATCTTGTTATTTATGAGGGAAGTATCCGAAATCTGGCTAGAGTACTTTAAAGTATAAAGAAAGTATCCCGGCCTGCAAAATTTAGGAGCAGAGGCTTCTCCGTTTCTCTAAATTCCCGAGAATGCCGGGATACAGGTCAGTCTCCAGTTTCGGAAACTGGTGTGCGGGGAATAGTTCGACAGGCCTGGTAGCTTGGAAAAAGCCTGAACCAGACAGGAGAGCTAAAGAAGCTGGGCATATCTATGTGAGAAATCCCCGGCTGGAGTATAATACACCGGACATAAATCAGATTCATGGGGTTTCATATTTATTTACAGGATGGGTGCTGATGAAAATAGAGAAGTCGCAATCAGGTAGACCGTACACTGGCAGATCATCTGCCGAAAGACCTTCTTCTGGCGGCAGGCGGCCGACAGGCAAACCGCAGTCCGACAGGCAGTCAGAAAGAGCTCCGCGCTCATCCGGGAAAGGCATGGAAGGTTCGCAGGACAGGGAGGAATATGTATGGGTGCTCGATTATCTTCCCTATGGAAAATCCGTTGACGGCACTTCAGCGTACCAGAAAAAACCTCTTGTACAGGCCGTAGGGGATAAAAAGTTTACTCTTATGGAACTGGTCCCAAAAGTCGGCGTAATACCTGATATCCAGTCAAGAGTCTATATCGGACCCGGGGATAGGGATGAAATAGACCACGTAAAGCAGAGGATAGGGTATACTGACCTGACTACCGGAGCAAACCTCGAATTGCCCTTCATTCTCGAAGCCGTCGTCAGGCATAAAGAAGAAAGGTTCGTAAAGTTCTTCAACGATGCCCATTCCATCACAACCCGCCTGCATATGCTTGAACTTCTTCCCGGGATCGGGAAAAAGCTCATGTGGTCTATCATTGATGAACGCAAGAAAGGGGAATTTAAGAGCTTTCAGGATATTCGCGAGAGAATCCCGAGCCTTCATGACCCTGCGAAGGTCATCTCCCACAGGATCGAAGAAGAGCTCAAGGACGATTTCATCAAGTACAGGCTGTTCACCACTCCTCCTCGCCGGCAGGGCTCGAGTGGGCGGTGATCCTTTTACTTTCTTTTTTCAATTCCATTTCCGGCTATCTGACTTCTGACGGTTCGGCTTTTGAGAATTTATCCAAATATTACTATTAAGAACTCTTAATCTACTCAGGAGGTTTCGGCCCTGGTTCGTTCTATTCTTAAAAAGTACAATATAAAAGGAGGTACCTTTGACCAGCACTTCCTTATTGATATCGGTTACCTGGATCGGATAGTTGCTGCTGCCGAGCTGAGTCCGCAGGATACGGTTCTTGAAATCGGCGCAGGGATAGGAAACCTTACAGAAAGACTTGCAAGGCGAGCAAAAAAGGTAATTGCAGTCGAGCTCGACCCCTCCCTCGTTTCAGTCCTGCACGACCGTTTCGATAAGGTTGAAAATATAGAGGTTATGGCTGGCGATGCCCTTAATGTCGATTTTCCCGGGTTTGACAAGGTTGTTTCAAACCTCCCTTATTCCATCTCCTCGGAAATCACCTTCAAGCTCCTGCGACACAAATTCAAGCTCGGAATCCTTATGTATCAGTACGAGTTTGCAGCCCGCATGGTCTCTCCACCGGGGCGTAAGGACTACTCCCGCCTGACGGTCGATACCTATTACTTTGCCGATGCGTCCATCATCATGAAAGTCCCAAAAGGCGCCTTCCAACCAGCCCCTGAAGTCGACTCTGCAGTGGTCAAACTGGTTCCGCGCCCGTCTCCGTTCGAAGTCCGGGACGAAGCCTTCTTCCTTGAATTTGTGGTCGCAGTTTTCAGCCAGCGCCGAAAAAAGTTGAGAAATTCGATCCTGAACACAAACAGCATGCTCAAAATTCCGGATATCAAAGAGGTCGTTAACCAGCTCCCGGAGGACTTCATGAACAAAAGGGCTGAAAACCTGACTCCTGAAGAGCTTGCCAGTGTTGCAAACATGCTTTTTGACCTCAAATCCGATAAGCCATGGTTGAAATAGAATACAAAAATACCCGGGTCAAACTCGGAGCCTCAGACCTTGTCTACGAGCCTGCGGAAGATTCCTTCCTGCTTACGGACACAGTCCTTGAAGAAGCAGAGCCGGGTATGCACGTCCTTGAAATAGGGACAGGCTCGGGTTTCGTATCAGCCGTGCTCAGGACAAATGTTAAGGGCATCCGCGTCCTTGCAACCGAGATCAACCCCCATGCAGCCCTCTGTGCAAAAGCAAACGGGGTTGAGGTAATCCGCACCAACCTTTTCAGTGGCCTGAAACCGGGAAGCTCGAAAGCCTCCTTTGACCTCATCCTCTTCAACCCCCCCTACCTTCCCACTTCCGAAGAAGAAAAAGTCCCAGGCTGGCTAAATTATGCTTTTGACGGAGGGATCAGCGGACGGGAAACCCTTGACCGGTTTCTGGACGAGGTTGGAAACTACCTGAAACCCGGAGGAAAAATTCTGGTGCTGATTTCTTCAATTACCGGGCTGGAAGCTGTTACGGAGAAGATGAAGAAACTGGGATTCGAGATCGGTGTTGTTCGGAGAAAAAAGGTTTCATTTGAGGAATTGATGGTGGTCAGAGGGAAACTCAAATAATCTTCCCTTGATCCGGTAAGCTATTTTTATCTTTAAATTATTGGAATGCCTCCCGCAGACTTGCTGGCGACCTGCTATAAGATATTGTATGAATGAGGAAGAATGACCCGTATAATGAATATCGTTTTTAACCAGGAAAATTCGGACTGTACGCTACTCTAATCATATATAGAACAAAACCCAATAGTATAAGCATTATGAGCCTCACAAACAGGGAAAACCCCAGTTACCCGAAATTCATCGTAGGCATAGAACCGCCGGCCGGAAGGACCGAAAAGGCTCTCTGGTTCATTTTCCGGGGGCGTGATATTCTTTTCAAAGTCAGGAAAAATCCCAGTGCTATTCCGAAGCTTGTGGACTTCGGGGAACTCGGGCTTCCTGTGGTAAGGGAACAGTACCTTGGTATGCTTGAGGGGACACACTGCTACTCTGTGGAGCTGCCTGCAGATACGAAGGCTCCGGAGGGGATGGAGTTTGTCGACCTCAGAAAGGCACATTCGGAGATCAGTGAAGGGTGCTTTGAACTTGTGAATAAGGCAGTGCAGGTAGTGGAATGGGACCGGACAAACCAGTTCTGCAGCCGCTGCGGAACAAAGACCGTGCAGAAACCCGGAGAAAGAGGAAAAGAATGCCCCTCCTGCGGAGAACTTTTCTATCCCAGGATTTCGCCTGCTATAATCGTGCTTATCAGAAAGGGTCATGAGGTTTTGCTTGCAAGGTCCCCGAATTTCCCTCCCGCTGTGTACAGCCTAATAGCCGGTTTTGTCGAGCCCGGAGAAACGGCCGAGACAGCAGTTGCAAGAGAAGTCTGGGAGGAAGTCGGGCTCAAAGTAAGGAACATAACTTACTTCGGAACGCAGGCCTGGCCTTTTCCGAACTCCCTCATGATCGGCTTTACCGCAGAATATGATTCCGGGGACATCCGGCCTGACGGGTTTGAAATTGAGGATGCAAAATGGTTTTCGGTAGAAGATTTGCCTGCTCTACCCGGGAAGATCAGCATTTCCCGAAAACTGATCGACCATTTCCTCAAAGAAGAAGGGTTGGAAGTTTAAAACGGATTCATATTTGATTCAGAGTTTTATTCATCCTGCTGTGACCTTTTTCTATTCTTCTTTCTTTTTTGTTTCGGAGGCATTTGCAGAGAGAACCGCTCCACCTCCGGATAATTTTATTGGTATACTTTTATTGGTATACTTTTATTGGTATACTTTTACGATCTCGGGCTGAATTCGCCTGTTTCGTATGGAACAGGCGTGAATCAAGAATATAAAATACAACGGAGGTGAAAAAATTCAACCTCAAATTCTAAAAAATTTAAGATTTTTCTCTCTTTTTCTTCCCAGGTGCCACAGGCTCGGTTAAAAAGAATCCAAACGATGTGAAATCTTTGACATCCATTTTGTGAGATTCCTCACCGGAAGAGATAGCAGGAGTAATGAACCGGAAAAACTCACTGGCAAACTGCTCGTAGCTGAACCCCTCTGCCTCGATCACCAATTTCCATTTATTTTCCATTGACAGGATACCCATGAAGGAGATCATAAGGTACATCGAGGTCAGGAACGGATCGAGATCGGCCCGGATTGTACCGTCATCGATACCCTCCCGGATCGCATCCCGCAGGATCAGACGGCAGGCACCATATCCCTTTCCAATCTCTGCGGTACACGGGTTCTCTCTGGAAAAACGCTCAGAACCGTAAAAATGGATCATTCGAAGATAATCGGGGTATTCCTGTGAAAACTGGTAATAAACCTGGCCCATCAGGGCTACCTTGACAATACCCGGGACCTCTTTTTCCATGCATTCCATGTATTTTTCTTTAAGGATCCGGACACCACGGAGTACAATAGTTGCGAAAAGTGTCTCCTTATTTTTAAAATACAGATAAATAGTAGCCTTATTCAGTTCGACCTCGCGGGCGATGTCTTCCATGGAAACATCTTCATAACTTCGAGAAAAAAAGAGACGTTCGGCTGCCTCGATGATCTCGGTCTTTCGCTGTTCCTTTTCTCGTTGTCTTCTATCGGCAATTCCCATAGTTCCACTCCACCTGATCCATATTCACAAGCCCATATTTACATTATGACTGTTAGTTATAAGATTCAAGGACTGACTGTATCCCAATTTTCCGCTTTTACCAACCGGGACATATTCGGGCTATATTCATTAGATAAAACATTCAGGCTCCTTTCGCTGGCTATAGAGCGTATGGAGACGCACTGATGCGTCTTTAACCAGCCCGGGTTTCATCGATCTGGCATTTTGCGGGCAGTTTTTGATACACGCACAGCAGGTAATGCATTTTTCGATATCAATCAAACGGGAATTTTCTGCATCAACAGCACCAGCAGGACACACCTCCGCACAGGTTCCGCACTGTGTACACTCCTCACTGACTGCGATAAAATCAACAATCCACAGTTTTGTATCTCTTCTATAAGGGTAAGTGCCAGGCACCTGCACATCAGAAACCTGAGAGATTGATGAAACAGATTGCAGTTTTTCACGTATTTTCCGTCCAAAGACTTCTGCATGGTGTAAATCATCTTTATCGGGACGTCCCTCGGCTGTTGGCATCTCGGAATTTGAGAATGAGTGTTCCCCGATATATCCTGCACAGGCAATGGGAATACACCCACATTTCGTTACAATATTTTTTAGTTCGAGTAATGCATCGTCATATTCCCTATTGCCATAAACCACAACACAAACCGTCGGTGTATTATGAGCTTGAATTGAATTCAGCCATTCATTTAATAATGCCGGCACTCTCCCCATATAAACAGGAACTCCAAGTACAAGCAGTTCATTTTCCGAGGTCATTAACGGTTGTTTTCTTGCATCCGTTCTGGTAATATCAATTAATTCCGTGGTGCCTGGATTAATGCCGTGCGCAATGCCCTGAACAACCGCTTTTGTTGTCCCGGTAGGTGAAAAATAGACTAATTTCACAGATTCTATGTTCATTTCATTTACTCCATCAATTGTGTAACTCCAAGTTATAGTATAACTAGTGATTATTAAATAACTATTGGTTAGTAAATAACTGATAGTTAGTTTATAATTGTTTTCCAGGGAAAATATCAGATATCTGGAGAAGGCTAAAATTTTGTATGGGGTGAAGAAACAGAATTATTTAAGGTAGTAAATGTATCCCTGCAGGACACGATTGAGAAGTTTGTACAACTGGCAACCGGAACGGCAGAAAATCAAAAAGAACATTTTACAGGAAAATATAGGTGTAAAGGTGAATATATCTGTCTATTCTGGACAAAACACTTGAAAACATGAAATGTTGCAGGAAGAACTACCCATGATTTTTCCGGTAGTACCATAATAGAATACGATACAGTTTTTAATAGTAACTATGCTTGGTCGACTACCGATGAATGTCCGCCTAATTGTCTTGATGTGCGGAATGTTGCTACTCATGAATTCGGACACTGGCTTAGATTGTTAGATCTGGACGGTATTTTCGATACCCAGAAAACAATGTACTATCAAACCAATCTAGGTGAAACAAAGAAACGAAGTCTTGAGTCGGACGATATCTCAGGCATTAAAGCTATCTATCCTTAAGAGGTGACGATTTATGACAATGAGAAATAATACAAAATATGGAATACTTTTAATTGGGGCGATTTCTTTGTTGACATTAGCTGTTTTAGGGTTATCAAATTTCTCAGATGGTAGTGCTAAACTAGCAAATAATCACTCACAAGATAGTGCCAAACTTGTAAACAACGATAAACCTTTATACGCTGAAGTCAGTGGATCACTTATAGGGTTCAACCACACAGAATTAAATAACCGCTCCGATACAATTGTCATAGGCACAGTTAAAGAGATACTTCCACCCAAGTGGAATACTGTCGATGGAAAAAAATCCGGTGAAGATGTTAAATTCAGTATACGTAATACTATTTATACTGATATTATCATAAGTGTGGACGAGTATGTTAAGAATCCATTAGCATCAAACGAGGTTAGGGTGAGAGTAGAAGGTGGAACAGTCAGAAATGATACCTTGGTAGTTGAGTATGAACCTAAATTCCAACCGGGTGAAAAGGTTTTGCTCTATCTGATGAAAGACGATAATCCTGGTACTAAGGATATTGACCCTGAACACTTCATAGTTACAGGAGCTTTACAGGGTAAGTTTACATTAACAGATGATGGGAAAGCTATGCGACCCGACGAAACGGTTAATAAGGATGAATTATTGAACACAATTAAAGAATGAATGTAACTCATATAGCTTCTTTTTCACAAAATAAGGTAGTAGTGTTCATAGATTTTATTGCATCCCCAGTAAATCTTCTTACCAATATTTTGGTAGAATACATTACAATACTAAAAATGATTTTTTTAAATAAAGTCGTTTGTTTGTGCTTTGATTGTTCTGTATGCTACGGACTTAAATTTACTGCTGTGTTTTTGCAAGATAACTATTTTCCATAAATTTAGTGATCCAGATTCTTAAATTCTAACCCATGAAGTCCTTCGATAGTTCCAGGGAATTCATATGCTACTATAATTTTTAATTTTGAGCCTATCCCAAAAGCCATCTTTAATCCCATATTGGGAGGTGCCCATGACTATTTTCCTGATCAGTAATTCGATTGTTCCTTTCAAAACAAGATTCAAAGAAGTAGTTTTTGAGTTTTGGGATCAGCTCATCCAATATATTACATGAAAGTGAAACCGGCTGCTCTTCTTGAATTCACAGAAAAAGTTAGAATAAGCAAGAGATCTTTTAAGAATTTTCCAATATTCCTTATTTATTTGGAATGAAAGTAAGTTACTATTTATTGTTCACACACTCTCTCTTTCATTTTTTCCTAAAAGCTGCTCCCAAAGCCAATCCAAGAGCAGGTCCGAGAGCAAACCCCAGGGCTATATTATCCGTCATAATGCCTATTATCAAACCCAGTGAGATGCCGAGGGCAAGGCCTGATCCCACTGCATCCTCGTTCCCGTTTTCATTACCATTTTCATTCTCGTTCCCGTAGCTTTTTGTATATTTTCCAGTCTGATTTACTTTTTTCCCCTGCCGGTAGGAGACGAGGAAAAGAGCTCCTGCTGTGACAGCCAAAATTATAAGTATTGGGATAATAACTGGATTGTCCATCAACCTAAACTTACTATTTTAATATAAAAAGAGTTTGAAACATTGACAAATGTCCGGACGAAGAAGATTTGCAGCTGGTGAAGGAAAAAGTTTCAGTTGAAATTGGTCGGAATCGACCGGTAACGGATAAAGTATCAAAAGAAAAAGACTTAACCATGTAAAACTGATAGTCAATTTAATGAACGAGCATTGCGAAGCAGAAAGTCCGGATCATAGTTCAGATAACAGTTCTGACAACAGTTCAGGTAATGACCGCATGAAGGTTATTCCCGGCTGGGACGAAGAGCTTGAATCGGCCTTTTCGGTCTACCAGAGTTCCTACCTTGCCGGAAGAGTCGCATCAAGGCATAAAACGGTCTGTGAGATCCTTATTCCCGGGGCAGTCGTACAGGCGGGAATTTCCGGAGCCCTCCAGCGAATTGGCAAACAGCCGGTTGTAGGGGATTTTGTCGTTTTGCTTGACCAGCCTGAGACTGGTTCACGCATGGTTGTGAATATCCTGCCCCGAAGAACCTGCCTTTCAAGGGGTGCAACAGGAGATGGGGGCGGAGAGCAGGTGATTGCCGCAAATCTTGATACCATCTTTATCGTTACTTCCGTAGGAAAGGACCTCAACCTTCGAAGGCTTGAACGGTATCTCGCCATCGTATATTCTTCCGGGGCAAGCCCGGTGATTTTGCTTAACAAGATCGACCTTGCGGATGACCCTGCCCTATTGGTCGAAAAAATCCGGGGAATTGCAGGGGACGTGCCGGTTATTCCCTTAAGTGCCCTTTCAAAAACAGGGCTTGACGCACTAAGTCCTTACCTCAACCCGGGAGAAACAGTTGCACTCATAGGTTCTTCAGGCGTCGGAAAGTCCACGCTTATTAACTCTCTGCTTGGTGAAACCGTCCAGAAAACCGCAGATATCCGAAAAGACGATGAAAAAGGCAGGCATACAACTACAGTCCGCCAGATGTTCCTTCTTCCGAACGGAGCAGTTCTTATAGACAACCCTGGGATAAGGGAAATCCAGCTTGGGGATTCTGCCGAAGGGCTTGAAAAAGCGTTTTCCGAGATTGTTGATGCAGCCCACAATTGCAAGTTTAAAGACTGCACCCACCGGGACGAACCGGGCTGTGCTGTCCTGCAGGCAGTAAAAGACGGGCTTATTCCTGAGGAGCGGCTGGAAAGCTATCACAGGTTAGCTGACGAACTCTCATTCCAGTCAAAAAAGTCAGAAATGGGGCTGAAACGGCTTGAAAAGGAAAAATACAGGGAAATAGCGGTAACCAGTAAGAAATATCGGAAATTTACAGGCAAGCCATGAGATGAAGCTCGTTTTTTGAAACTTCACAAAAGATGTATACTGATTTGTAAATATTTGGACGGATCATTGGCCAATTACAAAATTCTGGATGTGTTTTAAGAAGTAGGGAACCATAGTCGAAGGATTACTTTCGATCGACAATAGTTTAATTCCATTTTCAAAATGATGTTTTTTCAAATATTCTGCATGCATCATAGCGATTTCCATGTCTTTTTCTAAGACATCATAATAATCCACATTTTTCTTATAATCGCTTATGTAGTTTTTCAATTTCGCTTCAAGACCTTCTTGGCTAAGTGGCTTATCGCACAATTCAAAGTGTAGAAGATACCAAAGCTCAAAAGAAGGATTTGATAGGCAGATGTTTACTTTGATTTTGCTCCCGTTTTTGTTTCCTTTTGCTAGTTTTATAGCTTGATTGATATTTTCACTTTTGTTTGCGTCACAATCTATAACACAGATTAAGCAATCTCCATCTCGATCCGAAACACCCTCATTTCTTGCATAACTATTTATGAATTCGATATTAGCAATTGCTCCACAATTTTTAGAAGGGATCACTTTAACTTCCGGAAGTTTTCGCCTTATGCATCGTCCTTGACATATCTTTGATTTATATCTTTCAAAGTATGTTTTTTCTGTCTTCAATCCCTCACAAAAAATATATACATTCCCACGGGGATATCTAGTATTTTCTTTTCTTTTAAGTACTTTTTTTTTAGGATTTTTCATACAAATACGTCCCTAAAACCTTTTAAGTAGGGTATTGCTCCGTACTTTCCTTTCAGATATCCTTTTTCAAAGTTTACACCTTGCCTCTGCTTGATCTCAAGCAGTGAATAGATTTCAGTATTTCCTGTATCGATATTTTTTTCGGTGAACCATATTTGGTCTCTTCTTAATAATTCTGAATTAATTAGAAAGGTATTGTGTGCGGAAAAGATTAACTGAGCATTAGAGGTGTTAGATTCCGGACTATTAAACATTTGGATTAAGTATTCGCAGAGTAGAGGATGTAATTCACAATCTAATTCATCAATTACCAGTACTATCCCTTTTTTCAATGCATCAATCCAAGGTCCCATCAATGAAAACATTTTTTGAGTACCATCTGATTCTTCTGAAAATTCAAATGGAATTGTAATATCATGGTGCTCTTCATCAAACCCCTTATGAAAGATTTGTAAATCTAAGTGATTTAAGCTATCAAGTTTTTTTTCTGAAATGTCTATTATTTTTTTAAGTTCCTCTGGAAGTTCTTCATAAGGTACTTCTTCAACCTTTGATTCAAAATCAATAATACCCAAATCAGCATAAATTAATGCCTTTTTAATGTTCTGCTTTAGAACTTCGTTTTTACTAACTAATTCTGCTGTGAAACCAATGGATATTTCTTTCGGAGAAACAATTACAGCTAGTGTTTCTTTAAACCACTTAAAAGCCTTAATTGTCTTGTCATAATTTCTTTGTGAAGAACTTGCTAAATAGAATACATTCTCATTAGTATCGCTTGCAATTCTGTTTTGCTTAACTTTATCAACAGTAAAGCTATAATCTTTAGTATTGACTCTTTCAAATATTGTTGAAATAGAACCTTTCGGATAGTAATAAAGATATTCATTAATTACTTTTTTAGCTGTGAAAGAAGCTCCATAATTGTATCTTATACCCTCATAAATAAACTCAATATTAAATTTGCAAGGCTTATTTAAGCATTTTTTGTCAAGTTTAAATGGGTAGAAAGGAATTTGGTCCCCTGGCATAGTTTTAATTGAATTTGTAATTATATGTTTCAAATAACCAAGAGCTTTTAAGGAATTACTTTTTCCTGAAGCATTTGCCCCGTATATTGCAGCACTCCGGAGTAAATTATTACCCTTTCCCAGTGAGTTTCTTGTGATACCACCATCCATATTTATGGCTTTCTCCCCCAAAATTAGATTTTTTTCAAGAGAGTGATCACTTTTTGAAGCCACCAGACTAAAAGAAAACCCTTCTTTTAAAGAAAGATAATTCTCGATATTAAACTCAATTAACATATTCTACCTCCTCTTTAGTTAAATAATTCTTCATAAGGAAGGCCAATATTTTGCAGATAATTGTAAATTTGACATTTACTTAACTAATAATCCATATTGAAACATGAAGTATAATATATTTTTGGTAATACCTCTAGTGTCGCGTCAACGATGAAAGGACTTAAGAGATACATAGAATGATCTTCATAAGTATCATTTATGATTAGATATACTGTGACACTTACTGAAGATGAACGTAGATCTCTTTGTGAACTTGCTTCAAAGGGAAAACATAACTCTCAACAAATTCTCAATGCTCTGATCTTGCTTAATTGCGATAAAAGTGAATTGAATGTTACCCATTCAACCAATGAAGAAATCTCACGTGTCCTGAATATTAGTATGAAAAAAATTGACCGTGTTAAGAAGCGATTTGTTGAAGAAGGACTTGAAGTTGCCCTCAACGGGAAAGAAAGTGATCGCATTTATAATAAAAAAGTTGATGGTGACGCTGAAGCCCATTTAATCGCCCTTAGTTGCAGTCAACCCCCTGAAGGTTTTGCAAGATGGTCTTTGAGATTATTAGCCGATAAGGCTGTAGAACTTGGCTATTTCGAGGATATTTCTCACGAAACAGTACGGCGTACTTTAAAAAAACGAAATCAAACCCTGGCAAAAGAAAGGATGGGTAATTCCTCCGGAACAAAACAGTAGCTTTGTTGCGAATATGGAAATGGTTCTGGATGTTTATAAACGTCCGTTTGATCCACGAAATCCTGTTGTATGTATGGACGAATCCCCAAGACAACTGATTGCAGAAACCAGAATTCCTATTCCCTGCTCACCAGGAAAGCCAGCCAGGTACGATTATGAATATGAGCGAAATGGAATGTGCAATGTATTCCTTGCCTGTGAACCGTTGACAGGGAAAAGAATGGTAAAGATTACTGAAAGAAAAACAAAGCTAGACTGGGCTTATTTTCTGGAAGAAATAGAAGTTCAACATGAAAATGCAGATAAAATTACTTTAGTAATGGACAATTTAAACACGCATATACCTGGATCTCTCTACGAAGCATTTCCACCACCCAAAGCAAAGGCGCTATGGGATAGATTTGAGTTCGTGTACACACCAAAACATGGAAGCTGGTTGAACATGGCAGAGATTGAACTGAACGTACTTACAGGTCAATGTTTAAAAAGGAGAATGGATAACATCGAGCTTGTTAGTAAAGAAGTATTCGCATGGCAAAATTACAGAAACAACAAAAATTCAAAGGTTAATTGGCAATTCACAACAGATGATGCAAGGATAAAATTGTCACGTCTTTATCCGACAATTGAGGATTGACTCGACACTAGCCCTCTTTCAACTTTTAAAAAGTTCATCTCTA